>JBEEPJ010000172.1:0-5130 GCA_041191165.1 Bacteroidota bacterium | reverse complement strand
TCCGAACAGAGAAGTTAAGCCCACCAGCGCAGATGGTACTGCTATTGCGGGAGAGTATGTCGACGCCACTCTTAA
Source organism: Bacteroidota bacterium (assembly GCA_041191165.1). Classification (GTDB taxonomy): domain Bacteria; phylum Bacteroidota; class Bacteroidia; order Flavobacteriales_D; family Sanyastnellaceae; genus CAMCYM01. Next base: position 5,055 of record JBEEPJ010000172.1, on the reverse strand, counting down.
GGGTCCCCTCGGGGACCCTTTTTTGTTGCCTAAAACGGTGCAATGGGAAAGGGCAGGCAGGGCGGAAATAGGGTAGGAGGGTAGCTGAGTAGCAGGGTAGCGGGGAAGGAGGGCAGGAAGGGAGGAGGGAAGAAAAGGGATGCCGTTAAGCATCCCCTTTGAGGTCGTCGAACTTCGCCTTCATGGTGGGATTGCCGTGGGTGAGGCGTTTGATGGTGAGATCTTCGGCCTTTTCGTTGGCGAGGCGGAGGTTGTTTTCGGAGGAGAGCAGTGCTTCCTTGGTTTTCTGGAGGTGCACGATGGTCTTGTCGATCTCCTGGATGGCGGTGTGGAATTTGCGGCTGGCCAAGTCATAGTTGCGGGCAAAGCCTTCCTTGAACGAATTGATCTTCTCTTCGAAGTTCGTGATGTCGATGTTTTGGTTGCGGATTTGGGCGAGTTGGGCCTTGTACTTTAAAGTGTTCAGGGCGGCGTTGCGCAGCAAGGTGATGATGGGGATGAAGAATTGCGGGCGAACGACGTACATCTTTTGGGCCCGATGGGAGACATCGACGATGCCTGCGTTGTAAAGTTCGTTGTCCATTTCGAGCATGGAGACGAGTACGGCGTATTCGCATTTTTTCTCCTGTCGGTCCTTGTCAAGTTCCTTGAAGAAATCTTCGTTGCGCTTTTTGGTGGCAGTTTCGTCGGCTTGGTTTTTCATTTCGAACATGATGCTGATGATCTCGTTGCCGTCGGCGTCGTGTTCGCGGTAGATAAAGTCCCCTTTGCTCCCGGTGCGGGAGTCGTTGTCTTTTTCGAAGTAGGCGTTGGGGAAAGCGGTGGAGCGTAGTTTATTGAACTCGATTTCGCAGTGCTGTTCAAGGGTTTCGCCGAGCATCTTGGTGGAGAGCTTGGACTTCAAGTCTTTGCGAAGGGCGATCTCTTCTTCCTTGAGTTTGATGATATCGTCTTTCGTTCGGAGCTGGGCTTGGAATTTCTCCTCGATGGATTTCTGGAGCAATTCCTGCTCGATGTCCTTGGTTTTTAGGGCATTTGCCAATTCATCGCGCTCCTTTTCGATGCGCTGGGTCGCTTCTGAAACCAACAGTTTCTTTTCCAGATCCGCTTGGGAAAGGACGGATTTCAGCTGCTGCAGTTCCATTTCCTTGTCGGCCAAGGCGTCGCGGAGTTGAATTTCCGTCTGTGCCTTGAGTTCGAGGAGGGCTTGGTCTTTCTTGAGCAGTGCCTCTTGAAGGCTGTTCCGAAGGTTTGCCTCGGCGAGTTGGATGGCCTCTTGCTTCGATTTTTCAGCGAGCTCCAGGCGTTTGAGAATTTCTGCCTCGAATTGTTCGTTTCTGACTTGTTGTACGATGTCTGCGAACGCGGATCCATCGAGCGAGAAGGTCTCGTGGCAGTGAGGGCAAATGATCTTGTTCATGGCAATGGGTTCCTGAATGTAGGCAAAAAGGGATAGGTCATTCCCGAGGGCGACCAAGTTGAAATGCCAGAACGTAACCTATTTACGGACCTCCTGGGATGTCTGAAGCGTTTTCATTTGGGATTTGAACGCGCGCAGCGGAGCGGAGGGATTGGAGGAGCGGGGCGGGATGTATTCGAGGGAAATGCTGTCCTCGGTGGCGCGCTGGGCGAAGTCATCGAGGATGGCGGAAACATCGGGATCCATGCGCTGGGTTTTGTGGGCGTCAATGATGACTTGTCCTCGGGCGGGAACGGCGGCCAGGGCGGCACGAAGGCCCGCTTTGTGCAGAAAAGTCACGTCCTCGGACAACTCGAGGCGACAGGTTTGGGTGGTGGGGTCCACTGAGAAGTGGACGAATGGCCGCTGGTAGTGGTCCAGCAGGATGGTTACCACCGCCGTCGCAAGGCCTATGCCGATGCCCACCAAGAGGTCCGTGAAGACGATGGCGACCACTGTGACGATAAAGGGGATGAATTGCCGGGAACCAGAGCGGGCCATTTTGAGGAAGAGGGCCGGCTTGGCGAGTTTAAACCCCACCATGATCAACACGGCGGAAAGGCTCGCCAGGGGAATCAGGTTGATGAGGGATGCCGCAAAGAGGACTGCCACCAAGAGGAAGATACCGTGGAGGATGGTGCTGGTGCGGGTTTGGCCTCCACTCTGTATGTTAGCAGAGCTGCGGACGATGACCTGCGTGATGGGCAAGCCTCCGATGGCTCCGGAGAGCATGTTGCCCACGCCCTGTGCCAGCAACTCGCGGTTGGTGGGCGTGATGCGGCCGTGGGGGTCCATCTTGTCCGTGGCTTCTACCGACAAAAGGGTTTCGAGGGAGGCGACCACGGCGAGGGTGAGGGCGATGGTCCATACGGCGCTGTCTTGCCACATGGACCAGTCCGGTGGTGTGAGGATGGAACTGATTTGGCCTAAACCCTGCAAAACCGGGAGTTGAACGAAGTGGGATGCCTCCATATCCGGCAGCACCCAAGTTCCAAGAACCCCTAAAACGCTTCCGAGCACCACCACCATGAGGGACCCGGGAATCCATTTCGACCACATCTGTTTCTTCAGCCATGGACGCTCCCACAGAATGAGGAGGGTCAGAGAAACCGCTGAAATGAGAATGGCCAGTGGTTGGACCCGATTGAGCATATGGGGGAGTTCTGAAAAGGTGTTCTCTCCGTCTGCCTGCTGGAAACGGAGGTCGCCCTCCGGAATAGCGTCGTATCCAAAGGCATGAGGAATCTGCTTGAGAATGATGATGATGCCGATGGCAGCCAACATGCCCTGAATGACCGACGAGGGGAAGTACAGGCCGATGATGCCTGCGCGGAGTCCCGCCAATAGGATCTGAATCCCGCCTGCGAGCACGACGGCCAGCAGGAAGGCTTCATAGCTGGGCAGGGACTGAATGCCATTGAGGACGATGACGGCGAGTCCAGCTGCCGGCCCGGATACGCCGAGCGGGGAACCGCTGATCATCCCGACGACGATGCCACCGATGATGCCCGCTAAGATTCCAGACAGCGGGGGAGCGCCAGAAGCGAGGGCGATGCCGAGGCACAACGGGAGAGCGACGAGAAACACGACGATAGAAGCGGGCAAATCCCGGTTCAGTTGAGAGAAGTTCATGAGCGTAAATGAGAATCGCAGGCCTTGTGCTCCAAGACATGACAGCATCGGGGAGCAAAAGCCGAGAAAGATGAGGGAAAGGCAAGGGGGGGCGCGATTCCGCGCTGGGCAGGTCTGCGGACCTCAGCAGGTCACTGCAACCGGCAAAAGAGCCGCCCATTCTGGGGGCTCGCCCGCTGCGCGAAGGCAGGGGGAAAGAAAAAAGGCCGCCCGCCAACGCCAATTCGGCGAAATGCGGGCTGCTGCGGCCATCCCCTGCGATGCGGGGGAACACGCAGCAAATTCCTCGAGGACCTCCTCTTCCAAAAGCGGATTGGTCCCGGATGGCGCCCCTTCGTTTTCTTGGGGGTTACTGGGGTCGGAGTGCATTTCACTCCAGGCATCATCGTCCACCGATGACAGCCCCTTCCCGAAGGAGAGGTCCGCGAGCGCAGCGACGTTGGAAAGTGGAGTAAACGCTTGAAAAACAGGACAATCCTCCTGCAAAATCACCCGTGGCCGCCCGGTGACTTGGGGAAGCAGGAAGGTCGCCAACGCGATGCAGGCGATTCCCACCCAGGTCATGGGCAGTTGATGCTTTCGAAAGAGGGAGAAGACCTTCATCGCTGGCCGGATACTGGGGAGCCCGTTGCCTGATGGCCATGGGGAACGACCGTGAAATCCACGCGACCGGAAGCCACGTCATAGACAGCACCGACGATGGCAATCTCCTTTTTTTCCTCCATTTCCCGGAGGATTTCGCTCTCCTCACGGATGCGGGCGCATACATGCCGGACATTGAGGCTGACACAATGGTTGATGTGCTCATCCGTGGGCTCGGGGCCCTCCTCTTTTCGGATGGCCTCTACCGCGGGCTCAATTCGATCCAGCAGTCCGGAGATGTTCCCATCGCGCAACCCCATCCAGGCCCCGCGAACGGCCCCGCACAGGGTATGCCCCAGCACCAAGATCAGCTTGGAACCTGCGTATTTGCAGGCGTACTCCAAACTTCCCAGCACATCGGGATTGACCGTATTGCCGGCGAGCCGCACAACAAACATGTCGCCGAAGGCCGCGTCAAAGACCTCCTCCACGGGAACCCGCGAGTCGATGCAACCCAAGATAGCGGCGTACGGGAACTGTCCTTCCGCCGCGTCCGCCAGCAAATTGCCCCGGCTTCGGCGGTGGGTGAGGTGCTGAAGAAAACGATCATGTCCCGACTGGAGCAGATAAAATGCATCCTCCGGAGTGAGACGCTTCTGGAATTCGGCGCTGATGGCGCCGTCCAGGGCTAGGTATTGTTCATTAGGCATTGGAAACTGAGATTAAAATGGGGGGTGAATGGGAATGTGTCATGTCTTTCCGATAAGGACCGCAAGATAGCGGGAGACAGAGGATCCCATTTCTCAATTTTTCTTATCTCTTGCGGCAGCGGGTTTGGTGTAAATTGGGGATTACTTTTGCCGCCATGAGCTACTTCTTCACATCAGAGTCCGTTTCCGAAGGACATCCGGATAAGATTGCAGACCAAATCAGCGACGCCCTCATCGACCATTTCCTCGCATCGGATTCCGACTCGAAGGTGGCCATCGAGACCTTGGTGACCACCGGTCAGGTGGTCCTAGCCGGGGAGGTGAAAAGCAAGGCCTACCTCGATGTGCAGTGCATCGCCCGCGAAGTCATCCGGCGCATCGGATACACCCGCAGCGAGTACATGTTCGAGGCGAACTCCTGCGGTGTCCTCAGCGCCATCCACGACCAGTCGTCCGACATCAATCAGGGGGTGGTTAAGGAGAACAAGGAAGACCAGGGCGCGGGCGACCAGGGCATGATGTTCGGTTACGCCACGCGCGAAACCGACAACTACATGCCGCTGCCGCTGGAGTTGAGCCACCGCATCCTGCGGGAGCTGGCGGCCATCCGCCGGGAGGAGCCCAGTCCCATGCCGTATCTCCGGCCGGACGCCAAGTCCCAGGTGACCATTC
>JBEEPJ010000171.1:0-4643 GCA_041191165.1 Bacteroidota bacterium | reverse complement strand
GGCCAAATCCCCCATCCCGCCACCCGGGAAAACGAGCGCCAACGAGCGTTGCAAGAACTCCGCAGCTGGGGAATGGTGCTCCCTCCGCTGGCTTCCTTCGATAACATTCGCAACGCCTATGCGGAAGTTTACAAGCAGTCTTTCCGGCTACGGGATGAGTGGAAGCGGGCTTCCGCCAACGATCTCGAATCCCAGCGGCTGCGCCACCACAATGCCTCCCTGTATGACTGGGTGATGCAAACGGACCGGGAGAAGCGTTTCGTGGTGACCGACCGCGGCGTGACCCAGCTTTCTGCATTCATCCATCAACAACCGGTCGATGAAGGAGCCTTGGGGACGATGTTGTTCGTTCCGGCGAAAAGGGTGGGGGGGCAGGTTTGGCCTACAGAATGGTTCAACTTATTGGTCATCTGGGTATTGACGACCTCAGCTTGGATCAGCCTCTGGGCCCAATGGCCAGAACGCATCGCGCGATTCCGCTGGAACCGATGGGTGCAACGACTCAGTGCGCCTCGGTGGCGATCAGGCGAAACGGCAATTCGATGATTTCATCGTAGTCCTCTCCGGCCTCGAGCATGTCCTCGTCATCTTCTTCGTAAAACCAATTGACCACGGCCTCGTTCCCGCTGCTTTCCACCCGCTTGAGCAGGTCCATCAGGCATTTGCTCGAACTGGTGTTGAAGTATTCCAGGCGAATGTTGATCTCCAAGCGGGGTTTGCCCGCGTCACAGTTGGTGGCGACCCAATCCATCAATGGGCGATAGAATTCGATGGAATTCTCCGGAATCGATCGTCCGGAAAGGTGCATGGCGAAGGGATTCACCGTGAGTTCCACCTTGGGAGTTTTCGACGTGCCGTCCAAACGGAAGTCATTCATGGGTTGCATCGATCTGAGCTGTAAATATCGCCAGCCAAGTGTCAGGGGCGAAAGGTAGGAATTCCAAGTGAAGATGCCCGTCGGTTTTTCGCAGGATTTCTTGAAACCCCACGCCCCCACCGCCGTGTCGGCTTCGGGTGCCTTGCGCCAGTGACAACCGCTGGGACTGCCGACGTTCCTCCGGGGTCAGGGATTTCATCCGCTGAACACGGTTCTCCAAGTTGTGGCGGGTCTCCGAATCAACCCGGTTGCAGGTGGAGATGACCCAACTTTCCGGCGTGGCCACCACCAGGAACCGCGTCTCCAAGGCGGAGTCAGGAGGTGCGTGGTGGAAAAGGTTCTGAAGCAGCTCGGTCCCCACACGCACCATGCGCTTCTGCTGTCGCAATCGAATGGGCTGCTGCAGACTGCGGTCTTCGAGCCAGCGCACCAACATGTCGGTGATGCCTGCGGTCACGCATCCCTGAAAACTGCATTCGAGCCTTCCGTCCTCCGGCCAGGAGGTGGTAGGCCAAACAAAAACAGGACCGGTCTGGGCGCAAATCACACCGTTCATGGTTCGAATCTACCGCAAAATAGACGGAACTTGCGGTCCATGGAGCAGAGTAATACCAACACGTTGTGGAAAACCAAGTCCGATTGGTTCGTGGATTGGTTTGACTCCGAGGCTTACCCCGTCCTCTACGGTCATCGGGACCAAGCGGAAGCGGAGCAGGGGGTCGAGGCGCTCTGCCGGTCCGGTCTTTTGCCCGCTCCGCCCGCCCACGTGCTCGACCTGGGCTGCGGTTCAGGCCGGCATGCGCGGGGCATGGCCGCACGGGGATTCGAAACGGTGGGGGTGGACCTCAGCGCCGCCAGCCTCGCCCGCGCGGCCGCCCAACCCCACTCCGGCCTCACCTTCCTCCGCGGCGACATGCGCCACCTTCCCGACCTCCTCGCCGTTTTTTCCCCCTTCGACGCTGTGATCCAGTGGTTCACCAGCTTCGGGTTTTTCGAGCATGCCGCCGACCAGTCCGCCGTCCTCGAGGGCGTCCGGGCGGTACTCCGGCCGCAGGGGCTCTACATGCTCGACTACCTCAACCTCCCTCAGGTCCTCGCCACCTTGCAGCCCAGGGAGGAAATCGAACGGGAGGATGCCCACGGAAACAGATGGCACTACACGATTCACCGCAGGGTGGAGGCGGGCTGGGTCGAAAAAGACATTCGGTACAGCGGGCCCAGAGGTGCGTCAGGTCACCACGTAGAACGCGTGCGGGCCCACCCGCCAGAGGCATTGCGCGCCCTGTGCAGCCGCCACGGACTGGAACCCTTCGACCAGCGGGGCGATTATTCTTGGGGCCCCTGGTCGGAGTCATCCCCGCGTTGTATCATCTTTGCGCGCTCGATTTGAATCATGTGGATTGCTTCATTGTTGCTACTGGCGGTAGCCTGGTTGGGCGGCGGACTCTTTGAGTTGTCGGGACGGCGAATCGAGCGCCAATTGCCTTTGGTGTTGGCCTTTGGGGGCGCCTACCTCGTGGGCTTGCTTTTTTTGCATTTGGTGCCTGAGGCCTATGCGAATGCGCCGCAAACCATGGGCCTTTTCGTCTTGATCGGGTTCCTGCTGCAAGGCCTGTTGGAGTATGTTTCCCAGGGGGTAGAGCACGGACATTTGCACCTGGAAGAAGGGCTCCAGTCCGGTCACGCCCACAGCCACGGCCACGGCCACGATCACTCCCACGCCCACAGCCACGCCCACGATCACGGCCACGCTCATGACCCCAGTCACGCCCACTCGCATGCGCACAGCGCCGGGTCAACGCAGCGGTCCGGCGCGGGCTTGACCCCAAAATTGGGCATGCCCTGGGCCATCTTCATCAGCCTGTGCCTGCACGCCGTCATCGAGGCCATGCCGCTTGGCCATGCCGGGCATGACCACGGAGGCCACGATCATTCGGGCCACAGCCATGCAATGAACGATTCCGGTGTGCATGACCATGCGGACCATGTCCATGTGGGAGCGGATTTCGCATGGGCACAGCTCGATACGCAGTTGTTGCTGGGCATCGCGATGCACCACATTCCCGTGGCGGTGGTCATCATGGGGTTGATGCAAGCACTGGGCGTCACGCGGGGCCGTCGCTGGTTGGCGCTGACCGCATTCGGGTTGATGCCCGCCCTGGGCATGGGGCTTTTCGAGTGGATCTTGCACAGCGGAAACGCGGCCATTCAGGAACATTTGCCCTTGGTTTCGCAAGGCATCTTGATCGGGTTCCTGCTGCACATTTCGACCACCATGCTCTTCGAGAGCGGGGATGGACACCGCTTCAACGCCGCCAAGTTGGGGGTGACCCTGACCGGGTTGCTGCTCGCCGTGCTCACCCTTTGATCGCCTGGCCTCGGGGGCTTGGCCGGGGGAATGTTAGGCCAAACCGTTACAAATCAACGAATTCGATGAAAATCTAACTTTTATCGAAGTTTTGCGAACATTCGTCGACCGGTTGGCGTAAGCATGGTCACTAAGCCAGTCGGATGAAACACTATCGCATATATATCGATACGCTCAAGTTTGAGCAGATTTACATGCACCGACACCGCTTCAAACTCAATTCCTTTGAGTATTGTTTGAATTGAATCGTCAACCAAACAATGAGGCGGCTAGGCGCTGGGCTTCTTCCCAAGCCCGGCGATTTTCCACCGACCAAATGCCTGCTTCCTCCAAACCCATCACCAAGGTCTCGGTAGCCAAGTTTCCCACCAGGTCATCCTGGGCCATCGGACACCCTCCGATGCCGCCCATGGCCCCGTCCAATCGCAAGCAGCCCCCCTCCAGGGCTGCTTTTGCTTTCTCCCAAACTTCGCTGGCCCTGGCGTGGAGGTGCGCTCCGAAGCTCACCCCGGGGTAGCGCGGGATCAAGTGCGCCATGGCCGATCGGATGGTATCGGGTTGGGCCGTGCCGACGGTATCGCTCAAGGCGATGGTGTCCACGCGAAACTCCTCGACCAGCCTGCCCGAGAACTCCGAGAGCAAAGCCGGGCTCCAGGCATCGCCGTAGGGATTCCCGAAGCCCATGCTCAAGTACACCACCAGCCGCTTTCCGCTCCCGACGAGTTGTTCCTGGATCTCCGACACCCGTTCCCAGGCGCCTTCGAGTCCCACCCCCGTGTTCCGCCGCTGGAAGGTGTCGGAGAGGGAGAGTGGGAATCCGACATCGTCGATGGCGGCATATCGGGTGGCATCCTGAGCCCCCCGTGCGTTGCCCACGATGACCAGCAACCGGGTCCGACCCATCGCGAGGCCCTCGTCGGTGAGACGGGAAATGACCTCGCCGGTATCGGCCATCTGAGGCATGGCCTTGGGCGACACGAAACTCCCGAGGTCCAAGGTGTCGAAGCCCACCGCTAGCAAAGTCCTGTAATAATGGAGCTTTTCCTCCGTGGAGATGGGGCGGGGCCAGCCCTGAATGGCGTCCCGCGGACATTCGACCAGGTGCACGCGATGCATGACGCAATGTACATCGCTCCGGGCCTGTAACCTTCGCCCATCGTCCGCGTAAGAAGGGCCACAAGCTATCGAAGAACATGGATTTGCAAGCATTCAACCGGCTTCCGCTCGACGAGAAGACGAACTATATGTGGGATCATGGGGTGTGTTTGGCCCAGCGAATCGTCGAAAATCGATACATCCTGTGCATTTTCGAGTTGGGGGGATTTTACGTGGAGGCCATCTATTCCCGGCGCAACAACCGGGTGAATGCCATCTTGCCCATCGCCGACATTCCCGAGT
>JBEEPJ010000170.1:0-4644 GCA_041191165.1 Bacteroidota bacterium | reverse complement strand
ACTGGTTGTTTCGCTGGCGGAGTTATCTTCCGTTGGTGCTCTACGTCGCGGCGAGTGGGGTGTTGCTATGGGGGCCCGTCCCCGACGCACAGGACCTGGAGCGCTGGGGCACTTTTGAGGCCGTTTGCCTCGCGGTGAGCTTGTCGGGTCTGTTGGTGCGGGCCCTCACCATCGGATACACCCCGCGTGGAACTTCAGGCCGCAACACTTCCGAAGGTCAGGTGGCCGAGTCGCTCAACACCCGAGGCATTTATGGCATGGTCCGCCATCCGCTCTATGTGGGCAATTTCCTCATGTGGATCGGCTTGGTGATGTACCTGGGTTCGTGGGGATTCACCGTGATTGTCGCTTTGAGTTTCTGGCTGTATTACGAACGCATCATGTTTGCGGAAGAAGCGTTCTTGCGCAGGAAATTCGGGCAATCCTATGTGGATTGGTCCCTCAAGACCCCAGCGTTCATCCCACGGTGGGGGGGATGGCAACCCGCAGGCGTTCCTTTCTCCTTGCGCAATGTGTTCAAGCGGGAGTACAATGGGTTTCTCGCCGTATTCTTGACGTTCGCTTGGATCAGCTGGATGCAGAGCGCCAGAGGGTTGGCCGCGTCAGGGGGGGATTGGACTGAGGCCCGCGTCCAGTCCATTTGGCTTGCGTTGCTTGGAGCGGCCCTGGTGGTGTTCTTGTTGCTCCGAACGTTGAAAAAACACACCCGAATGCTGGATGTGCCAGGTCGCGAGTATGTAAACGGAGGAGGGGAGATCAGGTAACCCTGACCTTGCGCATCCATCTGCGCAACAACTGAGGAGCCCAACGGGCGAGGTAGGCACCAAGCAATTCACCCCGGCCAATCAAGACCAACGGTTTTTCCTGGTGCATGGCCCGGAGCAACTGGGATGCACATGCCTCAGGCGATAAGCCCTGGCCTGTTTTTTCATCCATCGTTCCCTGTAAACTTCCGTCTCCCACCCGGGCATTCATCGAGATCTCGGTGCGGATGAATCCGGGACAGACCATGGTGATGCGCAATCCATCGCCGTGATGCTCAGCCCGGAGGGCTTCAAAAAAACCGTGCAACGCATGCTTCGCCGCGCAATACCCGCTGCGCAAAGGCGACGAAAAAAGCCCCATAAGGCTGGTCACCACGGCAATCTTCCCATGGCCTTGGGCCAAGAAGTGGGGGAGGAGGGCCTTGGTCAACCCCACCGTTCCAAAGTAATCGACCTCCATGAGTTGGCGGTCTACCTCCAGTGAAGTATCCTTGGCCAGCGATCGTTGGCTGATTCCGCCACAATGCACGATGCCGTTCAATCGCGGGGCCCATTTCAACGCTGCTTGCGCCTTTTCTGAGAGCGTATCGGATAAAGAAAGATCGAGTGGAAGTACGAGGATTTGGTCGGGTTGAGCGCCCCAGGCTTTCACCAACGCCTCCAGGGCATCTTGCCTTCTGGCGGAGAGAATGACCCTCGCTCCGTTCTGAAACAATTCGTGGGCCACAGCCTTGCCGATGCCACTGCTCGCCCCGGTCACCCAGTATGTTGTACCTGCCCAGTAGGTTGCCATTGCAGACGGATTATAAAATGAGCATCGCTGCGGCCATGAGTGCCATGGCGAGATTTTCTCCCACCGTTACCCAACCCACGGGTTGCCCCAGGGCTTCGCCGAGACATGCGCAGCGGATTTGGTCCTGGCGAAAGATCACTTGCAGGGGGCCGACGGTGGAAAGCAGCATCCAAATGAGGATGACGCCATGCAGCAGTGAAGCGTGGGGGAAAAAGAGATAAGCCCAGCCCGCAGTCCATTCCAAGAACGGAAAGGCCCATGCATAAGCTGGGGAACGCTTAGCCAGTAGGTCATAGCGTTGAAAAAGTTCCACAAACTTCCTGAGGCTGATGACCTTGAACAATCCCAGCACCAGAAAGTAACCCGCCATGCTGTAGGACATGAATCGATGCCATCCCTCAGCGGCATCTTCAGCAGAAGTCCAGGCGGCCCAACCTGCCACTGCAAGGATATGGGCGAAGGTGACAAATAGCGGGAAGTAACCGCTGCCTGGAGCTGCTCCCGCCGGCTGAAGGGGGTCGGTAACTGCAACAGGGGCCACCTCGGCGGCATCCACATCCACCGCAGGTTGGGAAGTGTAACCCATTGATCGAATGGCCTCCTGCAGTGCTTGCCCGTTCCAAGGGGGACGCGCCCACACCAATAGTTTTCCCGTTCCCAAAAAAACCTGGGCATCTTCGGTGCCCTCGATTTGCATGGCTGCGTCGCGAACCCTTTTCACACATTGCTGACAAGTCATTCCCTTCACGAGAAAGGAATGAAGTTTCACCTCGGAGGGGTCAGCGTGCATGGGATGAACGCGAATTGTGAAGGGAATTAGGCGTCGATATTCGCGTACTTCGCGTTTTCCTCGATGAATGCACGCCGGGGGGGCACCTCATCGCCCATGAGCATCGAGAAGACGTGATCGCAGGCAGCAGCGTTTTCGATGGTCACTTGACGCAGCGTTCGATTTTCTGGGTTGAGGGTGGTTTCCCAGAGTTGTTCCGCGTTCATTTCGCCCAAACCCTTATAGCGCTGGACATTGATGCCTGAATCCGCGCCGCTTGCGGTGCGGAAACGCTCGATCGCGGCATCGCGCTCCGCATCGTTCCAGCAGTAAACTTGGCGGGAGCCTTTCTTGACCAGGTATAATGGGGGGGTAGCGATGTAGACAAATCCCTTCTCAATCAGCTCTTTCATGTGGCGGAAGAAGAAGGTCAAAATGAGGGTTTCGATGTGGCTGCCGTCGACATCGGCGTCGCACATGATGACGACCTTGTGGTAGCGGAGCTTCGTCAAATTCAAGGCGCGACCATCCTCTTCGGTGCCGAGTGAGACCCCCAGAGCTGTGTAGATGTTCTTGATTTCCTCGTTGTCAAACACCTTGTGCTGCATGGCCTTTTCCACGTTCAGGATCTTGCCTCGAAGGGGCATGATGGCCTGAAAGTGGCGGTCACGGCCCTGCTTGGCCGTTCCGCCTGCGGAGTCGCCCTCGACCAGGAACAACTCGCAAACCGCAGGGTCTTTCTCCGCGCAGTCCGCGAGTTTGCCGGGAAGTCCCGACCCTCCCATGACCGTCTTGCGCTGTACCATCTCCCGGGCCTTGCGCGCGGCATGCCGGGCTTGGGCCGCCAAGATGACCTTGTTGACGATGGAGCGCGCATCGGCCGGATTTTCCTCCAGGTACGCCTCGAGCATGTCGCTGACCGCCTGGCTGACGGGCGCACTGACCTCGGCATTTCCGAGCTTGGTTTTGGTTTGGCCTTGGAACTGCGGCTCCGCCACTTTCACGCTGATGACTGCGGTCAAGCCCTCGCGGAAGTCATCCGCCGAAATATCAAACTTGAGCTTCTCCAGCATTCCGGAGGTCTCGGCATACTTCTTCAAGGTCAGCGTCAATCCCCGTCTGAACCCCGAGAGGTGCGTACCTCCTTCGTGGGTGTTGATGTTGTTGACGTAGGAGAAAAGATTCTCAGTGAAAGAAGTGTTGTAGGTCATGGCGACCTCTACCGGGATGCCCCCGCGCTCGCCCTCCATGTGAATGACCTTGGCGATCAGCGGCTCTCGGTTGCTGTCCAGGAACGTCACAAAGTCCTTGAGTCCGTCTTGTGAAGTGAAGACCTCCTGTTTGAAGCCATCGCCGTCCTCCAAGGGGGTGCGTTCGTCGGAAAGCGTGATGGTGATTCCCCGGTTGAGGAAGGCCAGTTCCCGCATCCGATTGGCGAGGGTGTCGTAGTTGTAGATGAGCGTCTCGAAAATCTCCTCATCCGGCTGAAACTCGACGATTGTACCGGTCCGGTCTGAGGTTCCAATCTCGCGAACGGGGTAGGTCGCTTTGCCCCGGCTGTATTCCTGTTCGAACTTCTTGCCGTCCCGGTGAACCTCTGCCCGCAGGTGAATGGAGAGGGCATTGACACAAGAGACGCCCACTCCGTGCAGACCGCCGGAAACCTTGTAGGAATCCTTGTCGAACTTGCCCCCCGCGCCGATTTTCGTCATGACCACCTGCAGCGCAGAAACCCCCTCCTTGGCGTGGAGGTCCACCGGAATTCCGCGGCCGTTGTCGCGCACGCGGATGCCGTTGTCTTGGGTGATGGTGACCTCAATGGTGTCGCAGTGCCCCGCAAGCGCCTCGTCGATGGAGTTGTCCACCACTTCATAGACCAAATGGTGCAAACCGCGCACCCCTACATCCCCGATGTACATGGAGGGACGCATGCGCACGTGTTCCATGCCTTCGAGGGCCTGGATATTGCTGGCGTCGTACTTTTTCGCGGCCTTTGGAGCAGCTGCTGCCGCCGCGGAGGATTCTTGCGCGTTGCTCAGAGGAAAGTCCGGATCCGTCATCATCTTCAGGTTTCTACTCACCCGGCTTAGCGTCGCGGGGTGCATCCCACGAAAGTACGAAGCAGAGCAACGTCCCCGTCAGAAAAAGTCCCGCTCTGACCCCTGATTTTATTCACACTTCGACCGTTTTTCCACAAACGGCACCTCCGCCTGCTGCTGAATTCCCCCCTTCGTGGGGGGAGGTCAGAATGCGTAGGAAAAACCGAGCATCGCTTGAAAGCGCTGGACGGGGTAACCCGTCCAAACCGCATACCGGGC
>JBEEPJ010000169.1:0-4657 GCA_041191165.1 Bacteroidota bacterium | reverse complement strand
GTGCAAATGCTCGGTCACATGGCGCTCGCTCAGGATTCTGGGCATGCGCTGATGACGGGATTGGGGAAAAGCCTGATGCAGTTTGGACGTGTAGAACCGATGGAAGTCGTCTTTCAAGAAATCGAGCGGGTCACGTCCGAGGATCTGCTGCGGTTGGCGAATGAGGTGCTGCCGTTGGACGGACTCAGCCATCTGGCTTATCTGCCCGGGAGTTGATCCCGACGGTGGCGGCTGAAGTGCCGCGGATGCCGTCAGATGCGGGAGATTTTGTGGATGTCGTTGTTGTCGTCTTCGATTTGGTTTTTCACCGACCGAATCTTGAGCGCAATTCCCGCCCATTCCCGCTGACCTTGCTGCATGAGCCGGTGGATGGCCTCGTCGTCGTTGTCCGCCCCACGCGCCACATCGGCGAGATATTGAAAGCCAAACCGTTCCAACCACATCACCGCTTGGCCCTCCCCTTCGCTCCCGCGAATGAGGGCCATGAGATGGGGAAAACCCTGGGCCATCAGCCAATCGCGGGCTGAGGCATCGTGGCGAAGGGCGTAGCAACAGAGCCCCAGTTCCCGGTAGTCGCTGGCCAGCAGCCACTGTTGAAAGGAGGCGTTGCCGCTGATGGCTTCTCCCCAGGCGAGGAGGACTTTTGCTGGATATTCCATGAAAACGGGGATTGGAGGAATCGAATATAGTCATGGTGGGCAGGGACCGGGGTATCTTCGTGCAGCCATTATGCATTCCTCCGATTCTCCCGCTACCGCCGCCGCGGGTACGCTCTTCACACCGGCTTTTTGGCGCTTGTGCTGGAGCACGGTGTTTTTCATGGCGAGCTTTGGGATGCTGTTGCCGGAGTTGCCGGGGTTTTTGGCGGAGTTGGGGAAGCCGGACTGGGTGGGTTGGATTGTGGGACTTTTCACCGTGGGGGCTTTTGTCTCGCGGTTTTTCAGTGGACGCATGGCGGATCGGGCGGGGCGGTTGCCGGTAATGCTCATCGGCACGGCGGTCACGGCGATTTCGGGGTTGCTGTATTCGGTCATTCACGGATGGGGCGGAAGCTGGGGTTGGATGGCGGTGGGGGTGCCGTGGTCGGCTCTGTTGTTTATGATCCTGCGTTTCTTCCACGGCTTGAGCACGGGATTCAGGCCCTTGGGCACGACGGCTTTCCTGACGGACATTGCCCCGCTCGAGCGGCGGGGTGAAGCGCTGGGGCTGCTCGGGGTGGCGGGCAATGTGGGGATGGCGGCGGGTCCTGCGCTGGGGAGTGTTCTGGCGGTCGAGCTGGGCTATCACGCCCTGTTTATCGCTTCCTCGCTATTGGGTTGGATTGCCTTGTGTATGACGTACCGACTGCCTGAGTCCCTGCCCGCGGCGCGTCCGGTGCAATGGAGCGACTTCAATGTGCTGCAAGGGCCGGTGGTGGATTGGGCGGCATGGCCCTCCTCGCTGGCTTTGTTAGCACCTGCCATCAGCTTTGGGGCGTACCTCACCTTGAGTCCAGATTTTGTGGGGAACCTGGGTTTTGAATACAAAGGCACCTTCAATGCCACCGTGGTGCTGGCCTCGGTGGCCATCCGTTTCGTAGCGGGGAAGGCTTCCGATCGACACGGCCGGTTGCCGTTGCTCATCCTCGGGTCCTGGCTGTTGGCGTTGGGCATGGGGCTGCTGGCCATTGCGGACACCCCGGCCTTGGCGATGGGGGCGGGGGTGATTTATGGGGCATCGGTGGGCATCAACATGCCGACGATTTTTGCATGGACGGCGGATTTGGCCTCGCCGGGCAAGGTGGCGCTGGCCCTGGGGACCATGCTCATGGCGCTGGAAGTGGGCATCGGGGCCGGCGCTGTCCTGAGTGGCTTATTCTACGGCGGTGATGTAGGCCAAATCCCCTCGCTCTTCACCGCCTTGTCCATCTTGTCGGCCGCGAGTGCACTTCCCCTCATGGCTTGGGCGTGGTTTCAGCGCCGCCGAAGGAATTCTCCACCTTCGTCGGTTGGTTGAAATCAACGTTTTTTCGTTGGTAAGTAGCGGCTCTTGTGCGTCGTGTTTTCGGGGGAAGGGTTTCATCTTTGGGGCATGGAGGAATTGCTCATTCAATTGGAGGTCGCTCGGCAGGAGCGCGTAGCAGCTTTGCACGAGTTCATGCGGTTGAAGACGGAACTCGCCCGGGCGCAGCGTCGGGTGGATGAGCTGCGCGGAGAGAATGCCGTCCTCAAGCAGGCGCTGTTGGCCGCGGAAAATGAGACGCAAGCGCTGTTCTCAGCCTTGTCCTCGCCTCGGGCCTGACTTCTTTATCGCAATTGAAAACAAAAAAAGACCGGGAAGTCCCGGTCTTTTTTTGTGCACCAAGCTGCCCGCCCTCAAGAAACCACGGGGGCGATGCTGGCGCTGGAGCAGGGCAGGGCGCGGTCCAGCTTCTTGAACAATCCTTGCAGGACTGTGCCAGGTCCCACCTCGATCACCTCGGTCACACCCTGTTGCAACAGGGTTTGCATCGATTGTGTCCACCGGACGGGGGCGGTCAATTGGGCGACGAGTTCGCGTTGGATAATGGCCGGGTCGGACGTGGCCTGGGCTGTGGTATTCTGGACGATGGGACAACGGGGCGCGCGGAAGGATGTCGCGTCGATGGCCCGTGCCAGACGCTCGCGCGCGGGTTCCATGAGGGGCGAGTGGAACGCCCCGCCGACGGACAAGATGAGCGCCCGACGGGCCCCTGCGGCGGTCAACGCGGCGCAAGCGGCCTCCACAGCTGGAACTTCGCCGGAGATGACCAACTGGCCAGGGCAGTTGTAGTTGGCGGGAACTACGATTCCGGGGATTTCGCCGCAGATGCGTTCCACCACGTCATCCTCGAGGCCCAGCACCGCAGCCATCGTACTTGGCACGGCTTCGCATGCGGCCTGCATGGCTTGTGCGCGTTCGGACACCAACCGCAGCCCATCCGCAAAGTCGAGCGCTCCGGCCGCTACGAGGGCAGAAAACTCGCCCAAGCTATGGCCTGCGACCCGGTCCGGCACAAATCCCTCGCCCAGGGCCTCGGCCAGCAGGACGGAATGGAGGAAGATGGCGGGTTGGGTGACCTCGGTTTTGCGCAGCGCCTCCTCCGTCCCGTCAAACATGACGGACGCGATATCGAATCCGAGGATTTCTGCCGCCTGGGCGAAACGGTCGCGCACGACGGCCGAGGCTTCGTACAGGTCGCGTCCCATCCCCGGAAACTGGGCGCCTTGGCCCGGAAATACATATGCTTTCATGCCGCCAAAAATAAGGGACGCCTGGGTTGTGTGCTGCGCACAGGTCAGAGGGCCAGCGAGAATCCCACCGAGAGGATTTCGCGAAACTGCAGGCCGGGGCCCATGCGGGGATCGAGGATTTGGCCTTCAGGACCTACCACAGGCTCCCCCTTCTGGAGGGCCACGTCGTGATCGTATAAGAAGGTGGCATTCAAGGTCGTGGACAGGAAGTCGTTCACCTTCATCGTCAGGGTGTGGTCCGAGAAGACGTCGATGTTCTCGGGCGTCTGCATGTAGTTGGAAAACAGGTCGAGACGCGTTCCATACTGCAGGTTTTTCCACACTGGCGTGGTCCAGGCCAAGCGCATGTAGCCGCCCACCTCGTGCCGGGAACGGGCGCCCGGCGTGACCCCGAAGGCCCCGGCCGCGGACAGGGTCGAGTCCAGCACCCACGTCGTCTTGTAGGTCAGCGGGGCGACGAAAACCGTCAACTGCCGCGGGGCATCCTTGTAATCCATGCCGGCCGCCAGGACGCCGTACCCCGGGGCCATCCAGCGCGATTGCAGTACGTCCCGGTTGGGCACGCCGTTGACGAGCGGATAGCCGGGGGCGAATTGCGAGCGGAAGTTGGCCAGCACGGTCAGGAAGCCGTTCGCCGTGGCGCGGTGGCCCCACTTGGTGCTGATTTCGATGCGGTCGTCCGTTTTGAGCAGCACGGATTCGTCCGGCCGGTTTTGCAGGCCAAACGCCAAATGCAACTCGCTGTCCCAACCGTTGCGCCCCCGGTCGTACTCCCAGAATTGGTCGAGCTTGGTCAGCAGGGAGACGTTGCTCTGCCCGCCGGCCGCCCACTGGTTGAAGTGGGCCTGGCCGAACTGGATGTCCAACTTCCCGCGGTGGACCCAGCGCACGGAGTCGGCGGGCAGGGGCTGGACGACGGGGGGCTGGCGGAGCGCGTTCTCCTCGGCGGCGCTGAGCTTGGGCGAGTCGGGTTGGGCCGCCGCGGGGGAGAAGGGGGCGAGGCACGCCGCCAGGAGCAGGGCACTCCCCAGCAGGGCGCGCCCCACAAACCGCGTGACCTGGGCCCGCCCCTGGTGAAACGGCCCCTCGTCCAACACCACCTCCCGCGTCTCGCACTGCACGACCTCGAGCCCCGCGAAGTCGTCCCGCAGCATCTCCTCGGTGAACAACATCCCCAGCTCGCGGGGACCGCCCGAGGTGAAGGCCAGCTGACCGGGGCCGAAGCCCTCGAGGATCAGGGTGCCCCCCGGCCGCAGTCCGCTGGCCATCCGGCGATGGAAACCCCGGCGCAACGCGGGGGGCATGTGGGCGAAGACGAGGCCTACCGCGTCATAATGGCCCGGGGCGACGGGGTACTCCATCGCGTCGGCCTGGACACACCGGACGGCGACGCCCGCCTCCTCGGC
>JBEEPJ010000168.1:0-4660 GCA_041191165.1 Bacteroidota bacterium | reverse complement strand
AACGTCGTGCACGTGTTGGCGTCCAATGTGATGGTTCCAGACCACCAGAGGTAGCCATCCTCATCCCAAACCTCATACGAAACCGTCTTGGTGCTGTTGCTGCGCCAGTTGCCCGTGTAAGTGATCGACGCGTTCTGCCCACAATCCGGAGCCCCCGTCCAGAATACAGAGGAGGAGGTGGATCCGATGAGCTGACCGTTGACATAGAAAATCAGGCTCTCACCATAAAAATCCAAGACCTCTGCGCTCGTCGACGCGTTGTACCAAAACACCAGTTCCCCTTCGTAGCTGCAATCGCCATCGTCGATGTCCGCGGTGGAATCGTAGTTGAGTGCGTTGGGGTTGGTGCAGCCTTCGGTTTGGCATCCGCTGAGGGAGGCGAGGAGCAGGGAAGCGGCTCCGAGGATGAGAAACGGTTTCGTCATGTGTTTATAATTTATCGCAATGATAAGTATAAACAATTGGGAGAGTTGTTAATTCCAGTCAGCGCCCAGAACATTAACAAAAAAAGAGCGGACAACCCCGTGGGGCCTCCGCTCTCTTCGGATGGGGGTGTGCTGAACTCAGGGCGCCACTTGACCGCTTTCGAGGGTCTGGCTAGGCGCTTCGGTTTGCACTTGTTCTGTTTGGGGTGCGGCCTGCTCGGCTTCCCCTGCTTCTGTCGAATGGGTATGACCGCCCAAGATGGGGGCGATGACCAATCCCACCAAGCAGGTGAGCTTGATGAGGATGTTCATGGACGGTCCGCTGGTGTCCTTGAAGGGGTCACCTACCGTGTCCCCGGTGACTGCGGCTTTGTGCGCATCAGAACCCTTGAAGGTCATCTTGCCATCGATTTCCACGCCGGCCTCAAAGGACTTCTTGGCGTTGTCCCAAGCGCCACCGGCATTGTTTTGGAAGATGGCCCACAACACGCCGCTGACGGTCACGCCGGCCATGTAGCCTCCGAGGGTCTCTGCAGCCCAAGCGTGTTCCGCTCCCAAGAGCAACGGCAACAATCCGATGACCAGCGGGAAGACGATGGTCATGGCGCCTGGCAACATCATCTCGCGCAGGGCAGCGCGTGTCGAGATGTCCACGCACTTGCCGTACTCCGGCTTGCCAGTGCCTTCCATGATGCCGGGAATTTCCTTGAACTGGCGGCGTACCTCCCGGACCATGTCCATGGCCGCCTTGCCCACAGAATTCATGGCGAGTGCAGAGAATACCACGGGAACCATGCCGCCGATAAAGAGCGCAGCCAAGACATTTGCCTTGAAGATGTTGATGCCTTCAATGCCCGTGAACTCCACGTAAGCCGCGAACAGGGCCAGTGCCGTAAGGGCGGCTGAGGCGATGGCGAACCCTTTTCCAATGGCGGCGGTGGTGTTGCCGACCGAGTCCAGAATGTCCGTGCGTTCCCGAACCTCGTCGGGCAATTCGCTCATCTCCGCAATGCCGCCCGCGTTGTCGGCGATGGGCCCGAAGGCGTCGATGGCCAATTGCATGGCCGTGGTAGCCATCATGGCACAGGCGGCGATCGCCACCCCGTAGAAACCTGCAAACTCATAAGCCACATAGATGGCCGTGGCGAACAGCAGAATGGGGCCGAAGGTGGAAATCATCCCCGTGGCGAGGCCTGCGATGATGTTCGTGGCTGCCCCCGTGGATGATTTCTGCACAATGCCCAACACCGGGCCCTTTCCGAGGCCGGTGTAGTACTCGGTGAGGAATGAGATGAGTGCTCCCACCACGAGGCCTACGATGACCGCATAGAAAACCGACATCGATGAAATCACCCGGTCGGCTTCGCCGAAGAAGGCCATGGTCATCTCAGCGGGCAACATCGTTTGAATGAGGAAGAAACTGGCGATGGCCGTCAGCAGAATGGAGCCCCAGTTGCCGCGGTTGAGGGCGGCTTGCACATCGGCTTCTTTCGCGCCTTCCTTCACGGAGACCAGAAAACCTCCGAGGATGCTGAACACGATGCCCAGAGCAGAAATGATCAGGGGCAGCAGGATGGGCGACATGCCGCCGAATCCGTCCTGGATGCTTCCTCCGTTGTCGGCGATCAGATAGTTGCCCAGAACCATGGCAGCGAGGACCGTGGCGACATAGGAGCCGAAGAGGTCGGCCCCCATCCCGGCGACGTCTCCCACGTTGTCTCCCACGTTGTCGGCGATGGTCGCGGGGTTGCGCGGGTCATCCTCCGGAATGCCCGCCTCCACCTTTCCCACGAGGTCGGCACCGACATCGGCCGCCTTCGTGTAGATGCCGCCTCCGACCCGGGCGAACAGCGCGATGCTCTCAGCCCCCAACGAGAATCCGGCGAGGGACTCGAGCACGATGGTCATCGACTCCACCCCTTCCCAACCGCCATTCCCCAGCAGATTCAGCAACACGACGAACAACACGCTGAGCCCGAAAACCGCGAGGCCAGCGACGCCCAAGCCCATGACCATGCCGCCGGTGAAGGAGACCTTCAGGGCCTTGGCCAAACTCGTCCGGGCAGCCTGTGTGGTCCGCACGTTCGCCTGCGTGGCGATGCGCATGCCGATGTTCCCAGCGAGGGCGGAGAAAATCGCCCCGATGACGAAGGCCACGACGATGGTCCAGTGGGTGGTCTCGACGATTTGCGAGACGAGACCCAGCAGGGCGCCGGCAATGACGACGAAGATGGCGAGGATGCGGTACTCCGCCTTGAGAAAGGCCATGGCCCCTTCTTGAATGTGTTGGGCGATTTCTGCCATCCGAGACTCGCCCCGGTCTTGTTTCTTGACCCAGGCCGCTTGGAAGGCCATGACGATCAATCCCAGCACCGCCAGTGCGGGCACGAGGATGAAGAGGGTGTTGTGATCCATAATTGGTTGAGAAAGCTTGGTAACGAAGGACTCAATAAAAAACTCAATGAGAAACGTAGTTCAGGTCCTTGACCGCCTGTACGATGTCGCGGACCTGGGGCAGGGCTTCATCGATGAGCGGCAGGGCGAAGGCAAAGGGGGTGTCCGACTGGCACAGCCGGCGGATGGGGGCGTCGAGGTAGTCAAAGGCGTGACGCTGCACCCGGTAGGCGACCTCCGTGGCGATGGAGGCCACGGGGAAACTCTCCTCGACGATGATGAGCCGGTTCGTCTTCTTCACGCTCTCCACGATGGTGTCGATGTCGAGGGGACGGATGGTCACCAAGTCGATGATTTCGATTTCTAGGCCTTCTTGGGCCAAAACGTCCGCCGCCTCATGCACGGTCTTCAGGATTTTCCCGAATGACACCACGGTGCAGGCGGTTCCCTTGCGCCGCACATTCGCTTTGCCGATGGGGATGATGTACTCGCCTTCGGGGATGAGCCCCTTGTCGCCATACATTTTTTCGGATTCCATGACCAGGACCGGGTCGTTGTCTCGGATGGCGGCCTTGAGCAATCCCTTGGCCTCGTAGGGCGTGAAGGGGGTGACCACCTTGAGCCCCGGAATCGAGGCGTACATGGACTCGAAGCTCTGGCTATGGGTGGCGGCGAGCTGGCCGGCGGTGCCGTTGGGACCGCGGAACACGATGGGCACGTGGTACTGACCTCCGCTCATCTGCAACATCTTGGCTGCGTGGTTGATGATTTGGTCTGCGGCGAGAATCGCGAAATTCCAGGTCATGAACTCCACGATGGGCCGGAGGCCGTTCATGGCGGCACCGACGGCGATGGCTGAGAAACCGAGCTCTGCGATGGGCGTATCGATGACGCGCTCCGGGCCAAACTCGTCCAGCATGCCCTTCGAAGCCTTGTACGCCCCGTTGTACTCTGCCACCTCTTCCCCGAGGAGGAAAACGCTGGGATCCCGGCGCATTTCCTCGCTCATCGCTTCGGCCACCGCTTCGCGGTATTGCACTTCACGCATGATGTTTTTGCATTCTGGTTAGGGGCGCAAATGTACGGAACGGCGTGAAGTTCTTTGCAAGGGGGGAAGTGGGGATTGAAATGGCGGGTATGGGGGCGGGGAGTTTGGCCTATGGACTTGTAACTTTGCTGCTAGAAAACCGAGCCATGAATATCCTGGTCTGCATCAGTCAATCCCCGGACACGACGAGCCGCATCGCCTTTACGGCGGGCGACACGCAATTCGATAGCAACGGGGTGACCTACATTGTCAATCCGTATGACGAATGGTACGCGCTCGTGCGCGCTATCGAGTTGAAAGAGGCGCTGGGCGGCCAGGTGACAACGGTTACGGTAGGACCTGCGGCTTGTGAGCAAGTCATCCGCAAGGCGCTTGCCATCGGGGCGGATGATGCGGTCAGGATCGATGCTGAACCGGTCGATGCCATGCAGGTCTCGCGCCTCATCGCCGACTTTGTCCGCACCCGGAACTTCGACCTGATCCTCGCCGGAAAGGAGACCATCGACCACAATGGCGGCATGGTGCCGGGCATGGTGGCGGAGTGGTTGGACTGGCCCTACGTCGCTTCAGCGGTCGCCCTCGAGGTGAACGGTGCGCAGGCGGCGGTGAAGCGGGAGGTGGCCGGTGGAACCGAGTCGCTGTCCATCGCCCTTCCGCTCGTGCTCAGCGCGGCGAAAGGCATGGCGGAACAACGGATCCCCAACATGCGGGGCATCATGGCCGCGCGCACCAAGGCCTTGGATACCGTCCCAGGCGTCGGGGCAGAGGTGGCCACCGAGGTCGTGAAATTTAC
>JBEEPJ010000167.1:0-4675 GCA_041191165.1 Bacteroidota bacterium | reverse complement strand
CATCCGTCCCGAAGTAGATGGAAAAGACACCGGTATCCGTCAGCGGCGCATAACTGCATTCCAGATTGTAGGCCAAACCGTGCCGCTCCCGCACCCGCAAACTCAACCGATTGTTCATCGACGGCCCGCCCAATAAGTTCGCCAGCAAAGCCAGCCCCATCCGATCCGGGTGGTCTCCCCCTACCGTCACCCGCCCCATCAAATGGTGCACCTGATTGGAGTCCATGGGCCGGCGGACATCGAACCGGGCTCCTTCTCCAAACGTGTGGCGGGGTCGATTCAACTTCCGGGCGGGCGCAGCGCCGAAGTATTTGTCCGCCAGGTGCTCCACCTCTTCCCATCGGTGGGACCCCACCACGCTGAGCACCATTCCCTCCGGCACATAGCAACGCTCCCGAAACCGCACCAAGGTCTCCCGGGTGATCCGCTCGACCGTCTCAGGGGTACCTAGGACCGGCGTCGCCAGCGGGTGACCGGCAAACAACCGCTCCTCAAACTCGTCGAACAGCGCCTCCACCGGCTGGTCCCGATAGGAATCGATTTCGTCTAAAATCACATCCCGTTCCTTTTCCACCTCCGCGGGGGGAAAGGACGCGTGAAACGTGATGTCCGCAATCAATTCCATCGCCCGCTCCAGATGGGTCTGCAAAAAAGCGGCGTAAATCCATGTATCCTCTTTCGAAGTAGAGGCATTGAACTCCCCTCCTACACTGTCCAACCGATTGAGGACATGAAAGGCCTTTCTTTTCTGGGTTCCCTTGAACAGCGTGTGTTCCATGAAGTGGGCACACCCCTCTTCTCCGGGAGCGTCATCGCGGGACCCCGCATCCAAAATCAACCCACAATGGGTCACAGGACGATCCAACGGCTTCCAAATCAGGCGAAACCCATTGGGCCAGGTGCGTGTTTGGAAGTGATCCTCCTGAAAATCCCGCCCCATGCTTCCCTCGCGAATCGACGATCAGAATGGCAAATCGTCATCCTCTGCCCCCGAATCCAGCGCGGTGGCAGCGGGCACGTCAGGCAATCCCCCCGCAGGCGCACCTCCTCCCGCAGGACGAGGGGACCGCATTCCGCCGTCCATCCCTCCCCTTCCTCCTGCGGCAGCGCCCGCGCCGGCGCCCGTTCCTCCGGACACTTCGGAGGCCGCTTGAATGCGCCAACCGGACAAGTCCACATAGTATTTCCCCTGGTATTCCCGACCGCGCAAATCAAAATTCACCACCACCTCATCCCCTTCCTGGAAGCGCTCGAGCAAATCCGCCTTCTCCTTCATGAAAGTCAGCTTGATGTCCTGAGGATACTGCTCCTCTGTGGTCACCACCAATTCCTGCTTCTTGAACCCGCTCGGGAAAACCTCCACATCGAACTTGCGCCGAATGCGCCCCTGAATTGCGTATGCCATACCCCGAAGTTAGGCCCAAATCTCAGCATCTCTTCCGGCCTGCGCCCGCAAGTTTTCAACCAATTGCGGCCGTCTCAGCCCTCAACCTGCATTGAAAGAGAGCAGCGTCTTCCAGGCCGAATCCACATCCCGCTCCGCCAAGTATGCCCTCGCCCGCTCGTGCAAGGCCTGTTCCAACGCCCTGCCATCGCCTTCGTGTTCCATGAATAAGTCACTCAATTCCAGCAACTTGAATTCATTCACATCCGTTTCGTCTGGAAGGGCGAGGGCTGCGGCCAGTTGAGCGAGCTCGTTCCGCGACAACCAGGGGCTACGGCGCACATCATCGGGCAGCGCGGGCCAACCGATTCCGGGGGCGGTGAGGGGTTTGGCCACCTCAAACAACGCCGCTCCAGACGCTCGAACGTAATACTCTCCGCCGCATCGGCCCACCAGATCCAATTTGTGCACGTCCGGCATCCCATTTTCGTTGAGGACATCGCGCCGCACATGCACCCGAACCACCTCGCAGATGACCAGGTTGCCCGCGCCCGGCCCCGTGCCCAGCGCCTCCACACGCAACACCTTGCATTCCCACTGCACGGGGGACTCCATCACCCGGAACGGCCGCACCGCCTCGCTGGCCAACGGCGTGAGACCTGCCATTTCGAACTCGCTCACCCCTTCCGGAAAATCCCCACTGGCCAGCGAACATTGCTGCACCATGGCATAGTCCACGAGGTTGATGACCACCTCGGGCACCGATTGCACATTCGCCAGGGTGTGCTTGGTCGTGTTGTCGCGGCCGCGGCGTGCCGGGCTGAAGATCAGGATGGGCGGCGTGGCCGAGAAGACGTTGAAGTAGCTGAAGGGGGCCAAATTCGGACGTCCCTCCCCGTCCACCGTGCTCGCAAAGGCGATGGGCCGGGGCGCGATTCCCGACAACAACAGCCCGTGCATCGCGGCGTTGCTCAGACCGGAGGGATCGAAGGCGACGGAATTTTCCTCCATGGCTCAGCGGGCGGAGGAGGTTGAATTGCCTGAATCTGTGCGGAACCCCGCTGCGGCAGTGGCGACTTGGACCCGCAAGCCTTCCTTGTACTGGGCGATCCGTTCCCGCAGGGCGTCATCGCCCGTGGACAACATCTGGGCTGCGAGCAGGCCCGCGTTGCGGGCTCCGTCCAAAGCCACCGTCGCCACGGGAACCCCCGCGGGCATTTGCAGGATGCTCAGTACCGAATCCCAGCCGTCGATCGAGTTCCGGCTCTTGATGGGGACGCCGATGACCGGGAGCGGCGTCAAGGATGCGGTCATGCCGGGAAGATGGGCGGCTCCGCCCGCCCCGGCGATGATGACCCGCAGTCCGCGGTCGGCGGCGCTGCGCGCGTATTCGTACATGCGGTCAGGGGTTCGGTGCGCAGAAACCACCTCCATCTCGAAAGCGACCCCTAAGGACTCGAGCACCTCGGCGGCCTCCTGCATCACCGGGGCATCGCTGGTGGAACCCATGATGATTCCGACCCGCGCCATGCCGCCCTCACTCGTCATGTCCCTGTCGCTTTTGAAGTTCATTTCTCAACCGGGCCGCCCGCTCGTATTCCTCGCGCTCGATGGCCTGCGCCAATTCCCGCTGCAACTCCGCCAAGCTCATGTGGGATTCCTGAGGCACCTCCGGAACCTCTTGTTCCTGTTCGAAGTCAAGGGCATCGGAGTCCTCATCCATCTCGTCGGGCCGGATTCCGGCCGAGTCCAACACCGCGTCATACACGAAGATGGGGCAATTGAAACGATAGGCGAGCGCCACGGCGTCGCTGGGTCGGGCGTCGATTTCCGCTTCCCGGGAGCCGTTGGTGCAGATGAGTTTGGCATAGAAAATACCCTCGACCATGTTGTAAATCAACACCTCCGAGATTTCCAACTGGTAGGCATCGAACGCGGCCTTGAACAGGTCATGGGTGAGCGGACGGCTCGCCTTCATCTTCTCCATCTCGATCGCAATCGCCTGTGCCTCAGCACCACCAATCACAATGGGCAACTTGCGTCCCCCGGATTTCTCCCCCAGGACCATGGCATACGCACCGGACGAGGATCCGCTCAGTGCGATGTCGACGACTTCCATTTCAATTTTCTTCATCCGAGACGCAATTTCAAAAGCGATGCAGCTCCACGGGGCAACAGAATCAAACGCCCATGGCCTTGACGGCGGCGGTCAACTTGGGCAGAACCTCAAATGCATCTCCCACGATGCCATAGTCCGCCGCCTTGAAGAACGGGGCTTCCGGGTCGGTGTTGATGACCACGATGACCTTGCTTTGATTGACGCCGGCCAGGTGCTGGATGGCGCCCGAGATGCCCGCGGCGATGTAGAGGTTGGGGCGGATGGTGACGCCGGTTTGGCCCACGTGCTCGTGGTGCGGGCGCCATCCGATGTCCGCGACCGGGCGAGAGCAGGCGGTCGTGGCGTGCAGGGCCTGGGCGAGGTCCTCCACGATGCCCCAATGCTCCGGGCCGCGCAGCCCCCGGCCCGCGGACACCACGCGTTCCGCCTCCGGAAGCGGCACCTGGCCGGCCGACCCCGCCGGTGCAAAGCCCGTGACCACCTCGCGCGCGCTTCCGACCTCCGGCGCGAACGGCACCACCTGGGCCGCCGCCCCGCCCGTCTCGCGCACGCCGAAGGCGTTGGGCGTCAACGTATAGACTGCGCGCGGGGTGTTCACCTTCACGTCGGCCACCGCCTTGCCACTGAATACATTCCTGCGCACCTGACCCGCCTCCGGCAACCCCGTCACCCCGCTCACCAGACCCGCCCCGAGACGGACCGCGAGCCGGGGGGCCACCGCCCGTCCCGCCGCGTCGTGGGCGAGGACGGCCCACTGGGCCCCTACCTGCTCCACGCCCGCTTGCAACAACCGGGCCCACTGGCCACTGTCGAGCCCCCCCTCTGCCCGGTGCAGGATTTGGCCTACACCGACCGCCCCCAACCCTGCGTCACCCGTGATCGCACCCGCGACCACCGCCGTGACCGGCGCTCCCCCCGCGAGGGCCACCGCATACGACGCCGCCTCGAGGCCCGCCTTCGTGGCGACCCCGTCCTTCGTTGAAATCCAAACTATCGCAGCCATGACTCAGATGATTTTTGCTTCTTCCCGCAACAAACGAACCAACTCCTCCGGCTGATCCGCCGGTATCGTCAGCTCCGCAGGTACCTCACGCGGAATCGGTGGCGCGTTGGTGCCACCGCGAGGCCCCTTCCAGTAAGGAGGAGGAGGCAGATGAAAATCCCCCGCCGGC
>JBEEPJ010000166.1:0-4747 GCA_041191165.1 Bacteroidota bacterium | reverse complement strand
GTCACTCCCATGCGCCGCCGATTGCTTCACGGGAAGCTCCGCGACATCGGGCAGGGCAAGGTGAAGGTCGATTATCGGATGCGATTCAATCGATTGGGAAATGGCAAGCGCTAATCGCGGTCCGCGTTTCTGGGCCTTGGCGGCTGCGGTGGCCTTGGGGGGGGTGGGGTGCCAGGGGGAGGGCGGGGAGCGGAATGCCTGTGAGGATTTGGCCTTGGAAATCGCCCAACTTGAGCCCAAGCTGTTCGGGGCTGCGGTTCCCGGGGAGGAGCAGATGGCGCCGGATGAAGCGGTCAGGGATACCCTCCTGGTGAAGTATGCGGCTTTTGCAAATGCCTGCCACGAAGACGAACGCACCCCGGAGATGCTGTTCCGGCGCGCGGATTTGCTGCGCTCTACGGGGGCGGTGCACGAGGCGATGACCCTTTTGCGGGATTTGCATGACCACCACCCCAATTATCCCGGTCGCGCGCGCGCTGCCTTCCTGGTGGGTTTTCTCGCAGAGGTGGAGCTCAACGACCGCGAGCAGGCGCGGATGACCTACCAGCAGGTCTTGGAGGTTCACCCGGGCACGGAAGAAGCGGAGTGGGCGCAACAGGCTTTGAATCAATTGGATTTGACTCCAGACCAAATCCTCACTAAGTTCGGGTCCCATGCGCACCCGGATTCATCTTCTTCCCCACGTTGACGCCCCCTACCGCTGGAGCATTCGCCCGCTGCGTTACCTCGCAGCGTGGACCATTCCCCTGTCGGCGGCGCTCTCCTTTCGCGCAACGGGTGGGGCTGCCTGGCTGGCGATAGGCTACGCGTTCGGATTCCTCCCCCTGCTCGAACTGCTGCTCCCCGGGGCTCCCGGGAACTTGGGTCCCCAAGACCGCGAGCGGGTATCCCACGACCCGGGATACGAATTGGTGTTGTGGACGGCCGTGCCCATTCAGTGGGGGATGTTGGTTTTTTTTCTGTGGAAGATGGCGATGGACCCGGCCACCGGCATCACGTGGTGGGGCCACGTGACCGCGATGGGACTGCTGTGTGGTGTTTTGGGAATCAATGTCGCACATGAGCTGGGCCACCGTCCCGACGCTTTTTCACAGTTCCTCGCAAAACTGCTGCTGACCACCTCCCTCTACACCCATTTTTTCGTGGAACACAACCGGGGTCATCACCGGAACGTGGCTACGCCTGAGGATCCCGCCTCCGCGCGAA
Source organism: Bacteroidota bacterium (assembly GCA_041191165.1). Lineage (GTDB taxonomy): Bacteria > Bacteroidota > Bacteroidia > Flavobacteriales_D > Sanyastnellaceae > CAMCYM01. Next base: position 3,541 of record JBEEPJ010000166.1, on the reverse strand, counting down.
GGGGGGAATGGGTGTACCTTTTCTGGGTGCGTTCCATCATCGGAGGGTGGCGCTCGGCTTGGCGGCTCGAACACAAGCGCCTCACGCGCCTCGGGATTCCCGTCATGAGCCTGCAGAACGAAGTGCTTCGATGGCAGGCGTTCCAGTGGTCCTTGCTGTTGGGCGTGGGATGGGGCTGGGGTTGGAACGTGGCTGGGGCCTGGGCAGTGGCGGCGCTACTGGGCGGGTGTTTGCTGGAGACGGTCAATTACATCGAACACTACGGGCTCGAGCGAAAGCGGGAGAATGCCCATCGGTTTGAACGGGTTCAACCCCATCACAGTTGGAATTCCGATCACGCCTTGGGCAGGTTGGTGCTGTTCGAGCTGTCGCGGCATTCCGATCACCACCATCAACCCGCCAAGTCCTATGCCCAGCTGGATCATATCGAGCGGGCGCCCCAACTGCCCACGGGCTACCCGGGTATGATGCTCCTGAGCTTGGTTCCTCCGGTTTTCTTTCCGGTCATGCGGAGGAAGTTGACGCAATTGGAGCGGGATTTGACCTGTTCCGAGCACCCAGCTTCCGAAGGGAATCGGTAACTTCGCAGGCGAAATAAGCATTTACCTATGGCTACGAAGTTCAGACCGGGAGTTCTCTGGGGAGATGAGGTGCGCGCGCTGTTCCAGGATGCGCAGGAGCGGCAGTACGCTTTGCCCGCGGTGAATGTCATCGGAAGCAATTCCGTGAATGCGGTGCTCGAGACGGCGCGCAAAGTGAATTCTCCGGTGATCATTCAATACTCGCACGGGGGGGCGGCCTTCCAAGCGGGCAAGGGACTCAAATTGCCCCAAGAAGGGAGCTCGGTTCTCGGCGCCATCAGCGGGGCCCTGCACGTGCATCAGGTGGCAGCGGCCTATGGGGTTCCGGTCATCCTGCATACGGATCACTGTGCGCGCAACATCCTTCCCTGGGTGGATGGATTGTTGGAAGCGGGGGAGAAGCACTTTGCTGCGACGGGGGCACCTTTGTTCAGTTCACACATGCTGGATTTGAGCGAGGAGCCACTGGAGGAAAACGTCGCCACCTGTGCGCGTTACCTCGAGCGTCTCGATGCCATGGGCATGTACCTGGAGATGGAACTCGGGGTGACGGGGGGAGAGGAAGATGGGGTGGACAATTCCGATGTGGACAGCAGCCGGCTCTACACCCAGCCGGAGGAGGTGGCCTATGCCTATGAAACCCTCAAGCGGGTGAGTGATCGATTCACGGTGGCGGCGGCCTTCGGCAATGTGCACGGGGTCTACAAACCAGGAAACGTCGAACTGAAGCCCATCATCTTGGCGAACAGCCAGCGCTACATCCAAGAGCGTTTCCAAACCGACCCCAATCCGGTGAACTTCGTGTTCCACGGCGGCAGTGGGTCCAGCCCCGATGAAATCCGGGAAGCCATCAGCTACGGGGCCATCAAAATGAACATCGACACGGACATGCAGTGGGCGTTCCTCTGCGGCGTCCGGGATTACATGGTGCAGGAGTTGCCGTATCTCCAGACGCAGATCGGAAATCCGGAGGGTGCGGACAAGCCCAACAAGAAGAAGTACGACCCGCGGGTGTGGTTGCGAAAAGGGGAGGAGACGTTTGTTCAGCGGTTGGAGCAGGCGTTTGCCGACCTCAACTGCGTGGGGCGCAACGCGTGATGTGGCGACCTCTTGATGTGCGTGCGCTTCCAGCGTATGAGCGGATTCAACAGGCCTGGAATGCGAGTCGCAGCTTGCGCATTGAAGCGCGATTTGCGCAAGATCCCGACCGATTCGAGAAGTTCCATCTCCAGCTTCCCGGTTGGCTTTACGACTTTTCCAAGCAGGATGTGGACGATGCGGTTTGGGCGGGGGCGTTGGATTTGGCCTCAGAAAGTGGGCTGAAAGGAGCCATTGAAGATCTGTTCGGCGGGGAGCACATCAACGCCACCGAGGACAGGGCCGTGATGCATATGGCGCTGCGCGCGCGTGAGGGCGATGTTTTTCGGGTCGATGGCAAAGATGTGGTGCCGGAGGTTTTGGCGGTGCGGCAACGGATGTGGGCATTTGTGGATGAGGTGCGCGCGGCGAACCGATGGAGGCATGTCGTGCACATCGGAATCGGGGGGAGTGATCTGGGGCCCTTGATGGTGCATCGCGCGCTTCGCAGGTACGTCACCGGTCCAGAGGTTCACTTCGTGAGCAACGTGGATGGTGCGCATTTGGATGCCGTCCTAGAGCGTTTGGATCCGAAAGACACCCTGATTGTGGTGGTGAGCAAGACCTTCACCACCCAGGAAACCATGGCAAATGCGCGGGCAGCACGGCGTTGGGTGGAAGGGGCGTTGGGAGCGGATGCGGTGTCGGCGCATTTTGCGGCGGTCTCCAGCCGGGTGGATCGGGCAGTGGAGTTTGGGATTCGACCGGAGCGGGTCTTTGGATTCGAAGATTGGGTGGGGGGCAGATACTCGCTCTGGGGGCCGGTGGGGTTGACGGTGGCCATGTCCATCGGGAAGGAGGCATTCGAAGCCTTGCTCGAAGGGGCGAGGGAGATGGATATCCACTTCAGGGAGGCGGAGTGGCATCAAAACCTGCCTGTCGTGATGGCGTTGGTGGGGTGGCTACAAGTGGAAATGGGGGGCATGCCCACCGCGGCAGTGCTGCCTTATGCCCAGGATTTGGACCGCCTGCCGGCCTACCTCCAGCAGACGGACATGGAGTCAAATGGCAAGCGCATGGGGCGCGACGGTGAGGCGGTTAAGCATGCCACGGGAGCGGTGGTGTGGGGGGAAGCTGGCACCAACGGGCAACACGCTTTCTACCAGTTGCTGCACCAGGGGACCCAGCGGATTCCGGCGGATTTCATCGCTTTCCGGGCGTGTCTGGGGTCGGATCCGGAACGGCATCAGCTGTTGTTGGCGAATGCCATCGCGCAATCTCAGGCCCTGATGTCAGGCCAAACCCAAGCCCAAGCTCTCTCCCTCGGGCTCCGCGAAGGCGCGACGCCGGAACGGGCGGCCGAATGCGCCCCGCACCGCGTCTTCGAGGGCAATCGACCCAGCAGTTTTTCGCTGATCGACCGCTTGGATCCGCACCACCTGGGCAAGTTATTGGCCGCCCACGAGCACCGCATCTTCGTGCAGGGATACCTCTGGAACATCTATTCTTTCGACCAGTGGGGCGTGGAGTTGGGCAAGCAACTCGCAAACCGCATCCTCGGGGATCAAGCCTCCGGAACCATGGGCACAGGGTACGATGGCAGCACGGCCTCGCTGTTGCGCGCGGCGGGTTTCTTCCGCGCCTGATCGGGATGGCGAAGCGGAGCGAAATGGGCGTTGGTATGAGCGGGTGCTTGTTGGATTTTCGTTAAATCTGCCTATCTTTTGCCAAATCGCCATCACCCCGATGGCGAGTGGATTCACATATTTAACGCATTGTGGAATGAAAAAACTGTACATCTCCTTCGTGAGCATTTTTCTGTGTGCTTGGGCGGCATCTGCCACCTCCACGGGAATTGAGGTCGTCGAAGTAGGAACTTCGGC
>JBEEPJ010000165.1:0-4759 GCA_041191165.1 Bacteroidota bacterium | reverse complement strand
GAAAAAACTGTACATCTCCTTCGTGAGCATTTTTCTGTGTGCTTGGGCGGCATCTGCCACCTCCACGGGAATTGAGGTCGTCGAAGTAGGAACTTCGGCGAATGGCACCACCTACCGGGTTTATGCGACCTTCGACAGTCCCACCGACCAACTGGTAGCCATTTATGGGACCGTCGGACCCAATCAGAATGCGCCCTTGGTCTTCCAGACGACCACGAACTTCTACCAGAACCCATTCGGAAGCAACTTCGCCCAGGTCATCAATCCCCTTTTCTATCCACTTGCACCCGGGTTGACTCAGGATTCTTGGTTGACGATTGGCTCTGAGAGTTCTGCGGGAACGGGGGGAGTCAGTTCGGTGGGGATGGACCCCTATTGGCCGGGGTTCAACACCGGGACGGGTTTCACGGTCAACACCTTTCTCGGGGCCTCTTGGTTCATCGTCCCCGGCAGTTCCGCCGACGCTGTGGCGGGCGCGGACCTGAAGGTGTTGATTGCCCAGCTCACGACCACCGGGGTGGTGAATGTCACCATCAATTACCAGTACGACGATGTCAATGGCAACACGAGCAACGCTGAGGGATTGACGGCCACCTTTCCCGTCATCGAGCAGGGCTGCACCCAGGTAGGGGCCTGCAATTACGATTCCACGGCGGATGTGGACGATGGAAGCTGTGCCTTCCCAGGCAGCGCTTGCAATGACAACAATGTTCAAACGACAGGCGACACCTACAACGCGAACTGCACTTGTGTGGGAGTTCCCGTGGTGGTGGGATGTATGAATTCCGCGGCCTGCAATTACAACCCCCTCGCGAACACGGCGGGAACATGCCAGTTGCCGGGCTCGGCTTGTGATGATGGAAACGCTAACACCATCAATGATGTATGGTCTGCAGGTTGCGCGTGTACCGGAGTTTTGTTCATTCCGGGCTGCACGAACGCTGAGGCATGCAATTACAACCCGTCAGCGACCTCGGACAACGGAAGTTGTGTGTTTCCCGCACCGGGATTGGATTGTGGTGGGGATTGCTTGAACGACATCAACCAGAACGGACAGTGCGATGAAAATGAGGTGTTTGGTTGTACCGCGTCGGGGGCTGACAATTTTAACCCTGAAGCCACGACGGACAATGGGACCTGTACTTGGGCAGGGGGGATTGTGACGGGTTTGGCCTATGAAGAGGTCATGGTCAATGGGGTTCCCGGAACGACGACTTACCGGATTTACGCAGAATTCGCGAGCACAGATGTGGATGTCATCGCCCTGTATGGCACCAACACCGCCCCGTGGGAGCTGTCCACGACGACGAGTTTCTACCAGGACAGCTTCGGGGGCAACTTCGCCTCGAATATCAACCCGGCATTTTTCGCCCTCGTTCCTTCGTTGCAGTACGATTCCTGGCTCACGCTGGGCACCCTTCCCGGCCAAACCGACGCCTCCGCATCGGTCGGCATGGAGGTGTTCCTTCCGTCGTTTGCGGCAGGCGGTGACCTCCATGTGAACACGTTCCTGGGCGGCTCGGTGTATACCATCCCCGGGGCTTCGACCCAAGGGGTTCCGGTGAACGGAAGGGTGTTGCTGGCGCAGGTCACGACGTCCGGCACGGTCACGGCGAAGTACAACCTCCAGTACCGCAATGGCGCTGGGGTTTCGACCTTGGTCGAGGGCATGAGCATCACGTTTCCCCAAGTGGAAGTCCCGCTCGGTTGTACGGATCCCGAAGCCCAGAATTACGATCCTGCAGCCCTGTTGGACGACGGCACCTGCGTGTATCCCCAGCCGAGTTACACCGGGCTGAGCTACGAGTTGGTCGCTGAGAACCAGCCGGTCGCGGGCATGCGGACCTTCCGCGTCTATGCGAACTTCAGCAACCCGGCAGATCAATTGACCGCAGTCTTCGCCCAAGACGGGAGTCCGCTGAACATCTCTTCTTCGTCTTCGTTCTATCAGAACCCTGCCGGGGGGGCTTTTGCAAACCAAATCAATCCGCTTCTGATCGGGCTGGATCCGAGTTTGGCCTACGACAGCTGGCTGACGATTGGCGGTGAGGACCAGGCGGTAAACTTGCTGACGGTGGGGACGACCGCCCCTGCAAACACCTTTGAAGCAGGTGGGGCGTTCGCGGTCAACAATGCCCTGGGCGCGAGCTGGTTTGTGTTGCCCGACTTGGAGCCCCTCGCCTTCCCGGACGCGGAGGGCCGGGTGCTCATCGCCCAGTTGACCACTTCGGGAATCATCAACCTCAATGTGAACTTGCAGTACCGGGCCCAGAACGGAACCAATCCGCAGGTTTTCGGACAGACGCTCACCTTCCCCAACCTCGTGCTGGGGTGCACGGATGCCACAGCTTGCAACTATAACCCGGCGGCTGAGGCGAATGATGGTTCCTGCACCTATGCCCAGACGTTTTACAATTGTGCCGGGGTTTGCTTGAACGATACAGACGGGGACGGGGTGTGCAACGAACTGGAAATCCCCGGATGCACCCAGCCCGGGGCTTCCAATTACAACCCAGCCGCCACCGATGACAATGGCACCTGCACCTTCCCGGGTTGCACGAATGCTTCGGCTTGCAACTTCAACCCCAATGCGAACGTCGACAACGGCACCTGCACCTTTCCCCAGGCTTTCTACGATTGCGCAGGGAACTGCTTGAATGACACCGACAATGACGGCATCTGCAATGAGCTGGAGATTCCGGGTTGCACAAACCCCACGGCATCCAACTATAACCCGGCGGCCACGGATGACAATGGCACCTGTACTTTCCCGGGTTGCACCAACCCCGATGCCGACAACTATGACGCCGGGGCCAACGTGGATGATGGCAGCTGCATTCTCGGGGCTTGCACCTATGCAAATGCCGACAACTACAACCCGGCAGCCACCTATGACGATGGCAGCTGCGTGTTTGGCGGGTGCACGGATGCAACGGCAACCAATTATCAGCCACTGGCCACGGTGAATGACGGCTCCTGCACCTACGCTGTGCTGGGATGTACCTATCCAGATGCAGACAACTACAACGCTGCTGCGACCGAGGACAACGGAACGTGCACCTTCACCGTCGCACCCTCTTGTCCATTCGACGTGGATGGCAATGGAACCGTCGGATCGGCGGATTTGCTGGAGTTCCTGGCGGTTTACGGCACGGCTTGCAACTGATTTCTCTGAGGTAGAATGAGAAGAAGGGCCACCTGCGGGTGGCCCTTCGTGTTGTATGGACACTTTGCTTGTATATTGGACGCCATGCATACGCAGGTTCGACCCCGGCTGTCCTTTTGGCAGATCTGGAACATGAGTTTTGGGTTCTTGGGAATTCAGTTTGGCTTCGCCTTGCAGGGCGGAAATGTGACACGGATCTTTCAGAGCCTGGGGGCAGAGAAGGACGATCTTCCCCTGTTGTGGATCGCGGCTCCTTTGACGGGCCTCATCGTGCAGCCGGTCATCGGTTACCTGAGCGACCGCACCTGGAGTCCGCGGTGGGGGAGGCGCCGGCCCTACTTCCTCCTGGGGGCCGTGCTCAGCACCCTCGCGCTGTTGCTCATGCCGCACAGTCCGGCGCTTTGGGTGGCGGTAGGGGCACTCTGGGTGCTGGATGCCTCCATCAACATCAGCATGGAGCCCTTTCGTGCCTTGGTGGCAGACAAGTTGCCAGAGGATCAACGTTCTTTCGGTTTTGTAGTCCAAACCCTCATCATCGGAATCGGGACTTGGGTAGCCTCCCAGTTGCCTTGGCTGGTCCATCAGCTCGGGGTGCCCAATGAGGCAGGGCCCGGTGAAATTCCGCCAAGCCTGGAGGTTTCATTCGCCATCGGGGCCCTGGTGTTTCTCGCTTCCATTCTCTTCACGGTTTTCACCACAGACGAAGCTCCACCGGCGGACATGCAGGAGTTTCTGGAGGAACGTCGCAAGAAATCGGGATTGCTGGCAGGGGTGAGCGAAGTGATTTCCCTGCTGGCCGCAATGCCCACGGTGATGTTTCGGTTGGGCATCGTGCAGTTTTTCAGCTGGTTCGCTTTTTTCACCATGTGGACCTACGCCACGCCCGCATTGACAGAACACGTCTTTCACGCGCCCATGCCTGCGGAGGGGGCGGTGGACTTCGACACGGCGCAAGCGGCGTATAGCGATGCAGCGGACCGCGTGTCGAGCGCGATGGGGGTGTATGGATTGACGTCGATGGCGTTTGCCCTCTTGCTGGCATTCGTAACCGCGCGGCACGAGATCAACCGCAGGGTGATTCACTTGGTGTCCCTGTTGTTGGGTGGCTTGGGCTTCACGGGAATGGCATTCCTGTCGCCTGAAACCTCCTGGGCCTTGTGGATTTGCTTTGCCTTCATCGGATTTGCCTGGGGCAGCATGTTGTCCATGCCCTACGCCATGCTCTCCGGGGCCATCCCGGAAAGCAAGATGGGGGTTTACATGGGGTTGTTTAACATGTTCATCGTATTGCCGCAAATCGTCGCTGCCTTGGGGGCGGTGAACTGGTTGTATCAGAATTTGCTCGGGGAGGCGACCATCGGGGCGATGTCCTTGGCGGGCATTTTCCTCGTTATCGCGGCGTTTTCGAACCTTTTGATTCCTCAAAGTCAAAGGGTTGCTTAAAAAAACAAGGGCTAAGTGTATCATTCACACCACGGGTGAGTTACATTTGGACGAATCTGAAAATGCATTGAGGGGTCTTTGTGGCCTTTTGGTCGTTTTTTGACAAACCAAAACCAAAACCGAATCGATGAAGTTTGTTTCTCTTTTCGG
>JBEEPJ010000164.1:0-4767 GCA_041191165.1 Bacteroidota bacterium | reverse complement strand
AGCGCCAGTCGTCAGAGGCGATGACTACGTCGTACTTCATGCGGGCAAGTTAAAAAAGGGCGGCAATTGTGGGCCCCGGGGGGGCTATTTTGCGCGCAGGCCGGAAATGTCCAGGGTGTGCAGCTTCTCCAGCAGGGCGCTGTGCACGGCCCCGCCCGACGCGCCGGGAGCGAGGGTGTAGGTGAGTTCGTATTGGGTGGTGTCGGGGGCGAGTTCCACCAGGCGCCAACGGATCTCGCCGGTGGTGCCCGGCCACGCGATGAGGGCGGCCTGCACCCGGTCGCGGGCCTCCCCCGCCGGCTGGGGCAGGGTGAGCGTCAGGTGCCGCTGGCGGGTGGGGGCGGCCGAGATGTTCTCCACGAGGGAGTCGGTGAATTTGTGATTGGGGACGGTGACCAGCCTGCCCTCCGAGGTGCGGAGCCGGGTGGACCGGATGCCGATTTCCTCCACGTCGCCCTCGACCGAGCCCATGACGATGCGGTCGCCGACCACGAAGGGTTTGTCGATGAAGATGGCGATGCCCCCGAAGATGTTGGAGACGAAGTCCTTCGCCGCCATCGCCATGGCGAGTCCCCCGATGCCCACCCCGGCCAGCAGCGCCCCGACGTTGTAGCCCGCGTTGTTGAGGGCCATGATGGCGCCCAGGATCCAGACGGTGGAACGCAAGGTCTTGCGGAGGATGGGGGCGACGGTGCCCATCATCTTCGACTCTGATCGGTCGCTGAGGCGCGCCAAAAAACGGCCGATGAGGGAGTCGGTCATGCGAGCGGCCAGCCAGGTGAAGTTGAGGCCCACGGCGACCGCAAAGACGTGCCCGACGAAGGCGTCCGTACCCGCCCCAAAGTGCAGATGGTCGTACCCCAGCCAGCTTCCCAACAGGATGATTCCCAGGGCGATGGGTTGCTCGGTTTGGCCCAAGAGCACGTCGTCCAGATCCGTGCGCGTTTTCGAGGCCAAACCCTTCATCGCCCCCATCACATAATGAAACACCCACCGCCCCATCACCCAACCGCCGCCCATCCAGGCCAAGGCAATCGCCCACTCGCTGAGCGGATTTCCGAGCAACATCATTTCCATTTCCGCAATTTCGGAGGAATATCTTTGCCGCATGCAGAAAAATTTGGCTTTCGGCGCCGGCTTGCGGGTCGGGGTGCTGGGCGGGGGGCAGTTGGGGCGGATGATGTTGCAGGCCGCGGCGAACTGGGACGTCCGGGTGGAGGTGATGGATCCCGCCGAGGATGCGCCTTGTCGCTACCTCACCCACCGCTTCGTGCAAGGCGACTTGATGGATGCCGATGCGGTGTTTGCCTTCGGCAAGCGGTGCGATGTGGTCACCATCGAGATCGAGCACGTCAGCGTCGAGGGGCTGCGCCGGCTGCGCGAGGCCGGGGTGCGCGTGGTGCCGGACCCGGACCACCTGGCCCTGATCCAGGACAAGGGGTTGCAAAAGCAATTCCTGGTGGACCACGGATTCCCCACCGCGCCTTTCACCCTGGTCGAGGCGGGAGGAGACCGGGCGGCGCGGGGCTTCCCCATCGTCCAGAAGTTGCGCAAGGGCGGCTACGATGGCAAAGGGGTGTCGGTGCTCCACCACGCGTCCGACGCCGCTTCGAAGGGCTTTGAGGCCCCGTCGCTGCTCGAGGACCTGGTCCCCATCGCCAAGGAACTCAGCGTCATCGTCGCACGCAACCCAAGTGGTGAGGTGGCCGCCTTCCCCGTGGTTGAGGCCATTTTCGACCCGCAGGCAAATCTCGTGGACTACCTGCTCTCCCCGGCAGATCTCACGCCCGACCAGGCTGCGCGGGCCCGGGAGCTCGCCCTGCGCCTGGTGGAGGAGATGAACTTCACCGGGCTGCTCGCGGTGGAGATGTTCCTGGACACCTCCGGGGCCATCCTGATCAATGAGCTCGCCCCGCGCACGCACAACAGCGGCCACCACACCATCGAGGCGCACGGGGTTTCGCAGTTCGAGCAACACCTGCGCGCGGTCCTGGACCTGCCACTCGGCGACACGACCCCGCGCTGCGCCGCCGCCATGCTCAATCTCGTGGGCGCCCCGGACGCGCACGGCACCCCACTTTACGCCGGCCTCGGCGAGGCCCTCGCCCGCCCCGGCGTCCATGCCCACATCTACGGCAAGGCCCAGGTCAAGCCGTTCCGCAAGATGGGCCACGTCACCGTCACCGGCCCCGACGCCGAGGCCGTTCGCCGCGAGGTCCTGCACCTGCGCTCCCTGATCCAAGTCCACGGCACCCTGTCATGAACCGTCACGCCTCTTCCGACCCCATGACCCTCGCGGTCCTGGCCGGCGGCTACTCCGCCGAAGCCGCCGTCTCCTTGCGCTCCGCCGAGACGGTCATGGCCCACATCGACCGCTCCCGCTTCCAACCCTACCTCGTCCGCATCGAGCGCGGCGGCTGGTGGGCCGAGGGGCCCGAAGGCGAAGTGCTGCCCATCGACCGCCGGGACTTCACGGCCACCACCCCCGACGGCCCCCTCTTTTTCGACGGCGTCTTCATCATGGTCCACGGCAGCCCCGGCGAGGACGGCAAGCTGCAAGGCTACTTCGAGCTCCTGGGCATCCCCTTCTCCACCGGCGGCTCCCGCAGCATGGCCCTCACCTTCCACAAGGGCTGGACTACCGCCATGCTGCGCAATGCCGGCATCCCCGTGGCCCGCTCGGTGGAGCTCTTCCCCCACGAGCCCGTGGACGCCGCCGTCCTGACGGCCCAACTGGGCCTCCCCTGCTTCGTCAAGCCCAACGAAGCCGGCTCCAGCATCGGCGTCCACCGCGTGGACACCCCCGAAGCCCTGGCCCCGGCCATCGCCGCCGCCTTCGCCGCCGAACCCGGCACCGTCCTGGTCGAGGCGCTCCTCCCGGGCCGCGAGTTCACCGTCGGCGTCCTCCCCCCAGCCCATCCGGCCGCCGCCCCCACCCCCCTGCCCGTCACGGAGATCATCAGCTTCAACGCCTTCTTCGACTACGCCGCGAAGTACGAAGGGGCCTCGCGCGAGGTCACGCCCGCCGAGATTCCCGAGGCCTGGGCCGCGAAGATGCAGGCGCTTGCAGGCCAAATCTACCGCCTCCTCCACTGCCGGGGCGTCATCCGCGTCGACATGATGGTCGCCCCTGACGGCCTCCCGCATGTCATCGAGGTGAATACAGTTCCCGGGTTCAGCGCCGCGAGCATCATTCCGCAGCAGGCCGCCGCCGCGGGCATTTCCACCACCGACCTCATCACCCGCATCCTCGAGGCCACGCTGCTCCCGACCTAAAAACAAGAAGGGCCGCCCCGTTGGACGACCCTCCCCTGTTGAATGAAAACAAGTAAACTGTTACGAAGCACGAGGCTTCAAGGGGGTGTAACGCAAGCGGCGCTGTGAAGTTTCGTTTGGCCTGAAAAATTTTTCACTTCCCCCCGCCCGACACCCGCCCCGGATGCTGCGCGATGAAGTCCTTCCACCCCCCCGCGCCCTTCTCCATCCGGGGGGAGGAGGCGGCGAAGTGGTGACAAAGGGCCACGGCCAGGCCGTCGGTGGCGTCGAACTCCTTGGGGAGGTCGTGCAGGGGGAGGCCCAGGGTGCGGGCGACCATGGCGGCTACCTGCTCCTTGCTGGCGGCGCCCGAGCCGGTGATGGCCTGCTTCACCCGGCGGGGGGCGTACTCGGCGATGGGCACCTCGCGCGCCAGCGCCGCGGCCATGACCACGCCCTGGGCACGGCCGAGCTTGAGCATGGACTGCACGTTTTTGCCAAAGAAGGGCGCTTCGACCGCGAGGTGGTCGGGGCCGTGGGTTTCGATCAGGGCCGCGCAGCGGTCGTAGATGCGCTTGAGCTTGAGGGCGTGGTCCGTGATGCGGGCCAGTTGCAGCACCCCCACCTCCAACAGTTCCACCTCTTTGCCGCGCGAGCGAATCACCCCGTACCCGAGGACGGTGGTGCCCGGGTCGATGCCCAGGATGATGCGCTCAGCGGGGGTAGGCATGGGGCGAAGTTACCGCTCGGGGTCTTGGAAACTGAGCCTTTTCCCCGGAACTTGGAGGCATGGACCGCACGCAAGGACTTCAGGGGCGAGGAGGAAAGGTCGGGTGGGCCGGGTTGCGGTGGGCGGTATCGGCCGTGGCCCTGGGGGTGGTGGGTTGGCAGGTGGTCACCCACCGGGCCTGGGAGGGGATGGGCCATGTGGCATGGAACGGCTGGGCGTTGGTGGGTCTGGTGGGACTCGCGCCGGTCAACTGGGGGCTGGAGTGGGCGAAGTGGGGCGTGGTCTCCCGGCCTTGGCGCGGATGGGCGGCCGTGCGGAAGGGCGGTTGGGACCGGGCGCGGGAGTGCCTGATCGGCGGGGCGGCCGGCTTTGTGACCCCCAACCGGGTGGGGGACATGGCGGGCCGGTTGATGGGGGTGCCCGCGGCCGAGCGGGAGGAAGCCGCACGGGGCTACCTCGCGGGGGCCGCCGCGCAGGGCTGGGTCACCTTGGCGGTGGGAAGTTTTTTCCTGGCAGCTCAGCCCTCCCCGTGGGCGGCTTTCGCCGGAGGGGCGGGGAGTCTGGCGGCGCTGGGCTTGCTCGCGGCGTACCTGCGCTGGAGCCCCACGCCGGGCCGGTGGCAGCCGGTATGGGAGCGCCTCGTGGGACCCCGTCAGGCCGGGAGCACGGCCATCCAGCCGAGGCAGCGGCAGTTGGCCTTGGGGCTGAGCGCGCTGCGGTATACGGCCTTTTCCGCCCAGTTTCTGCTGGCCTTTTCGGCCGTGGGGCTGGCGTGGGAGGCG
>JBEEPJ010000163.1:0-4786 GCA_041191165.1 Bacteroidota bacterium | reverse complement strand
CCTCCTACCTGGAGCGTTTTGCGCAATGGCATGGCGTGGAGATGACCGGTCTGGACAAGGCCATGCCCAGCGCGACGGCCGGGGATCTGACGATGATCAACTTCGGGATGGGCAGCGCGAATGCGGCCACAGTGATGGACTTGCTATCTGCCATCCAACCGCGGGCGGTATTGTTTCTGGGAAAATGCGGCGCCCTCAAGGACAAGAACAAGCTCGGTGACCTCATCCTCCCGCTGGCGGGAATCCGGGGCGAGGGTACGTCGGACGACTACTTCCCACCCGAAGTGCCTGCCATGCCGAGCTTTGCCTTGCAACGGGCCGTGTCTTCCACCATCCGGGATTACGACTGCGACTACTACACGGGATCCGTCTACACCACCAACCGCCGGGTCTGGGAACACGACGAGAAGTTCAAAGAGTACTTGCGGGCCACGCGGGCGCAAGCCATTGACATGGAGACGGCCACGCTGTTCTCGGTGGGTTTTGCGAACCGGATTCAAGTGGGCGCGCTGCTGCTCGTCAGCGACCAGCCCATGACCCCTGCCGGGGTGAAGACCGCGGAGAGCGACCGGCTCGTCAGCCAGCAGTTCGTGGACAACCACGTGCGCATCGGCATCGATTCCATGAAGGAAATCATGTCCGACGGCCGGTCCATCAAGCACCTCAAGTGGCGCTGACGTGATCCTCATCACCAAGTCCAACGGAGATGTGGTGCCTTATGATCAGGCCAAACTCCGGCGATCCCTCCAGCGCTCCGGCGCAGCTTCTCCTTCCATCGAGGACATCATTGCTCAAGTCGAGTCGGAGTTGCGCCCCGGCTGGACAACCCGCCAAATCTACCAGCGGGCCTTCGGCAAACTCCGCCAGCACTCCCGGCCGGCCGCCGGCAAGTACAAGCTCAAGCGGGCCATCCAGGAGCTCGGCCCGACCGGCTACCCCTTTGAACACTTCATCGCGGCCCTGCTCGCCCACCAGGGCTTCGACACGCGGGTCGGAACGGTGGTGGCGGGCCAGTGCGTGTCCCACGAGGTCGACGTTTGGGCGGAAAAAGACGGCCGGGTGCGGGTGACCGAATGCAAGTTTCACCGGGACGTCACCCGCAAAAACAACGTGCAAGTCCCCTTGTATTTCCATGCCCGATTCAACGACATCCGCCACAAATGGCGCGCCGACGCGGCTGGCGACGAACGCCCCGAATCGCACATGTCGGGCTGGATTGTCACCAACACGCGCTTCTCGGGCGATGCCCTGCAGTACGGAGCCTGCGCGGGCCTGAACCTGGTCGGTTGGGACCAACCGGCAGGGGCCTGCATCAAGGACTGGATCGACGAAAGTGGATTCCACCCCATCACCTGTCTGACCACCCTCAACAAGGCGGAGCAGCGGGCCATCTTGCAGCAAGGGGTGGTCCTGTGCCAAGATCTCAACACATCGGTCCTGGATCTCGGGGGTATTTCGCGCAACAAGTGGCCGCGGGTGCTGGCAGAGGCCCATGGCATCAGCGACGTTCCCGCGTCTCCCGCAACGCCCCACCCCCACCGTTCCAAGCGATGAATGCGACCGACGCCCTCCCCTCCTTCGATCAGTGGGTGGACGACTTGTTGGAGCAGCAGTTCATCGACGTGCAAGGATGGATTCCAGCGGCCACGCTGGAGGCACTCGCTGCCCAACTGGAACACGACCGCCAACAAGGGCGCTTTCGCCAGGCCCACATCGGAAAAGGGGCCGGGGAACAGATGCGTTCGGAGATTCGCTCAGACCAAATCGCTTGGTGGCCCGACCTCCCCACCGACCCCGCCCAACGCGACTACATCCAAGCGCTGGAATCCTGGTGGACTTTTCTCAACCGGACTTGTTTCACGACCATCCGGGGCGGCGAATTCCATGGTGCCTGTTACCCCATCGGCGCCTCCTACGGCCGCCATCTGGACCAATTCCGCGGCGATCGCTCCCGGGTCATCTCCGTCATCACCTACCTCAATCCCCATTGGACCGATGCGGATGGCGGCGAACTTGTGCTCTACACTCGGCACGGTGAGGCACGCATCCTGCCCCACTGGGGACGTACGGTGATGTTTCGAAGCGAAGAACTGGAACACGAGGTGCTTCCGGGCCGCCGCGAACGCCGGAGCATCACCGGCTGGCTGCGCTAAGCCCGCTTCTGGAGCCCGCTTCTGGAGCCCACTTCCTGAGCCCGCTCAAATGGGCGCATACGGATCATGCGGATCCCAATCCGCCATGTCCTCCTGCGGGCGCTCCTGGAAATCATCCCCCAACCAGTCCTGGGCCTCACCGAATCGATCGAGGCGGGAAAGGACCACCATTTCCACCGGGGTAGGCCAAGGCCCGTGCAACGCCTCTTCGCCGGAGCTGGGCTCCCCGTTCATGGCGACAACGAGGCCCAGCTGGATGAGCTGTTGCCAGGTTTGGCGCGCCGCTTGCACCGCCTCACGGGGCGGACCACTCTGCTCTTCCCAAGCCTCCACCACGGCCTCAAAATGGGCAAACGGCAGATGGGACAACAATCCGGTCAGTGCGCCACGCACCCGGTAGAATACGCCCGTCTCGGGGTGATGAACAATCCACTCAGCGAGCAAACGCTCGGCCCGGGATGCAGGGTGCCAATGATAGAGCATGATCCAATCGTGTACCCGGCATACGACATGCGGCCCCGAAAGGTTGCAATCCCTTGAAAACGAGAAGCGGAGCCCCCGCACTGGGAACTCCGCTTCACCTTAAAAACATGGGGATACGGTTCAGAGATCGTCCTTCTCATTCAGGCGCTTCTCGATGGCATCCGCAGCCTGTGCCGCGAAGCCCACGAGAGATCGCAAATCCGCCGCGTTGATGTCGCTTGGCGGCTTGATGACGTATTGAATGACGATACCGCCATCGGGTTTGTCCACGATTTCCCAACCGCCCATCTTGTTCTCGAAATTGTCCACCAACAACATCCGCAACACCTCGGGAGTCAATGGGTCAGAGTTGGGGGCGACCAGCGCGGGAGACATGATGGTCCGCACCACGACGTCATCGTAGGTGATGACTGCCGAGTAAACATAGACGAGCTGGGTGCGATCACCGATGCGAATGATGAGCTTGAAGTCGCCATCGCCATCGATTTCATACTTCAGCCCTGCTTTTTTCAGGGCCTTTTCTACCGCTTTGTCATGGGCATTCAACGCCTGCGCGTCTGCCTGCAACGTGGCGAACAACAGCCCACACCCGGTGAGGACTGCCAAGGACATGCTGCGCAATGCCCGGAAGGAGGAATCCAATTTCATGGGCCAAATAACGCCCATTTCCCCCACTTTTGCACCGATGTACCCCCAACTCCACCCAGCTTTTTTCCCGAGGATGTCCACAAGTTCGCTTGGATTCCTCGTTCTGGGACTTCTTTTCCTGCCCGTTGCCGGTCGCGCGCAGTGGCTGGGCCTGTCCTACGCCGTGGATACGGCCTTCTATGCCCCAATGCCCCTCCCGGGTTCCGCGCCGGGCAGCCCGGCAGAGGCTTTTGACAGCGCCGGGCTGTTGGAGGGGTCCACATCTTATTGGATCTACGCCCACTTCTCTTCCCCGTTGGACCGGCTGCAAGCCGTCTACGCCCTCAACAGCGGCAATTCCCTGACGCCGCCTTGGCGCGTGGAGGCGGATTGCGGTTGCTTCGAGCACCCTTTCGGCAGCTCGGTCTGGAATACGCTGACCTGGCCCATTTCTCCGCTGTTCCCGGAATTGGCTTACGACAGCTATTTCACCCTGGACCACCACCCGGGCACGTCCATCGCGGGAACGGTGCCCCTCATCAATGGCCCTTCCAATCTGACGGCGATCTGCAACCTGAATCTCGAGGATGTTGCGATGTATGTACTTGGCGGAGTGACGGCCGGAAGCGACCTTCGCATCCCTATTGCGCACATCACCACCTGTGGACCGGTCGATTTTCAGGCATGCTTCCAGGTGAGTCCCGCCGCCGGCGGCCCCGTCCAAAACGCATGCACCACCGACCCCGGCTGGACGCCGTTGCACATCGACCCGCCCTGTGCGGACTATGCCCTGATGACCACCGAGGTGTGGGTCGATGCCCTGTCACCTGGCACCCCGGTGGTGTTCGAGGATGCCGGGGCCGGGGCCGATCCGCTGGAAATCACGTTGTTCGATGTGGAGGACGGGAGTTGGTTGGCCGGCACTTGGTCGGGACCGACGGCCATCGGCATCCCGCCGGGAACCTATTTCGCCGCCATCAAGGATTCCGAGACCTGCAGGGATACCACAGGGACTTTTTGCGTACCTCCGCCGTTCGAGTTTTGCGGCGGCGGGTGCATCAACGACGGGGACGGAGACGGCATTTGCGACGAGGCGGAGATTCCGGGTTGCGGCGATGAGCAGGCCTGCAACTACGAGCCGGCCTACACGGACCTCGTGCCCTGCGTTTACCCGGAGCCGGGTTACGACTGCGACGGGGCGTGCCTGGCGGACGGCGACGGCGACGGGGTGTGCGACCCGTTTGAGGTGGGCGGGTGCATGGAGCCGTACGCTTGCAACTTCGACCCGGCGGCCACCGACGACGATGGCTCCTGCACCTTCCTCGCCACGGGGGACATTGCGGGACCCGCGGCGTCAGTGGTGGGGACCACGGAATCCTACACGTATCCCGCCGCGCCGGGCCACTCGGTGACGTGGTCGGTGCCGGCGGGGGGGACCTTGCTCTCGGCGCCGGCCGACGCCGGGGCCCAGGTGATCTGGACGACCCCGGGCTTGGGAACGGTGTCTGTGGTCGAAGCGAACG
>JBEEPJ010000162.1:0-4864 GCA_041191165.1 Bacteroidota bacterium | reverse complement strand
GGTGGGGGATGCACGGATGGGGCCATGGCGCAAAGGTAGGTGTCACGAGGAGGGGAAGGCCGGGAGGGTGTGGACGGGGATGCCGGCGGCGGTGAGGAGGTGGGGGAAACCGTCGGGGGTGAGGAGGGCCGTGAGGGGGACCGGCGGGGGGGGGAGGCCGGGCTCGACGTAGCCGTCGGTGATGACGAGGGCCCGGGCGGGGCGGGTGCGGGCGAGGTGGGCGTACACGCTCGAGAGGGCGGTGCCGCCGGTGGACTCGGTCGCGAGCTTGCCGTGGCGCAGCACCGCCGGAGCGACGACCGTGCTGAAGGCCAGCAAGGGGGGGCGGATCCAGGCAGCATGTTCCTGGAGCAGCCCGATGAGGTGCGGCATGGCGTCATCCATGCTGCCGGAGACGTCGAGGTAGATGGCGACGGCGCCCTGGGAGCGGGGGCGCAGCGGATGGCGGCTCATGGGGAAGATGGGCGCCCAGAGGGAACGCAGGGCCGACCGGCGGTCCGCCGGCGTCAAGTACGGCAACTCGACCGCGTCCAGGATGCCCGACGGTCCGGGCCCCGCCCCGGCGGCCTCGATGAGCACGGACCGGAGCAGCTGGCGCACATCGACCTTCCAGCGTTGCAGCGCCGTGATTTGGGGGAGCGAAGGCTCCTGAAGGTCCGCTGCGCCCCATTTGCCCAAAGCCGGGAGCACGTGGCGTTCGATGTAATAGGTTTGGTCTACGGAAGCATCCGCCTTCTCCCCCTCCTCGCCCGACGCCACATGCTGGCCCAGCAACCGCGGGAGCTGCTCAGGCTGCAGCTTCAACCCCGCCTCGAACAGGAGCGCCATCACATCCGCCAGCGACGGCGGCCGGTTCCACGCCCAAGCCACCCGGTGCAACCGCTCCAAGTGGGCGTGCGCGTCGTCGAACACCCGCGGCTCCGCCCCGTGGCGGTCCACCCCCACCTCGTGCGCCCGCCGGGGCGGCCCGAGCAGCCGCAAGAGCCCCGTCTCCGCGCCGTACAGCCGCAGGAAGAAATCGACTGACTCCTCCCCCAACATCCTGCAAACCATTGGATTAATGACCAAATCCAAGGCCAAATTCAATTCCCACCTCGCCACCGGAAACTTCTGGGTATGCCGCAACATCACATGCAAAAACTCGTGCATGAGCACCGTGTGCAGGTCTTCCGACGTCCGGCAGTGCGCGCGCACGAAGTCCGGGTTGATCTTGAGCAGCGGGCGCTCGCCCAGGGTGACGGCTGCCGAGGGAATCTCGCGGGTCAACTGCACGGCGCACAGGCCCAGCACGCCCCGGCAGGCGCACGGATTGCGGTCCAATAATTCCTGCAGGCTGTCGAAGATGGCGATTTCGTTTTCAAACATGGGGTTTCTGGGGTTGGAGGAGGACGATGGAACGGCTCATTCGGGCCCGGGTCAACACCAGCGGTCGCTCCGGGTGGTACAGCAGGTCGCTGCTCAGGGCGAGCACGGCGGCCGAGAGGTTCGCCGAGGCGGTGGGCGGCAGCCACTCCGCCGGGACTTGGTCGGAGGGCAGCACGAGGTGGCTCCCGGCGGGCAGGCCCTCCACGTCGCGGAGCCAGGCGCTCGGATCCCCCGCCCCCGGGTGGGCCATCCACCGCTGGGTCAGCAAGGACTCCAAGGCCTGGGCATCGAGCCGGGCCACCAGCACCAGGTCGTAGGCAGATGCGGCGTCCGCGATGCCACTGCGCCCGAGCAGGCTGGTGAACAGGGTTTGTTTGACGATGCGCGGCCCTTTCATGCGGCGGAGGGGGCGGGTTTTGCGGAGGCTGCGGCGTGGGCGGCTTCTGTGGCGTGGGCGGCCTGCCACACGTCGAAGAACTGCTGTTCCAGCTTCGGCAGGTGCTCCTGTCCGACGAACAATTGGTTGAGCATCAAGCCACTGATGAGATTGAGAAAGCGCATGCCACGCTCCTGCCCGAGTTCCCGCGCCACCTCGATGGCCGCCTGATACATCGGATGTTTGAGGTCCGGCAGCGAGGAGGCACCGTAGCGGGGATCGTCCCATTCGCAGGTGCCGGATCGGTGAAGGATGCCTTGGCATTTCAAGGCCAAATCCTCCATCCCATCCATCCCCACCGGGCAGGGTTCGCACCGCAACAGGACGGGCAGCACGGCGGCGGCAAAGGCCACGCCCAACGCGGGCGAGAGCTGCCGGAGGATGTGGTTGACGGCCAGGGTGCCTTGGTCGGGATGGGGGGCGGCCAGGAGCAAGGGGACTTTTTCCGCCAGCGGGGCGCGGTGGATTTGGAACAGCCAGTGCTCAAAGGGGTCGAAGCCGCAGCTGGCCCAGGAGGCGCGGTGGGCGGCCCGCAGGATGCTCTCCGACGGGGGCTGGTAGGCGCGCTGGGCCACGCCCCACTGGAGGGTGAGCCAGAGGGTTTGTTCGCCCCATCCGCAGCCGGCCGCCACCATCGCACAGTGGTTGCGAACGAGTTGCCGCACCCGGCGGGGCGAGATGCGGATGCCGGCCCCCACGAGTTCAGTGGCCGCCTGCTGGAAATATTGCAGGATTTGCTCGGGGGTTTCCCGCAGGAAGGCCTGGAAGATGGGGGTCCGTTCTTCCACGAACTGGGCCAGGGCCCCACCATCGCGAGACAGCACCCCCTCCCCGCTCGCATCCGCGACTGCGCGCTGCTCAGCCAGACTCAGCTCCGCCCAGTCCTTGACGTTCACCACGTAGGCAAACCGGTCCGCGAGCGCGGGATCCAGCGGCTCACAACCCCCATAGACCTCGCCGTGGACGTCGTCCACGGGGTTCATCGCCCCCCAGCGGTACCGCAACTTTTCCAACGGCACCCCCTGCAGCCGCCGCTCGTGCACCACGCTGAAAAGCCGGTTCTGGTGCTCCGGCCGGCAGCGGTTGATTTCGTCCACCAGCACCGACTCGGCCCCCCAAATCGTCGCCGGCGTCTCCAAATACCGCACCTGCTGCCCCTCCGCGTCCGGCATCGGGAAGCCCACCAGGTCGTCGAAGGAAATCAAGCTGGCGTTGTAATGCCGGTGGCTCAACCCCAACACCTCGCTCAAGCTGTTGAGCAGGTAGGTCTTCCCGGTGCCGGACTGCCCCACGAGGAGCAGCGGATCCCCGCTGATCGCGGCGGCCAGCACCACGGCCTCCACGTCGCCGTAGCCGTAGACGCCGATCCGGGCGAGGTAGGTGCCCAGCGGCTGACCGTCGGGGCCGCCGAGGGGCGGAACGGGGAAGAGGTTTCGGTCGGCCACCGACCGGGCGGCCACGGCCGCCGCCGCCGCGGGGGTCAACCCGGCCGGCCCCACGGCCGCCGCCGCCTTCGCCGCCTTCGCCTTTGCCGCCGCCGACGTCTTCGTCGCCGCCACCGTCGCCTTCGCCGTCGCTTGCGCCGAGCCTGGGCCCGCGCTGGTGTTTTGTTTCTTTTTCATGATTCCCATGGGAGATAGTGTTTTCCGAAGTGTCCATAATGGGTGGTGGCCCGGTAAATCGGGCGCCGCAAGTCCAGCCGCTCCACGATGGCCGCTGGCCGGTAGTCGAAGCATCGGGCGAAGTGGAGGGCGGCAGCGGCATCGCCCGTGCCAAAAGTGTCCACCTGCAGATCGACAGGTTGGCGCTGCCCTCTGGCATAGGCAATCGACACCTCCGCGCGCTCGGCGATGCCGCGCTTCACAATCCCGCTGGCCACCCACCGGGCAAAGTAGGCGGCGCTGCGGTCGAGTTTGCTGGCATCCTTCCCACTGAAAGCCCCGCCCCCGTGACGGGCGAGCCCGCCGTAGGTGTCCACCATGAGTTTGCGGCCCGTCACCCCGCAGTCCCCTTCCGGGCCGCCCTCCACGAACGCACCCGCGGTGTTCGCCAGCACCTCAATTCCGGCATGCGCGTAGCTTCCCAGGGCCTGCGGCACAAGCACGTCCCGCAGCCAGGTGCGCACCGTCTCCACCTCCACCTCCGGGGCGTGGTGCGCACTGACCACGACCGTCTCCACCTCCTGCGGCCGCCCGCCGGCATAACCCACCGTGACCAGGGCCTTGCCGTCCGGCCGCAGCCAAGGCGCCGCCCCGCTCCTGCGCGCTGCCGCAAGGGCCGAGGTGATGCGGTGGGCGCAGACCACCGGCAGCGGCAGCCGCTCCGGCGTCTCGTTGCAGGCGTACCCATAAATGATGCCCTGGTCGCCCGCCACATCCTCCGAGGCGCGAAGGCCCACCGGCATCCGCTCCAGCGCATCGACGACCTGCACCCCGTCGGCGTGAAAAGGCCGGGCCGGATCCGTGTATCCGATGTCGTGCAAGGCCGCGCGCACCACCGCCTCGGGATCGAACGCCAGCCCGGCATCGATTTCGCCGGCGAGCACCACCAGCCCCCCTTTTACCAGTACTTCGCACGCGACTTGCGCAAAGCCATTGCAAGCCAAACCCGCATCCAAAACCGCATCTGCAATTCCGTCCGCCACCTTATCCGGATGGCCTTCCGTCACCGACTCCGCGCTCCAGCGACGGGTCTCTCTGGGGATCTGTTTCGACATTTTTGACCAAGGGTCCGCATCGTTAGGGCCACCGCGGTGTCGTCACTCGGTTGGCGGCCTGCCACAGGGCAGGCACTCGGGATGCTTGTTCCTCTAACGCAGGGGTTTTCGCGTTTCGTATGTCCAGCGATTTTTTTTCTCTGGACTCGAAAGCAATATTTTTGTTGTATCATTGCAACATATATACTGTTCCTGATGGGCAACAAACAACCTCTCCTCCCCCCTGATGAGCTGAAGACCCTCATGCAGGATGAAGAAGCGCCTTCGACTTGGATGTTGGCATCCGATCGAGAGTTGATCTCTTGGTCCAACGCTTCAGAACGTTTGGCTACCATTCGCGCAGGAAT
>JBEEPJ010000161.1:0-6451 GCA_041191165.1 Bacteroidota bacterium | reverse complement strand
ATGTCCGTCAACCGGTCCACGGAGTCCGATCGGTTGCGTTTCCTGTTGTCGGCTTTCGCAACGGAGGAGCGGGAGACTTTCGACATCCTCGGAGCTTATCGCCTCGATGAATTGGACCGGGACTTGGGATCCGATGCGCTGGGGGAAGTGCTGACCAATCGCGGCGTGGGGGCCTTCCTCGACCACGCGCGCAACCGCCTGCGGGCCCAGGTCACCCAGGCGGCCGTTAAGGGCACCCACATTCGGGGCGAACATACGGTGGAATGGGGGGCTCAGGCGGCTTGGGAGCGCTTTCAGGACGCCCTCTCGGAGTGGTCGCTCGTGGACTCCGCCGGCTTCGTCACCCCCCATCCCCAAGATTCCATCGGTTACCTGCCTGGCCAGCGTCCCGTTCAGACCCTCGAGCTCCAAGACGTCATTCGCGCCCAGAACAACCTGCAGAACTTCCGCGCCCAGCTCTACCTCCAGGACACCTGGACCCACGAACGCGAGGCGGGGACCTGGATGGTCAATCTGGGCTGGCGGTTGCACTTTTGGGATTACGCCCCTGAGCTGGTGGGCGGACCTCGGGCGCAGTTGCGCTTCACCCCCACCCCCACTCCCGGCTCGGCACGCAACGAATGGCGGCTCTCTGGGGGATACTACTGGCAACCGCCCTTCTACCGCGAGTTGCGGGCGCTGGACGGCGCCATCAGCCCAGAGGTGCGGTCACAGCTCTCCCTGCACACCGTGCTGGGCTGGGACCGATATTTCACCCTCAACGACCGACCCTTCAAATGGTCCTCTGAACTCTACTTCAAGGACTTGCGGAGGCTCATCCCCTACGAGGTGGAGAATGTGCGCCAGCGGTATTTCGCCACCAACAACGCCCGGGGGTACGCCGCGGGAGCCGATTTCATGCTCAATGGCGAATTCATCCCCGGCGTCGAAAGCTGGCTCCGGCTCTCCGCCCTCCAGACCATGGAAGACCTGTCGGATGATGGATTTTACGACTACCTCAACGCCCAAGGCCAAGTCATCATCCAAGGGTTCACCCTCGACGACGTGGCGGTGGACAGTGTATGGAATGAACCCGGATGGATTCCGCGCCCGACCGATCAGCGCTTCAATGCGAGTTTGCTCTTCCAAGATGAGATGCCGCGCAACCCGGATTACAAGGTGCTGTTGAGCCTGTATTTCGGGACAGGGTTGCCCTTCGGTCCCCCGGGATTTGAGCGGCACCTTGACATCCTGCGAACGCCTCCCTATCGGCGGGTGGACATCGGCTTCTCCCGGGAGCTCTTCACCGGCGCCAAGGCGAGCGAGCGTGCGGAGGGTGTCCGCAGGCCCACCGGATTCATCTCCTTGGAAATCTTCAACATCTTGGGCATTCGGAACACCATCAACCACACCTGGATCGAAGATGTCAATGGCCGGCTGTATGCCATTTCGAACTACTTGACGGACCGGCGGGTAAATTTGAAATTGGGCATCGAATTTTAATGCGATCATGCTGCGATCCCGACAGATCATTCTTCACATGGGCCGGCGGAGGAACCTTGAGTTGAAGCTCCTCACTTGTATCATCTTGTGGCTTGGTGTGGCGGCCTCCGCTGACCCAACTTTGCGGGCTCAGAACTACTTCCTCAATGGAACGGCGGTGGACAGCGGGCCGGATTGCTATCAATTGACGACGACGGTGGGGAATCAGAATGGATCGGTTTGGTATGCAAACACCTTGGACTTGGAGCAACCATTTGACATTCAATTCCTTATTAACCTAGGAAGTCAGGACCCCAATGGCGCAGATGGCATCATGTTCGTGATGCAATTGGAGGGCACAGATGCGCTGGGGCAGAGCGGAGGTGGGTTGGGGTTTCTGGGGTTTGGGACGGGGTTTGGGGTGGAATTTGACACGTGGCAGAACGGTGAGTACGGCGACCCGGTCTATGACCACATCGGCTATGTTTCCGACGGAATTGTGAGCCATTTGGGCCCTACGGCCTACGGCGGTCCGGTTCAGATGTCGGCCGCTTCCGTGAATACCGAGGATGGCGTCTCGCACGTGGGCCGGGTGCAATGGGATCCGGCGAATCAGCTCCTGAGCACCTACTTTGACTGTGAATTGCGCCTGGTCGCACAGGTGGATCTAATAGGCCAAATCTTCAACGGAACCACCGATGTCTACTGGGGTTTCACCGGCTCCACCGGGGGATCGTTCAACAACCAGACGGTCTGCTTGCAGGCGAACAGCCTCGTGACGCCGCCCGATGTGTTGCTGTGCAGCGGGGCTTCGGTTCAGCTCAACGTGGTGGGGAATCCGGCCGGCGGGTTCAACTGGGAGCCGCCGGATTTTCTCTCGGATCCGACGGTGAGCAACCCGGTTTGCACGCCCACCGCGTCGGTGTCGTACACGGTGACGTACACCGATCTCTGCGGCGAGGCGATTTCGTATCCGATCTCGGTCGAGGTGGCGGACTTGGTGCTGTCGGTCGAGCCGGAGGGGCCCTGGGTGCTGACCTGCGACCAGCCGGTGATCGCGTGGGAGGTGACGTCGAATTTTCCGGGGACGGATTTTACGTGGTGGGAGGACGGGGTGCCCGGCTGGGCGGGGGGCACGGGGGGCACGGCCGTGGTCGATGCGCCGGGGACGTATGGGGTGGTGGGGACGGCGGCCGACGGGGCATGCACGGCGGAGTGGGTGTTGAACGTGGGTCAGGATACGGCGCGGTTTCCGGTGGAGGTGACGGCTTCGGAAGGCCAAATCGACTGCGACACGCCCGAGGTCGTGGTGACGGCCGTGGCGCCCGCCGGGGGCGACTTGACGTGGCAGGTTTCGGGGGGCGGGGTGTGGTTGCCCCCGGGCCCCCAGGGGAGCGAGGGCGTGGCCGGGGCCGCGGGGGTTTATGGCGTCACGTGTGAGAATCCTGCGAACGGATGTACCTCCTTCGATGAGGTGGTCATCGCCGCCGACTTCACGGTCCCGGAGGTGGAGGCCGGGTCGGCGGACTCGCTCACTTGCCGCATGCCCACCCAGCCCATCGAGGGGGCGTACGTGCTTCCGGAGGGATACACCCCGCTCATCACTTGGACCCGGGAGGAAGAGGCGGGTGGGCTGCTCGGCTTCGATGGACTCCAACCCACGGCCCTGCTCCCCGGCACATACGTCTTGGAGGTGACCTTCGCGGAGAACGGATGCACGGGGAGGGACACTGTTCGGGTGGTCGAGGACCCGGGGGCGCAGTTGGATGTGGCGGATTTGGCCTTGCCCAATGTCGTGACCCCCAACGGCGACGGGCGCAATGAAGTGCTCATTCCGTGGCTGCCCGACGACCCCGAATTCGACGTGCTGACGGTGCTGGATCGCTGGCAATTGCGCGTTTACAACCGCTGGGGGAATCTGGTGTATGAGGGTTCCGGGCTTCCCGTGGCGTGGGACGTGCGGGCGGAGAATGGCGAGCGTCTCGCCGGCGGAAGTTATTGGGCGGTCAGCGATTTTATTCTCCGATGTGGAGGCCTGCAAACCGGAACCATTCGCACCCCCTTGCAAGTCCTTCACGAGGCGCAGTAATCCCTCAAGGTTCCCCTGCGCCAAGGCTGGCGAGCCATTGCTCCACCGTCACAATCGGGATGCCCCATTTCTGGCAACGGGCCCATTTCGATGGCCCCATGAGCGAGCCCGCCACGACGACATGCACATTCCCCGCCACCGCCGTTACAGGCCGCAGGCCGTGGGCAAGTCCAATCTGGCGCAGTCGATGCTTTTCTGACTCACTCAAGCCAGACAGCACAAATCGCCCCCCTGGCTTGGGCCCTAAGTAGGCCACCGGACTCTCCCACTCCACCAACGCTTGCCCAAAAACCTCGACCCGGCGCCCTGCATCCACTTCGGGCAGCTCGGGCACTTGATAAACCACTGGGGTAGCTGACCAGTGAAATCGGCGGTCGAGCTCTTCCCAACTGGCCGCCCCCGCCATTGCCGCCGCGCGCAGGACCAACAATCCCGACACCCGCGCATCGCTCTCCGGATTGTGGTGTTCCAAGGGCAGGTCCAACTCGCTTGCGATGACCTTGAGTCCATGCGAACGGGCTTCGGGCCAAACCCGTTTCGCCAAAGCCAGCGAACAGTGCACCCCCTCACCCAATTCCCAACCCAACCCATGGTGCGCCAGGGCCCCACCCAAGAACTTGCATTCCGCCTCCGCCGCATTGTGGGCCACCAGCCTTACCCCCCGCAAATCCGGGAGCAATTGACGCCAAATCTCCCCAAACCCCGGGGCGGCCAGCGCCTCCTCCAATCCGTAGGGGAGATTCAAATACTGCCAAGCGCCCCAAGCCGGCACGATGGGCCGGACCAGGCTGCGAAACCGCTGGACCTCGCGGCCGTCTTCGAACCAGACCACACCCAGCTCACAGATATTGCCCGGCACCGATGTCGCCCACTCCAGGTCGATGCAGGCCATACGCCCTTTCATGCCTGACCCGCCGCTTGGTGCGCCGACTCCCCGGTCATCTCCGGGCGGCCCAGTTCGTTCAATAGCTTGGCATAATCCCAAACCGGTACGCCCAGCTCGCGGGCCTTGGCGAGTTTGGACCCCGCAGCCTCACCGGCGACGAGGGCGGTGGTCTTTACCGAAACGGACGACCCCACTTTACCGCCCTCGAGGCGAATCCAGTCCGCCAAGGTCTCCCTCGGCACGGGGTGCGTACCGGTGATGTCCTCGGCCATCGCCCACTGGCAGCCCGCCGCGGCCATCCGCTCGATGAGCCGGGGCGTCCCCGGATCCTCGGCCCACGCCCGCACCGACAACGCGATCTCCTGGCCTATGCCGTGCACCCCCTTGAGCTCCTCGAGCGAAGCCGCCCGCAGCGCTTCCACCCCCCGAAAGTGCTCCGCCAACCATACCGACACCTCCACCCCAACGTGCCGGATGCCCAGCGAAAACAAGACCTGCGCGAACGACCTGCGGGACACCTGTCCCAGGGACTCCTTCAGCGCCTCCCTGACCCCGTCCGTGAAGTGCATCTTCCTCCGGGGACTCAACCGACCCGCCAACACCTCCCAAGCCGACCGGTCCTCCGGCCCCATCCCCCACCCCTCGACCCCCCAATCCCACGCCAGCGGTCCCAGCAAAAAGCCATCAGCCTCCTCCATCTGAGCGGCCCGGCGTTTCCAATCCTCCCCTTCGGCCACTTCCTCCACGCATACCCCCCAAACCGCCCGCCAATCCATGGGGCGTTCCTCCTCCACCGCCGCGCGCAGCAGCCCCTCCATGGACGCAGCGGGCCACGCGAAAGGCGCCGCCGGCCAGGGCTCACCCGACCGCACACACGCCGCAACCGCTTCCACCCAGCGCTTGACGTCCTCCCGCTTGACCTTGCTCCCACCCGTCGGGCGCCGGCCATCCCGGGACCGGTAGCACCAGTTGGCCACCGCATTTGCTACCCGGATCCAATCCTCCATCGGTTCCGAAGCCTTGACCGGATACTTGTAGGCGACCACCCGGGCCACCCATTGCGGATCATCGAGCAAGTGAACCAAATCCAGCACATCCGCTCCATCCCGGAAGCCCGCCTCCTCGACCAACAAATCGATCCATTCCGGCCCCAACCCCTCAATGTTCATCGCCTTCCGACCCACAAAGTGCTCCAGCCGACCCTTCACCTGGGGTGGACAAGCGGCCGCGGTGGGACAGGAATGTTGCGCCTCCTCCTCATGGCGCACCAGCGGGGTGCCGCATTCCGGGCAGTGGGTGGCATAGACGAAAGGGAGGGCATTCGGATCGCGCTGGTTCAACTCTACCCCGACCACCTTGGGAATGATTTCGCCGCCCTTCTCCACCTGAACGACGTCCCCGAGGCGGATGTCGAGCGCTTCGATTTGGTTCGCATTGTGGAGAGAAGCACGCTTGACGGTGGTTCCACTGATGTGCACCGGTTCCAACTCCGCCACCGGGGTGATCGCCCCCGTGCGCCCGACTTGGTAAGTAACCGCGCGCAATTTCGTGGTAACCTGCTCTGTTTCAAACTTATAAGCAATCGCCCATCGCGGGGATTTCGCAGTTAGGCCCAATTCGCGCTGATCCGCATACGCGTCCACTTTCACCACTACGCCATCTATGGCATAATTTCCTCCACACTCTGCGCGGTCCCCAGGGTGCGGTCCGCCCGAACGGGCGTCTTGAATCCCCACAGGGCGGCCTGCTCCACCGCTTCGACGTGGCCCGAGGCTCCCCCCACTCCCTCTGGCAACACCCCGTACAACATGCAATCCAACCCGCGCTCGGCCGCCACCCGGCTGTTGAGGCTTTTCAGGGTCCCGGCCGTCGTGTTGCGCGGATTGGCGAAAAGCGGTTCCCCCTCTTCCGCGCGCCGGGCGTTGAGCGCATGGAACCCCTCCCACGGGAAAAAGATCTCGCCGCGAATCTCCAAGCTCTCCGGCGCCCCCGGCTGCAGCAACAACGGCACCGAC
>JBEEPJ010000160.1:0-4894 GCA_041191165.1 Bacteroidota bacterium | reverse complement strand
AGGATCCTGCAGTGGCCCACTTCCTCAATTCCAGCTTGAGCAAGTCGGAATCCCTTCAGGTGAGAGAGGATGTAGCTACGGGACGGACGAAGCTGTTGTACGTGGCACCCGAAAGCCTTACGAAAGAGGAGAACATCGCGTTTCTCAAGTCCATCCGCCTGAGCTTCGTCGCGGTGGACGAGGCGCACTGCATCTCAGAATGGGGGCACGATTTCCGACCGGAATACCGCAGAATCCGCTCCATCGTCAAGCAGATAGCGGACATTCCCATCATCGCCCTGACCGCGACCGCCACCCCCAAAGTGCAGGCGGACATTCAGAAAAATCTGGAGATGCGGGATGCGCAGGTGTTCAAGGCTTCCTTCAACCGGGAGAACTTATTCTACGAGGTTCGCCCCAAGAAAGAAGCGCTCAATCAAATCGTGCGCTTTGTCCGGCAGTATTCAGGGAAAAGCGGAATCGTATATTGTTTGAGCCGCAAAAAGGTAGAGGCCATTGCGGAGCTCCTGCGCGTCAACGGCGTTCGGGCGTTGCCCTATCATGCCGGCATGGACGCAGGTCAGCGGAGTCGGGTACAAGACCAGTTCTTGATGCAAGATGTGGACGTCATCGTGGCCACCATCGCCTTCGGGATGGGCATCGATAAGCCGGATGTGCGCTTCGTCATTCATTATGACATGCCCAAGTCGCTGGAGAGCTATTACCAGGAGACGGGCCGGGCGGGCCGGGACGGAGGGGAGGGGCATTGTTTGGCCTTCTACAGCCACCGGGACATCGAGAAGTTGGAAAAGTTTTTGCAGGGCAAACCCTTGGCCGAGCAAGAGATTGGAAATCAGCTGCTTCAGGAGGTGATGGCCTTTGCGGAAACCTCGATGTCGCGCCGCAAGTTCCTCCTGCACTACTTCGGAGAGGCGTTTGACGAGGTGCATGGGCCTGGGGCAGATATGTGCGATAACGCCCGCAATCCCAAGGTGATGCGCGATGGCCAAGAAGAGGTGCACATGCTGCTGAGCGCCATCTTGGAACACCGTCAATCCTTTCGAGCCCCCTTTTACACCGGGGTCCTTTGCGGACTGCATACCCGGGAAATCGTGGATTACCAGGGGGTGAAAAGTGCATTTTGGGAGCGTGGGAGAGAACATGACCCGCGGTACTGGAATGCGGTGATTCGTCAGATGCTGGTCCACGGGTTGCTGGAGAAGGAAATCGAGTCCTTCGGCGTGCTCAAGATCACCTCAGCGGGCATGGAATTCCTGCACAACCCCCGGCCGTTTCCGCTGGCGGAAGAGCGCGATTATTCCGATGTGGATGCATCGGACTCTGTGGCTCCGACCCGTCCGGGAGATGCCGGGAGTGTGGACGTGACGCTCCGCGCCTTGCTCGCGGACTTGCGCAAGGCAGAGGCCCAGCGATTGAAGTTGCCGCCCTACGTGTTGTTCCAGGATTTTTCGCTGGACGAGATGGCCATTCACTATCCGTTGGTCGAGGAGGAATTGCTGCGCATCTCCGGGGTGGGCGTGGGCAAGGCGAAGAAGTTTGGGGCGCCATTTCTCGCGCTGATTCAGAAGTACGTCCAGGAAGAGGGCATCGAGCGCGCAGATGATTTGTTCATTCGCGCGGCGCCGCAACGCCAGAGCTATAAAGTCCAAATCATCCAGCGCATCGACCGCAAGATGGACCTGGAAGACATCGCCAACGACCTCAAGTTGGGCACGGATGAACTCATCGCAGAGCTGGAGCGCATCGTCTCCTCCGGAACGCGGGTGAACCTGCGGTATATGTTGCTGGACCTGATGGACGAGGACAGCCTGCAGGAATTGATGGACTTCTATCGTGCTACGGACGATGCAGGTTGGTCCGCAGCTGAGCAGGAGTTTGGGGATGTATACGCTGAGGCGGAGCTCCGGCTGGTGCATGTGCAGTTCCTCAGCGAGTTCGCGAACTGATTCCCGCTCGAAGAGGCGGGCCGTTTCGGCGCGTCAGGGTACTTTCTTCAGCAGCGCCCCGATTGCCTTGTAGCCCAATTGCAGCGAAGAGAGAAACAAGATGCCCGCAAAGACAAGGCGCACCCAGTGGGGACTGATCCGGAGCGACCATTTGCTGCCCCAGTACGCGCCCAGGAAGAACGTGATAGCGAGCAGGGCCGCCTGGGTGTAATGCACATGGCCTGCCCGGGCATAACTCATCACGGCGAGGATGCCCACGGGGGGCAACATCATGGCGAGGGAGGTGCCCTGTGCGCTATGCTGGGACATCCCCAGAAAGTAGATGAGCGCCGGGACGATGACCAGCCCGCCGCCGATGCCCACGAATCCACTTGTGATGCCGGCAAAGAGGCCGATGAGAAGCAGGAGAAGTGCGGCTTGAAGTTCCATGGCGTCAGAAGTCCAGTTGAAGCGAAAGGTTGAAGACCCGGGGTTGCCACCGGCCATCATCGACCCCGTAGCCCCAATCCGCCCGAAGCCAGTAGCCCAGCAAACGGCTTCGCAACCCCCAGCCGACCGCCCAGAGGATGGGCTCGTGGTTGTTGTCGATGGTGACCGTGATGGGATTGGCGGCGTAGACGGTTTGGTTGAAGGCGTTGGCGTCATCATACGGGTGGAGTCCGGTCCACGCGGTGCCGACATCGGCAAAGCCCACCACTTGCAAGTGACGCAAGAAGTCCGACTGGGCGGGGCGCCGGAAGAAGGTGGAGGCCAGCGGCACCCGGAGCTCGGCGTTCGCCAGGGCCATGTGGGCACCGTTGCGGGCGTTGGTCCGGAAACCGCGCAGCGGGGTGATGCGGGTTTGGTAGGCAAAACGAACATCGGAATCGATGGGCAACCCCGCGTTGGGGGCGATGGACAGGGAGTTGTCCACCCCGCCCACCTGGTGCAAGAGGCGCATTTCGCCGAAAGAGACATTGGCTGCAGCCCTGAGGGCGAGGATGGCGTTGCGGAAGAGGGGGAGGTAGTGCCTGAAGTCGGCGCCGACGGTTCCGAAAGTGGCGGGGCCGGACTGGGTTTGGACGTGATACTCCAACCAGGCCTTTGCCCGCGTGCCCTCACGGATGTTCAGCTCCCGCTCCCGCGAGGCATCGTGCACGTAGCTCACCAAGCCGCCCGCCAGCGTGCCGTACGTCGTGGGTTGCTGCAAGTTGTAGGTGTCTGTGGCCAAACGCGCCCTGCGATCCAATCGGTAAGTGGCCTCGAATCGAAAGCTCCTCACCTCATCGAGCGGGTAGGTCCAACGGCCTCGCAAGAGATGTACGTGGGTCTCGACCAGGGAGCGGTTGTCCGGGGTGATTTGCTGGAATCCCTGGCGCTCGATGGCGAGGGTTCGGTCCCATCGCCTGTCCAAACGACTGTAAGCCAGTCCATAACGGCTGTTTTCCAGGCTTCCCGAAAGCCGGAATCCCACGGTGAAGCGGCGGTCCTCGAAGAGATCGCTGGCGCTGATGCGGGTGAGCCCCCCGAGTCCGGGTTGGGTTTGGACTACGCCGTCGTAGACTTGATAGAAGGAGTTGCCGAAGGTGTTATCGAGCTGGGAGGTCACCGACTCGATGGCGTAGTTGAGCCGATAGTTGCGGGGGGCGGGCAGGGTGATGGGGGCAGAGGGAGCGATGCTGTCCCCAGCAATCGACAGTTCGAAGTTGGGGGCCGGAAGGGCGGGTTCAGGGGTGGTTTCGGGGGTCAATGGGCCCATCCGGTAGTTCCGGAAGTCGATTTCGCCTACCCCTGGCTTCCAGCTCCACTGGGCGCGAACATCATCCACAGGCGGAGCGGGCGTGCCGTCAGCGGCCAGTTCCTGCCAGCCCTCCCCTGAATCGGGACGAGACCTCACATACAAGTGCCCGCCCCAACGGATGCTGTACCAGATCTGACGCTCCCCGTCCGCGTTCGGCGCCACATCCCAGTCGATGACCGGAACCTCCAGCGACGCTGCCATGCGCAGCGGGAAGAAGTAGCGGTAATGAATGGTGGTATCGATGGATTCGATGACGCTGTCTCGCCATGCCACCATGCGCATCTGCTCTCCGCGGGCGTTTTGGGCGACAAAAGTCCACGGCTTGCGGCCGCCTGCGAGGGGCCGCGGTTGGCGTTCGTCCCACTCGGGTGTGTCGGTCACGCGGGTCAGGGTGCGTTCCTCGGACCGGATGTCCAAGAGGTAGAGATCGCGCTGCGGGCGGGTGGGCACCGGTCCCCGCTCTTGGGTCACCTCTGCCCGCGGCCGGTTGGAGGCGAATGCGATGCTCGCCCCGTCCTCCGAAAAATGCGGATCGAGGTCGTCGTACACATCTTCCCACAGCGGAATCTGGTTGTTCCCCAGCACCTGATAGAGGTACAGGTCGGATCGGCCCTCGCGCACCCCGCTGAACACCATCGTCCGCCCGTCCGGCGAGAAGTCCATCGACAGGATTTTATCGATGCGGAACAGCGGTTTTTTTGCCCGCCTTTTCAAGGCCAAATCGTACGTCACCAAAAAATTCCGGTTCCGAGATTCCAACGTGTAGGTCACCGACTTTCCCGATGGATGCCAGGCGAAGACCGGGAAGCCGGGGTCTTGAATGCGGTCCAGTTTGGGGCCGTGGCGCGCGATGCGGCTGCGTTTTCCGGTGGTCACGTCGAGGAGGTGGACGCGGATTTGGCCTCGCTCCTCCGTGGCATACACGACCTGCTGGCCATCGGGACTCAGGGCAAACCGGAGCAACTGCCGATCGCGGTGGAGACCCAAGGGCAGGTCACCCGGCATGCGCGCAGCCCGTCGCTGATCCCGCCGGGTGGTCAGGGGAGGCAAGTCCTCCGGCCGGGTCGGAAGCGCCCGCAGGTGGTAGGCGGAGGCCTCTCGGTACAACTCGTCCATGCTCAGGCCGGTGGCAAACAGAAAGCCACTTTCCGGACTCCGGCTCACCCGT
>JBEEPJ010000159.1:0-4897 GCA_041191165.1 Bacteroidota bacterium | reverse complement strand
CAACTTCTGGCCCAACCCATCCATGGACAGCATGCGGCGAAGGTCGCAAATCCGGGCCTAACCTTTCGAGCCGGATTCCGTACTTCGTAGCATGGAGCTGGAAGTATTGAAGTTTGGCGGGAGTTCGCTGGCGACGGCGGCCGCCATGGAGCGCGTGGCGCAGGTGCTGTGGGAGCGGCGGGACACCCGGCGGGTGGTGGTTTGCTCGGCGATGGGGGGCGTGACGAACGACCTGCTGGAGCTGGGGCGGGCGGCGGCCCGGCGGGAGGCCGGGTGCGCGGAGCGGCTGGCGCAGATCGCCGGGCGGCACCGGGCGGCGTGGGCGGAGGCGACAGGCCCGGGCGCGGGAGCGGCGGCAGGGTCGGACGGGCCGGAAAACGCCGCGCCGGACTTCGAGGGGTTGCTGGAGGCCCTGGCGGCCCACGTCCAAGGCATCCAGCTGCTGGCCGAATTCAGCGCACGGAGTGCAGATGCCTTGGCGGCTTTCGGGGAGCAACTCGCCGTTCGCATCGTGGAAGCCCTGCTCGTGGGGCGGGGACTGCGGGTGGTGCGGGTGGACGCCCGGGACTGGGTGGCCACCGACGGCGGTTACGGCGCGGCGCTCGTGGAGCGGGAGCGGACCCGGGCCGCCATCGCGCAGGGCGTGGCCGCTGCCGGAACCGGCTGGGACATCCTGCTGACCGAGGGATTCATAGGCCGGGCCCCCGATGGCTCGACCACCACGCTGGGGCGCGGCGGCAGCGACTACACCGCCTCGTTGATCGCCAGCGCCGTGGGAGCGCGGTGCATGGAGAAGAGCACAGACGTGCCGGGGATGATGAGTGCTGATCCGCGTTTGGTCTACAACGCGCGGATGATTCCGAGCATGAGCTACGAGGAAGCCCTGGAGCTGTGCCACTTCGGGGCGAAGGTCATTTACCATCCCACCATCGAGCCGCTGCGCGAGGCCGGCGTGCCGCTCATCGTGCGCTCGACCTTCGACAGCGATGCGCCGGGTACCCGCATCACCGCTCAGCCCGCCGACGCCGCCGTGGTGCGCGGGCTGTCGAGCGTCTCGGACATCGCTTTGCTGACGCTTTCCGGAGGCCAAATCATCGCCCGCCCCGGCTTTTCCCGCCGCGTCTTCACCGCCCTAGGCCTGGCCGGGGTCAACGTGGTGCTCATCACCCAGAGCTCCTCGGAGCAGAGCCTCACCCTCGCCGTGGCGGGGGCCGAGCTCGGTCGGGCCCGGGCGGCACTCGATGGGGAGTTTGAGGCGGAGCTGGCGCTGGGCCGGCTGGAGCCGCTGCGCATCGACGCCGGGCTGGCCATCGTCGCCCTGGTGGGCGGCGGCATGCAGTCCACGGCCGGCGTGAGCGGCCAGGCCTTCGGGGCGCTGGGCCGGGCGCAGATCAACGTCCGGGCCATCGCCCAGGGCTCGACCGAGCGCAACATCTCCATCGTCGTGGCGGAGCGGGATGTGCCGGCGGCGTTGCGCGCCTTGCACGCGGCCTTTTTCGAGCCCCCGGTGCGGCGGTTGCACGTTTGTCTCGTGGGTTTGGGCCAGGTGGGCCGCGCTTTGGAAGGCCAAATCCGTTCCACAGCCCCCCACCTCCTCGCCCAGGGCATCGAGATCCGGGTCGTGGGCTGGGCCACCAGCCGGGAGGCCTGGGTCGCAGAGCCCGGGGCCGGCGAGGCCGGCCCGTCCGGGATGACCGGCGCGGGCGGCGCGGGCGGGACGGCGGCCCCGGGCGGGACGGCGGGCGGGACGGCGGGCGCGGGCGGGACGGCGGCCCCGGCCCGGCGGGTCGAAGGTACCGAGGCCTTGCTCGCCTGGTTTGCCGGGGCGGGGCTGGAGGGGTCGGTTTGGGTGGACAACTCCGCCTCGGCCGAGGTGGCCGCCACGTACCTGACGGCCCTGCAGGCGGGCATCCATGTCGTCTGTTCGAACAAAATCGCCGCCGCCGGGCCGTGGGCGGAGGTGCAACGCTGCCGAGACGCCGCCCGGGCGCGGGGGGTACGCTGGCTCAACGAAGCGAACGTCGGCGCGGGCTTGCCCGTGCTGGACACCCTGCGCAACCTCGTCGCCACGGGCGACCGGGTGCTGCGCATCGAAGCGGCGGTGAGCGGCTCGCTGGGGTACATCTTCGACCGCTTCGATGCCGAGGGCGACTTCGTGGCGGCCGTGCGGGCCGCCGCCGAGCGGGGCTTTACGGAGCCCGACCCGCGGCTCGACCTCAGCGGAATGGACGTCGCCCGGAAGATCCTGATCCTCGCCCGGGAGGCCGGGGCCCCGCTCGAAGGGCCGGAGGTGGAGCGCACGCCTTTCCTGCCGGAGGAACTCTTCTCCGGCGGGGTGGCCGACTTTTGGGCGGGACTGCCGGCGGCGGCTCCGGCCCTGGCCGCGCAGCGCGCGGCGGCGCACGCCCGCGGAGAAAAACTGCGGTACGTCGCCACCTTCGCCGAAGGCCGCTGCACCGTGGGACTGCGGAGCCTCCCCCCGGGCCACCCGCTCGGGGCCTGCGCCGGAACCGACAACTGGATCGCCTTCTACACTGAGCGCTACCCCGAGCGCCCCCTCATCGTCCAGGGCAGCGGAGCCGGCGCCGAGGTGACCGCCGCGGGGGTGCTGGGCGATTTGCTGCGGTTGGTGGGCGGCGCGCATGGACCGGTACGCTAATTTGGGCCGCATGGAAAGGGAAGTGACGGTTGTGGCCCCGGCCACGGTGGCGAATTGGAACGTGGGGTTCGACGGGTTGGGCGGGGCCCTGGCGGCGCCGAGCGAGCGCCTCATCGTGCGGCAGACGCCCCACCGGGGAGAAGTCCGGGTGCGGGCCATCCATGGCGCAGCGGGCCTGCCCCTGGAGGCGGACCGCAACGTCGCGGCGGTGGCGGCGGCCTCGCTGCTGCGGGCCCTGGGCGCACCCTGCGGGCTGGAGCTGGAACTGTTCAAAGAGGTGGCGCCGGGCAGCGGGCTGGGCTCCAGCGCCGCCAGCGCGGCGGCGGCCGTGGTGGCCGTGGACGAGCTGCTCGGGGCGGGACTGCGGCCGGATGAGCTGCTCCCCTTCGCGCTCGATGGGGAATTCTTGGCGAGTGACGCGCGCAACGCGGACAACGTGGCACCGGCGCTGATGGGCGGGCTGGTGCTGTGCCCGCCGCAGGGCACGCCCGTCGCACTGCCCGTGCCGGCCTCGTGGCACCTGACCCTGTTTCACCCGCAAGTCACCGTCCGAACCGCCGACGCCCGCCGCGTCCTGCCCGCCCAGGTCCCCCTGGCGCAGGCCGTGGACGCCGCCCGCTGGCAGGGCGCCTTCGTGGCCGCCCTGTTTCGCGGCGACGACGTCACCGCCGCCTTCGCCCTGGAAGACCTGTACATCGGGCCGGCCCGCTACGGCCTCATCCCCCACTTCGACGCCCTGCGGGAGCTCGCTTACGGCCACGGGGCGCGGGCGGGCGGCATCTCCGGCAGCGGCCCCTCGACCTTCTGGGTCTCCTTCGACCCCGCCACCGCCGCGGCCATCGCCGCCGCCGGGGACGCCCTCTACGCCGCCGCCGGCATCCCCACCCATTCCTACGTCACCACCCTCTCCCCGCGGGGAGCCCACCGCACCGCATGAAGTACGTCAGCCTCAACGACCCCCACTGCGTCCGGGAATGGCCTGAGGCGGTTTGGGAGGGTTTGGCCCCCGACAAAGGCCTCTACTTTCCCGCGCAACTGCCCGCCATACCCGCCGCCCAACTGCTCGATGCCGGCCTGCGACACCCCGCCGAGGTGGGCGCCCGGCTGCTCGCCCCGCTCTTCGCGCCCCAGCTCTCGGCCCCTGCCCTTGAGGCCCTGCTGCGCGATGCCCTGGACTTCCCGCTGCCGCTCGTGGAGCTGGAGCCGGGGCTCTGGGTGCTGGAGCTGTTCCACGGGCCCACCGCCGCCTTCAAGGACGTCGGCGCCCGGGTCATGGCCCGCCTGCTCGCCGCCCAAATGCCGCCGCAAGACGCCCCGCTCACCGTGTTGGTGGCCACTTCCGGCGACACCGGCAGCGCGGTGGCCCAGGGCTTTCTGGGCATGCCCGGCGTGCGCGTGGTCATCCTCTTCCCGCGCGGCCGCATCAGCCACCTGCAGGAGATGCAGCTCACCACCGCCGGCGAAAACGTCCATGCCTTCGAGGTGGACGGTTCTTTCGACGCATGCCAAACCCTGGTCAAACAAGCTTTCCTCGACGCCTCCCTGCGTCCCCGCCTGCCCCTGACCAGCGCAAACTCCATCAATCTCGCCCGCTGGATGCCGCAGGCGGTGTATTATGCCTGGGCCACGCAGCAGTTGGGGCAGGCGGTGCACTTCGTGGTACCGTCCGGCAACCTGGGCAACCTGGCGGCCGGGGTCCTGGCGCACCGGATGGGGATGCCGGCCACGGGGTTCACGGCGGCCACCAACGCAAACGACGGCTATCCGCAGTTTCTGGCGGGTGCGCCGTTCGAGGCTCGGCCTTCCGTGGCCACGCTGTCCAACGCCATGGACGTGGGCGATCCCAGCAACCGGCCGCGGCTCGATGCGCTCTTCGGCGACGACGTGGCGGCCCTGCGCCGCGGGGTCCAGGGCTTCGTCCTCGACGACGCCGGCACCTCCCGCGAGATGGCCGCCGCCCTGCGCGACTGGGGCTACCTGGCCTGCCCCCACACGGCGGTGGGGCTGGCGGCCGCCCGCGCCCTGCGCCACCCGGCCTCCCCCACCTCCCCCGCTGCCCCCGCTGCCCCCATCGTGGCGCTGGCCACCGCCCACCCGGCCAAATTCGCCCAAACGGTCACCGCCGCCACCGCCGCCATCCCCCCGCTCCCCCCCACCCTGGCGGCCTGCCTCGAGCGCACCCCGGTCAAGTCGTCCCTCCCCGCCGACTACGCCGCCCTGCGCGCCGCGCTGCTGGCC
>JBEEPJ010000158.1:0-5005 GCA_041191165.1 Bacteroidota bacterium | reverse complement strand
GCGTTGGTGTTGATGGTTTGGCCTATCAACAACTCGTCGCCGATGGAAATGATCTCAAAGTTCATGTTCCGAAAGTTGGGAAAGAAAAGCGGCCCACCCTCCGGCAGGCCGCTTCCCAAATTTAAATCGCAATCGAAAGGTCCAGGACCGGCTCAGCGAACCGAGAGCCGCAGCGTGGTGCGGGCCGCACCCTGCGCCACCTCGACGAGGTATACCCCCGCAGACAGCCCAGAAACGTCCATACGCTCCACGGCGTTGCGCGCGGAGAAGGACATCACCACCTGGCCCATCAAGTCGTAGACCTGTACTTCGTGAACGCCGGGACGCTGCAACAGCAGTTCCACCTGATCTACGGCAGGGTTGGGGTACAACGCAATCTCACCCGGTGCGAAAGGCTCCGCCACCGACACGGGCTCGTAGCTGATCACACTGCAATCCGCCAGGCCCTCGATGGGAATGCGCAGGTGCACGATGTCGTTGATGTCGCTCGGATCCTCGTCACCGCGCACGTGCAGTCCGGGCTCGTAGTCGCGCTGGTAGATCAAATCCACCACCCCATTGGAAACCTCGGGCGCGATGCAGGGGAAGTAGCTCTCGAAGCCGTCGAATTCGTAGTCGGGCGTCAAATCACATCCGGTGTCCGTGTTCCAGGTGAGACCGCCGTCCTCCGAATGAATGAGGTAGATGTGCCGGTAGTTCTGCACTCCGGTGGAGAAGTTCTCCATGATACCGGCATACGTCAGGAAGAGATTGCCGTTGGCATCCGAACCCATCGAAGGCATACCGGCGAGGTTGACGAAATACAAAGCGATGTCGTCATTCAGGTCCAGCGTTCCGCTCTCGTCGATGTCGTAGGCGTAGGCGATGGTCGTTCCGCCGTCAGCGGCCATGCCGGGGGTCCAGTACTGCAGGCCATTGACGCCGGGGAAGTAGCTGAATTGGCCTCCATCCGTCAAATCATCGTCCATGTAGTACATCCCGCCAAAGGTGACGTGGATCTGGCCGTTTACGTCGATGTGCACGTTGCCCGCACCGTCCGCATTGAAGAACTCCTGGAAGAGGCCGTCCTCGTTGAAGTCCTCTCCGATTTCGGGCAACCCCGTGTCCACCACATACAAATCGACCGGGAAATCCACGATCAACTCTTTCGTCCAGGTCTCACCGTTGTCCTCGGAGATCATGATGAACGAGTCCGCCCAGTCATTGAAGGCTGCAAAGGCGACCGTGTTGCCCCGGGCATGAATCGCATAACCATCTCCCGTGAAGTTGAGGAACTGGGTGGCGTCGAGTTCCGGAAACTGGTGGTCGATGATGTCCCAAGAATCACCGCCGTCTGTCGAACGATAGTACAAGAGGGCACCATCCTGTCCATCCAACGGGGTGCCGCCGTTCGCTTCCGGCGTAGAGATGCAAATCACGTGAATGGTGTTGCCGTCCACGCCACCCGCCGCAGCCCGGGGCCACAACTTGCCTACCGTCAGTTCACTGGGAACGTCGGCTTCCGACCACGCCCCATTGGCGCCATTGCGCTTGACCATGCGCAAGGGCGTGTCGATGGCCGCGTGGGAAATGATGACCTCAGAGCCGTCTCCCGTCACCACGACGGAGGGCCAGCCCGTGCGCACCTCTTCGAGGCGGGCGAGCGGAGCCTCGGGCCATGTGCCGTCGCTCAGGCGGTTGTACCCCGTGCCGCGGTCGGACCAGGGCGTGAGGGACAGACTCATCGTCCAAGCCGCGGACAGATCCTCACCGTGCTTGATGAGGCGGTTGTCCGTTCCCCCGTTGGATTGGAGGTCGTACTGGGTGATGCCGATGATTTGTTCTTGGATGACCAAATCCCGAACACTGTAATGCCCCATCTGCCCCACCTGATCCGCATGAACCGGCTGTGACGGACGCTGGGATTGCTCGTGGATGCGGAAATGCGAGGTCAAGGCCGGAACCCGTTGTGCGGGAGCCAGTTGCGGAACGTCAGACAGACGGTGAGGCGCCGTGCCGCCCTCTTGCGCAACCCCTTGCGCAAAGGCAGAGCTGCAAAGGGCCAGGGCCAAGCCTGCAAAAGTCAAATGCTTCATGTGATTGGGTTTTGAATCGGGCTGAAAATAGCAACTATCCGGCTGCCGAACAAGCAAGAAGCCAAGTCGATTGGCTCACTTGAGCCGAGCCAGCAAAGTCTGACGGCCCGTCACCTTGTCCCCGAGCTTTACTCGGATGTCGGCGTCGAGCGGCAGGAAGACATCGATGCGCGACCCAAACTTGATGAACCCCACTTCCTCCCCTTGCGCCACCTGCTGCTCGGGCCGGATGTACCAGCAGATCCGCCGGGCCACGGCGCCCGCAATCTGCCGAAACAACACAGGACCACGAGGCCCTTCGATGACCAGCGTGGTGCGCTCATTCTCCGTGCTGGACTTGGGGTGCCAGGCCACGAGATACTTGCCGGGATGGTAGATCGCCGCCAACACCCGGCCCGCCACCGGCGCCCACTGCGCGTGTACATTCAACGGGCTCATGAAGATGCTCACCTGGATGCGCCGGTCCTTGAACCATTCCGTCTCCTCCACCTCCTCGATCACCACGACCTTGCCGTCGCTCGGACACAGGACATCGCCCGGCCCCTCTCCCCCCACCTCCCGATGGGGCAACCGGAAAAAGTTGAGCACCAACGCCCAAACCACCCCCACCGGCACCGCCAACACCGCTGCGAGCCAGCCCGGCCCCCAGTATCCAGCGGCTCCCAACAAGGCACCGCCCACCGCCACCACCACGCCCAACGTCGCCCAACCCTCTCTGTGAAAAGTCATGATATCGCGTTTCTTCTAATGCCTTGCAAAATACACCGACAGCGCCCAGCGCTCACCCCCCTGCCAGCCACCAATAGACCGCATACGCCGGCGCCGCATACAACCAGCCGTCAAACCGGTCCAACACCCCGCCATGTCCCGGCAGGAATTGCCCCGAATCCTTGATGCCCCGCGCGCGCTTCCAAGCGCTCTCCGTGAAGTCGCCCGCCGTGGCCAGCAGCCCCGTCACCACGCCCACCCCGGCGTGTTCAGCGCCCCACATCCACGCAGCCACCCCCGCCGCCGCCAGCAATCCCCCCACCAGTCCTTCCCAAGATTTTCCGGGCGATATCGCAGGCCAAATCTTATGCTTCCCCCACGGTTTCCCCACCAAGTACGCCCCCGTATCATTCGCCCAAATCATAAACACCAACCCCATCACCCGCCACCGGTCATAAGCCTCGCCCCATCCACCTACTGCCACCATGCTGCCCATCACCGCAGCGATGACCAAGCCCATGCCCAAGTCCCGCGCCTGGGAAATCCCGTCGGGTCGATAGGTGCCTTCTACCTTGCGCCATTCGCGCAGCGCCGCCCACCCCAATCCCCACCAAAGCAGCGCATTGGTCCAAGGCCCCAGTCCCATCGCCGCCACCAAAACCACCACCAACACCGCCCCGGATCGGGCGCGTACCGCAGTCTCACCCATGCGCCGCGTCGCCCGGAACCGGTTCGTTCGCCCCCGCAACGGGCGCGTCTGCCCCCGCGTCGGGAGCGTCGACCGAGGTCAC
The DNA here is from genome assembly GCA_041191165.1 of Bacteroidota bacterium. Lineage (GTDB taxonomy): Bacteria > Bacteroidota > Bacteroidia > Flavobacteriales_D > Sanyastnellaceae > CAMCYM01. The sequence continues at coordinate 1,431 of JBEEPJ010000158.1, read as the reverse complement.
GTCGTCAGCAGCCGGAGCGCCCTCAGCGGCCGGGGCGTCGGACGCCGGTGTGTCGGACGCCGGTGTGTCAGACGCCGGCGGTAGGGAAGCTGGGGGTGTGGCCGGGGGCAACAGCGGCTCGGCCGGAACGAAAGGCCGGGCGCCGAGGATGGCCTCGACATCCTCCTTGAAAATGACCTCGTTCTTGAGGAGCGATTCCGCGAGGGCGCGGAGCTTGTCCTCGTTTTCCTTCAGAATGGACTTTGCGCGGTCATAAGCGGACTCGATGATGGCACTCGCCTCCTGGTCGATGATGCGCGCCGTCTCCTCGCTGTAGGGCTTGGTGAAAGACTGCTCTCCGCGGCTGTCGTAGAAACTGATGTTGCCGAGTCGCTTGTTGAGCCCGTAGATGGTCACCATGGCGTAAGCCTGCTTGGTCACCTTCTCCAAATCGCTCAGTGCCCCGGTGGAGATCTTATTGAAAATCACCTCCTCTGCTGCCCGACCCCCGAGGGTGGCGCACATCTCGTCCATGATCTGGTTGGTGGTGGTGATTTGGCGTTCTTCGGGGAGGTACCAGGCGGCGCCGAGCGATTGCCCGCGCGGCACGATGCTGACCTTCACCAGCGGAGAAGCGTGCTCGACGAGCCAGCTGACCACGGCGTGACCGGCTTCGTGGAAGGCGATGACCTCCTTTTCTGCGGCCGAGATGATCTTCGAACGCTTTTCCAGACCCCCGATGATGCGGTCCACCGCATCGAGGAAATCCTGGTGGGAGACTTTTTCGTGCCCCTTGCGCGCGGCGAACAGCGCCGCCTCGTTGCACACATTGGCGATGTCAGCACCGCTGAAGCCGGGGGTTTGGCGGGCGAGGAAGTCCACGTCGATCGTGTCGTCCAGCTTGATGGGGCGCAGGTGCACCTCGAAGATGGCCTTGCGCTCCGTCAGATCCGGGATGTCGGCGAAGATTTGGCGGTCGAAACGGCCCGCCCGCATGAGGGCCTTGTCCAGGATGTCCGCCCGGTTGGTCGCGGCGAGGATGATGACCCCGCTGTTGGTGCCGAAGCCGTCCATCTCCGTGAGCAACTGGTTGAGCGTGTTCTCGCGCTCGTCGTTGGAGCCCATGGACAAGTTCTTGCCCCGGGCGCGGCCGATGGCGTCGATTTCGTCGATGAAGATGATGGCCGGCGCCTTTTCCTTCGCCTGCTTGAACAAATCCCGCACGCGCGATGCCCCTACCCCCACGAACATCTCCACAAAGTCCGATCCGCTCAACGAGAAGAACGGCACCTGCGCCTCGCCCGCTACCGCCTTGGCGAGCAGCGTCTTGCCCGTTCCCGGAGGGCCCACGAGCAGGGCGCCCTTGGGAATCTTGGCGCCGAGGGTCGTGTATTTTTCCGGGCTCTTGAGGAAGTCCACGATTTCCTGCAGCTCCTCCTTGGCGCCCTCGAG
>JBEEPJ010000157.1:0-5009 GCA_041191165.1 Bacteroidota bacterium | reverse complement strand
GTGTTGGAAGATTATGTCGAGCGCAACACCCGGTACAACGGGTTTGACGGAAAGTGGCAGTTTCTCACCGGTGAGCAGGCGGTCATCGATTCCCTGATCACCCGGGATTTCATGATCGAACGGGATCCTGCGGACCCGGATAACATCGCCACGGTCTGGTTGGTGGATTCCGAGGGTTACTTGCGCGGGGTCTATCACGCAGCTTCCGAAAACGATTTGCGCGACGCGGTGGAGGATGTCGCGCTGCTCCAGAAAGAGATGGATGAAGCCGCCTATGCCGCGAAGAAGCGGAAGGAGGTGGCCCGACAGGCGCAGCCTTTGCCCGTCCTGGGCGAACCGGGGCATACGGTCCCTCCCTTCGCTCTGACCTCGCAGGAGGGGGTGGAATTTTCCCACCGGGATGTGGGAGAGCGGGTGAGGGTGGTGGATTTTTTCTTCACGACTTGCCCGTCGATTTGTCCTGTGATGAGCAGCCAACTGGCAAGGCTACAACCCCTGCTCCGGGCGCGCGGCATCACCGATCGCGAAATCCTGTTCTTGAGCCATACGGTGGATCCCCAACACGACACACCGGAGGTGCTCAAAGCCTACGGCGAGCGATTGGGGGCAGACTTCCGCGGCTGGACTTTTCTCACCGGGCCGGACTCCCTCATCTATGACCTCGCGCGCAACGGCTATCTCGCAACCGCCCTGCCCAGCGATACGGCCGCCGGCGGTTTCTTTCACAGCGACACCTTCACCTTGGTCGATCGCCAAGGGCGCATTCGCGGATCGTACGACGGAACTTCGACGCAAGAAGTGAACTTGCTCGCGGATCACATTGTTCAACTGCTCGCGGAAGAACCTCAGTAAACCAGTCATGGAAAAAGCGACGCGCGAAAAGCGCATCCGCATCATCGTTTGGACCCTCACCCTCGCGGTGCCGGCCATCGTCACGTTGCTCTATTTCATCCCCGCCCCGGAGTCCCTTTCGGAAGAAGTACGGGCCCGGCTCTTCCTGTTGCCGAGGCTCAATGCCCTGCTCAACGGAACGGCCTTTGTGTGTTTGGGTGCGGCCTTCTGGGCCATTCGCAACAAGCGTGTGGCGCTGCACCGCCGCCTGACCACGACGGCCATGGGGCTGAGTGTGCTGTTTCTGCTGAGCTACGTGGTTTTTCACCTGACCACGGACAGCACGCCATACGGGGGCGAAGGGTTCATGCGACCCGTCTACTTCTTCATCCTGCTCACCCACATTCTGCTCTCGGCCATCGTGCTGCCGCTCGTGCTATTCACCTTTGTGCGGGGCTATTTGGGTGAGTTTGAGAAGCACCGCAAAATCGCGCGTATCACCTGGCCCATCTGGATGTACGTGACTGCCACTGGCGTCATGGTGTACTTCATGATTGCGCCATACTACCCCCATTGATGCGGCATTGAGGTGGCATCGCGGCGCCAATCGAGGCGCCGAAGAAGCGTGCCTCAGGACTTGCGGCGCTTCCAGAAGAATACGCCGCCCAGAATACCCAGCAAGATGTAGGGTACCGCCATGAGGTAGAGAATGGCGGTGTTGAGCCCACGTCCCGACCCGCCGGCCCCCGCACTCTCCTCAGCCACAGCCTTGCACATCACGCACTGTGCATGGGCGTCCGCCGCGGTGAAACCCACCAGCAAGAACAGCATCGCAAGGGTCCAAACATGGGGCTTTTTCATACCCCAAATTTACGCCTGAGTCCCCCGAAAAAACTGCACTTTTTGCCCAACCTTTCCCGCGGAGTTCGCGTAAGCCACCACCATGTGGCTCTTGCGGATTAGGACTTGGACCTTGGCGACGGCGATGACGGCTGGTGTGCGGTTTTATGCCAATGCCCAGTTCGTGGTGGAGCGGAGTCCTTTCTTGGATGCCACCGAGGCCCGGGTAGATCCTTACGAACAAACCTGGCACATCGTGGACGCGAGCAACCTCAAGCCAGTCATCGCCCAGGTCAAGGTTGAGGGCCTGCATCCCCGGAAGCCCATCCTCCTGCCAGCCGCAGCCCACTCCCAGGTGTCCGTGCAGCCCTATCGCCGCTACACCCGAATCTGCGTGCGGTCCGGCTACATGATGTACGTGGACCGTTGGTGGGCAGAGGAGCCGGGAGCGGAGGGCGAATCCGATGGGGCGGCATTGCACGATACCCTCTGGTTGCGCCCGTTGGAGGTGGGGCTGGAACAGGCCCTTCCCTCGCTGGAGTTTCTGGGGGATGGCCAGGAGATTTACTACACCTCCCTGCCGACCTTGGCTTCGTTGGTCGAGTTCATGGCGGTGAATCCGATGGTGCGTTTGGCCTTGATCGGGCATGTGAACGCACCGGGACCGGAACCGGACGAGGAGACTTGCGAGCGCATGGGGCGGGAGCGCGCGCGGGCCGTGTGGGAGTATCTGGTGACCCAGGGCGTGGACCCGCGGCGGCTCGAAGTGCAGGGGGCGGGGCGGGCGGGGATGCTGTTCCCGGACCCCCAGACGCCGGAGGAGGTCGACGCCAACCGGCGGGTGAGCATCCGCATCGTGGACCTCTGACAGAGCCGCGTGGGCGTTACCTTTGGCGCAAAACGGAGAAATGCGCACATGTACGTTGGCCCTTTCGATCTGCATTCTGAGCGTGTCTTTCGGGGTCGATTTGTCAGGCCAAACCCCCAACCCCAACTGGCATTACCTCCGTTCCGGCAACACCGGCGTGGCCGGAGAAGAACATCACTTCATCTCCAGCGATCCGCTCGGACAGGTATGGACCGGGGGGAGGTCGGTGGGTTTTGCATCCGAGGGAAGTTTGGTGCGATTCCACCCGGAGACGGGTGTTTTTGACTGTTGGAGCGACTTCGAGGGCTACTTGCCCGGATCCATCGTAACCGCCGCCGAGGCGGATCCGGCGGGAGGCGTTTGGGTGGGCACGACAGAAGGGTTAGCGCATGGAACGGCACAGGGTTGGACGCATTACACCTCCGACAACGCTCCGCTGCCGTCCTCGAACATTCGGGACGTCATGCGCGATGCTTCCGGTCAGGTCTGGGTCGCCTTTCAAGAGGTGAACATGAATGTGGGCGGCATCGGAAAATGGGATGGCTCCCAATGGACGATTTTCACCCCTGCAAACTCGGGGCTGCCGGACCACACCTGCCGAAAAATCCTACAAGATGGGAGCGGGGGCCTTTGGGTGCTGACCGATTTGGCCGTCACCCGGTGGGAGAATGGCAACTGGACGACCTATGATTGGAACAACAGCACCATCCCGGGTTGGGGCATCACTTCGGCGGCCATTGACGACGAGGGGCGGTTTTGCGTGGTGACCGGTGGCTGGGCGTGGTCGGATGAGGTGGCGGTGTGGGACGACGGGGGGTGGACCTCCATCGGTCCTTCCCAAGCCCCTTGGCAGAGTGGTGTCACGTTGCTCGATTTGTATTTCCGCGATGGGCGGGCCATTTATTCCGTATCTGGGCCACAAGGACTGGGGTGCGTCATTGTAGAACCCGACGGCACCTGGGCCTTTCATCCTTCGGGGGAAGCCCTTTTTGATGTCCACATCGACCCCTCGGGGGTGGCTTGGATGGCGGGCATCGCAGGGGTCTTCCACGAGACGCCGGCGGGTTGGCGGCGATACACCCGCTTCAGTGCTGGACTTTCGGAGGATTTCAACAACAACATCCTGATCGACAGCCAACAGCGGTTTTGGGCCGCCAACGGCAACGGCGGCATCAACCTGTTCGACTGCCCCCGTTGGGAGAGCTACGGCCCCTTGAACGAATCGCTCTACCCTTCGCCGCAATCCCTGTCGTACGTCGGTTCCACGATTTGCGAGGACAGCGAAGGGCATGTTTGGTTTGCCTACAACAGCACCTCTGGAACCGTGGTCAAGATCCCGGAGGGCAATTACGCAGATTACGGCAGCTGGGAGGTCTTCGACGCGAGCAACTCTCCCGTGAGCTGGGTAACGGAGAGTGTGGCAGACGGCCACGGGCAGGTGTTCTTCTACAGCGACTATGGAACCCACATGTGGAGCGAGGTGACTTCCTCCTGGACCACTTGGGATCTGACCAACAGCCCCCTGCAATACTATACCTACGGACTGGGGACCGATCCAGAAGGGAGGGCATACTTCGGTGGATTTCAGCAGGTGGCTGTGTACGATGCCACCGCATTGGGCACGCCGTGGAGTGTGATGAACCTGGTGGAAATGGGGGCTCCGGAAATCAGTGTGGTCCAGGATTTGGCCTTTGCACAAGATGGCGCCATGTACCTGGCCACGCCGGAGGGTCTCTGGAAATGGCACAACTCCGATTGGACGCATTACACGAACCCCTCTTTTCTGCAAGTCAACGGGGTGGAAGTGGCGCAGGATGGGACGGTCTGGATCTGCGGGTACGACGCAGCGGGCTTTATTTCAGGGGGGATCGGGCGAATGCTACCCGGAGCGGGCACCTGGGAGATTTGGACCAGCGCCAACTCCGACCTGCCCGCCGAGCAAATCGATGACCTGGCGTTGGATGCCGCCGGCAACGTCTGGATCAATGCCTATCCCAAGGGCATCGCCATTTTCAATCCGGAGGGGCTGGTGGGTCTCGAATGTTTGGAGACCGCTTTCGAAGCTTGGGAAAACACCGCCATCGAAGCGGCCCCGAGCGCATCCAGCACACCGGCCCTGACGGTGGTGCCCAATCCCAGCTCCCACGGCTTTGAAATCCGCCTGCCCGTGGAGGCGCAGGGCGGGGAGGTGGGTCGCTTGGAGATCTTCGACCTGGGTGGCCGTAGGGTGATGGAACGGTGGATGTCTGCGGGGGAGCAACGTGCCTGGGTGCAGGATTTGGCCCCTGGCGCCTACACCTTGCGTTACCAAGCGCGGGACATGACGCTGACCGCCCGCGCGGTGGTGCAGTTTCGCTGATCCGAGCACGCGGAACCAAAGTCCGCGCGAAAACCCACGCGAATCCCCTCGGATGTCCGGGAGCGGATTAGATTTGCAATATGCAGGAATGGCACAAGCTGGGGGCTGGGC
>JBEEPJ010000156.1:0-6712 GCA_041191165.1 Bacteroidota bacterium | reverse complement strand
AGAGCAGCTGCGGTCCAAGCGCTCCTGAATTCCCTCTCCTCTCCCTCGGCACCATGATTTCCTCGTCCGCCTTGCGCCTCGCGATATGCGCCGGACCGGGGCTGGTGCTGTCCCTCTGCACCTCGGCTCAGCCGGCAGATTCCGTCCCGCTTTCAGAGCGGAACGCACGGTGGGTGGACGCGTTGCTGGCCGACACGGGATTGATTTGGAGCCACGCGCAACCGCGGTTGGAGCTGGAGGGCGTGGCGAAGGTCTTTCAATGCTGTCTGGTAGAGGCCACCGCCCGCATCGACTCCCTTGAACAAGCGAATGCCGACGCGGCCCAGTTGAACGCGTCTTGGGCGAATCACAAGGCTTGTACAACCCGGCGAGATGCCGCGATAGAAGCCTTGGTCTTGCCCGCCTGTCATGCGCTGTTGCGCCAGCGCCTGAATCCGCCCCGTCCTGCGGTGCTGCACTTCGGCGTACACAACCGAATGAATTGCGATGTTTGCATCCCGATTGAAAACCTGCCCCTTCGTGAACAACCCTAATTTCCTCTGGCTGTTTTGTTCCTTGTTGCTGGCCACGGGGTGCAGGCAAACCCGGCCCGCCATTCAGACCCCCGTTTCAGAACTCCCCTATCACCGCCGTGTGGACACCCGCATCGGAACGGGCGGACATGGCCACACCTATCCGGGGGCGACGTCACCCTTCGGCATGGTGCAGTTGAGTCCGGACACCCGACTCGAGGGCTGGGATGGCTGCGGCGGTTACCACGCGGATGATGACACCATTTACGGGTTCAGCCACACCCACCTGCAGGGTACCGGTGTCAGCGATTACGCGGACATCCTGGTCATGCCTTGCACGCAGTTCAACCCCCGGGCCCAGCAGTGGCGCGATCGTTACAAGAGTGCCTTCGATCGATCCTCGGAGTTGGGCATCGCAGGCTATTACCAAGTTCACCTGCGCGACCACGCCCTCACGGCCCAACTCACCAGCACGCCCCGGACCGGTGTGCACCGTTACATTCTGGATGCGCCGGACACGGTCACCTGGATCATCGACATGGCCCACCGGGACGCCCTGCTCCAGTACGAAATCTACCCGCTGGATGACAGTACGGTGGTGGGATCGCGGATCTCGGACAACTGGGCCCGGGCGCAACATGTGTACTTCGCCATGCGCTTCGACCGCCCGTTCGAATGGCTGGATGCCCTGTCCGAGGTGACCACCACTGACACCCTCGCCGACGGCACGTTGCAACAGCGCATGGAGTACGTGCCTGTCTTTGCGGCGGCCCTGGGCGTAGTGGACACCCTGGTGGTGCGCGTCGCGCTGAGTTCCGTGGACATCGAAGGGGCCTTGCGCAATCTCGAATCGGAAGCTCCCCACACGGATTTCGATCGGTACGTCGCCGAGAACAGCGTCCGGTGGGACGACCAGCTCGGCCAAATCGACATCCAAGCCGACCCGCAAAAGGATGCCAACCGGGAGCACCGGGTGTTTTACACGGCGCTTTACCACGCGTGTACGACTCCGAATTTGGCCTCAGACATCGACGGCAGATACCGGGGCATGGACCTGAAAATCCATCAGTTGCGCCCTGAAGAGGGCCTGCATTACAGCGTTTTTTCGCTTTGGGACACATTCCGTGCGCTGCATCCGCTGCTCAACTGGCTGGAACCGGAGCGGTCGCGGGACTTTGTGCGCACCATGCTGCGGATGTACCAGCAAGGGGGAGCGCTTCCGGTGTGGGAACTGGCTGCCAATGAGACCGATTGCATGATCGGTTACCACAGTGTGCCGGTCATCACCGACGCCGTCCGATGGGGCATCGACGGGTTTGATAAGCGCTTGGCCTGGGAGGCGATGCAGGCTGCTGCAGGTGGAAGTGAGCGCGGATTGCCGGCATACCGGGACATGGGATTCATCCCTTCAGAGGTGGAGCACGAGTCCGTGTCCAAAACCCTGGAATATGCTTTCGATGATGCGTGTATCTATTGGTTTCAACAAGCCACAAGGCGCACCGCGGAGGATGCGCTGCCCGGTAGGGGCTCCAGCGCTGAGGCGTTTCGGTTGCGGGCGCTGGCCTACCGCAATCTGTTCAACCCTGCCACCGGATTCATCCAACCCAAGCGCGGGGGCGCCTTCGTCGAGGGGTTCGATCCCCGGGAGGTGAACTTCCATTACACGGAGGCGAACGGCTGGCAGTATCACTTCTTTGCGCCGCACGATGTGCCGGGTTTGATGGAAGCCATGGGAGGCGCCGGATCTTTCATTCCTCGGCTGGAAGAGATGTTCGACGGGCCGTCCGAGACCACCGGTCGGAATCAGGCGGACATCACGGGGTGCATCGGTCAGTATGCCCATGGCAACGAGCCGAGCCACCACGTCGCCTACCTGGCTGCCTACGCGGGTCGCCATGACCGGACGGCGGAGTGGGTGACGCAAATTTTGGATTCGCTCTACTTCGATGCGCCAGATGGACTTTCTGGCAATGAGGATTGTGGCCAAATGAGCGCCTGGTACCTCTGGAGTGCCCTCGGGTTGTACCCCGTCGCGCCGGGATCGGGGGAACTGGTGTCGGGGACGCCACGATTTTCGCGGGCGGTGATCCGGCCCCAGGGTCGTGCCCCGGTGACGTTGGAGCGGGAAGGGAAAGGAATCTATGTGGCAGGGCTGCAAAAAGACGGCATCGGATGGGAGGGACCGGGATTGGCGGTGGAAAGGCTCCGGGAGGGCGGGGTCGTGACGTGGACGATGTCGCAAAGGGCTACGGATTGGGGGCGTGAGCCCGCCGCCTGGCCGGGCGAGGCTTGGGAAGACGAAGGGTTTGTGGGCGTACCCATCCTCCACGCCCCCCGGGCCTTCCGCAAACAGCCCGGCGGCGCTGGAGCCGAAGTCCGCATCACGGCCGCTCCCGGCACCCAAGTTCGTTATCGACTGGGCGAAGATTCCCCGTGGAGCGCCTATCTCCAACCCTTTTTCGTCGAAACCTCGTGCATTTTGGAGGCCCAAGCGTTTGATTCGCTTGGCCATTCCTCGGCCATCGTGTCCCACCCGATACGCGCGATGACCCACAATTGGAAGCTGAAGCTCGCCACTGAATTCGACAACCAGTACCACGCGGGTGGAGATCAGGCCCTGCTGGACGGCATTCTCGGCGGCGCCCAGTTCAAGACCGGCGAATGGCAGGGCTACTGGGACCGGGATGTGACCGCAACGGTGGACTTGGGGCAGCAAATGAATGTGGAGCGTCTCCGCCTGGGCGCGTTGAAGGACATCCGCCCCTGGATTTACTTCCCGCGCGAAGTGCGGTTTTACGGCTCATCGGACGGCGCAAAGTGGACTTTGTTGGGCACCGTCGGATTCCCCGGAGACGAAAACGACCGGGACGAAACCCCGCGGATTCACCGATTCGAAGTGGAGCCCGGGGTCGAGGCCCGGTATCTGCGCTTCGAAGCGGACACCTTCGGGCAGCTCCCCGATTGGCACCTCGGCGCTGGAAATCCGTCCTGGATGTTTCTGGATGAATGGGAAATCGAAACGGCGCCATGAATCGGTTTTTGTTGGAAGCGGGTTTGGCCCAAACCACTTTCCACCCGCTGGGCAAGCACGTGGAACGGGCGGAGGGCGTCTGGCTGCACCTGGCTGGGGGCGAGCGGTGGATGGACCTGATCTGCGGCATCGGGGTGAGCGCTTTCGGGCACGGTCATCCGCGCATCAAGGCCGCGCTGCACGAGCAAATCGAGCGGCATCTGCACGCGATGGTGTACGGTGAGTTAGGCCAAACCGCTCAGCACCTCGCCGCCCACCGGCTCACGTCCCTCCTCCCCGACCCCCTCGACACGGTGTACTTTGTGAACTCCGGCGCAGAGGCCATCGAAGGCGCGCTCAAGCTCGCCAAGCGCAAAACGGGCCGCCGCGGCCTGATGGCCTGCATCGGCGGCTACCACGGCAACACGCACGGCGCGCTCAGCGTGAGCTACAACCCCGCCCGACGCGCCCCTTTCGAGCCGCTGTTGCCGGAGGTGGACTTCATTCCATTCAATGACCTCCCCGCCCTCGCGCAGCTGGACGGGCGCCACGCCGCCATCGTCGTGGAAACCGTGCAGGGCGACGCGGGCATTCGCATACCTGACCCTGAATGGTTGCGCTCCCTGCGCCAACGCTGCGACGAGACCGGTACGATGCTCATCCTCGATGAAATCCAGGCCGGCATGGGGCGAACGGGGCGGCCGTTTGCATTTGAGCACTTCGGCGTCGTCCCAGACATCTTGTGCCTCGGGAAAGCCCTGGGCGGCGGCATGCCCATCGGCGCCTTTGTCGCTCCCCGCGAAGCCATGGCCTTGCTGGCCCACGAGCCGGAACTGGGGCACATCACCACCTTCGGCGGGCATCCCATGGCCTGCGCCGGTGCGGCGGCCGCCCTCTCCCTGCTCGGAGAGGTGGACTGGGCATCGGTCGAACGGCGGGGCGCCCGGCTCCAAGCCGCCCTCGCCCAGCACCACGCCGTCCGCGAAGTCCGTCGCCTGGGCTACTTCATCGCAGTGGAATGCGCCGATGGCCCCACCACCAATCGCGTGGTGCTTGCCGCCCAGTCCCGGGGCGTTCTGGTCTACTGGTTCCTCAGCACACCCCAAGCCTTCCGCATCGCCCCTCCCCTCACCCTCACAGACGAAGAACTCGAGTGGGCCATCACCCAGCTCCTCGCGGCGCTGGACACTGCCTCCCAACCGGATTAATCCCTTGCCTCCTCCCCGATAAAGCGCACCAGCGCATCCAGCGCACGCTGTGCCTCGGGAAGGAAATCCGGGAACAACTGCCAACCATGCAGCGCCCCGGAGTCGACGTACCATTCACAGGGGACACCCGCCGCCTCGAGTGCAGATCGGCACTCCATTGCGTCAGGAAACAGGTACTCCGTTGCCGAGACTTGCAGATGCGTGCGCGGAAACCCCTGAAAATCCCCGAGAAGCGGCGAGGCCTGCGGGTCTTCTGGATGCTGCTCTCCCAGGTATTGCAAGCTGTAGGCCCGCATATCCTCCGCGTCGTAGGCCCGCATATCCTCCGCGTCGAACATGCTGAGGGCGTGCGCGTCTTGCAGATTGCTGCTGGATTGAGGACGCAAATCCAGCCAGGGAGACAACAAGGCACAGGCTGATGGCATCTTCTCCTTTCGGTTGTGCGCCGCTTGAACCAGTACAGCAGCCAAATTCCCCCCAGCAGAATCTCCCACCACCACCACCCCGCCTCCATCGGCCACCGCCTCGTCATACACCCGGATGACATCCTCCACACCAGCGGGGAAAGGATGTTCTGGCGCAAGCCTGTATTCCGGAATCCAGACCTCTCGCCCTGTGCGCATGGCCAGATGCATCCCCAGGGCCCGGTGGGTTCGGGAGGACCCGAAGGCAAATCCGCCACCATGGATCATCAGTACCCGCCCTGGAACCATGGACCCTGGCTTGCGCAGAATCGAGGTCGGAACCCCGCCCCGCACCGACATCTCGAAGGTGCCGCCGGACGGACCGGGATTGAGCCGGGAGAACCCGTCAAGCCAAGTCCGAATCTGCTGGGGCGTCATCCCCACCACATCCCGCCGCAGCGCCCTGCCCCAGGCATGACCCGTGGACAACATCCGCTGGGGCAGCATGCCCGTAAACACCGGTTCCTGCATCCACTGCGGGAGCATCGGACGGCGCTTGAATTGCTGCAGTACCCTTTTCATGGGCGCTCGTCCAGATTCCTCACCATGCGAAAAACGGGATAGCGATTGGCGCTCGGCTCCATGTAGGGAGAATTGCGATACACCCAATCGAGTTCTGCAGCCCCATCCTGCGCCCATTCCGGATGTTGGGCACGCGCTGCTTGCCAGCGGGCGCGCAAGTCGGCATCTTGCTCCAAGAGCTCCTTTGCCGTGTCTTCGAAGACGTAAGCGGAATACCATTCCTTCTGCTGCAACGCGCTGTCAAAAAAGTTCCAGACCAGGAAGGCGTCGTGCCCCATCGGATCGAGGGTCTCGGCCAAGAATCTCCGGTACCGCCCCTCCGACGGGATGTACCAGTCGCCCGCCCGCACCAGCACCCGTTCGTTGCGCCAAACCACCTCCTGAATCGCGTTCGGGTGATGCCCCTCGTAGGGGACTGCGCCGGACTTGAAGGTCGAGATGTAAGCCACCTCCAGCTCGAGCAGCGTGTCGCGGTCGAAGCGGAGCATGGGAAGGGTTTGGCCTGCAAGACGCTCCACCACCTCGCGCCAGGCCTGGCCCAACACGTAGCCCTCCGGCAGAGAAGCCATCTCCGCGATGTCCCAATGGTTGTAGAAGGGCACGTCGCGCGACCAGGGCTGCGAGCGGTCATAGCGCAACCGCGTTCCACTGTGCCACTCGCTCGAATCGGTCACGGCCTCCCCGGAATGGCACCCAGTCGAAGGCCTCGGCGTCGTGTTTCCATCGCACCGGAAGGGCATCCGCGGCCTGCCAGCGCTCCATTTCCTCCGTGCGCAGGCGCCGAATCCGCTTCCGGTCCGCCCGCGCCCACGACTCGATTTCCAGGAGTATGGCATAGGTCGCGGCGACGCGCTCGGGAAACGGCTTGAGCATGTGGGCCTCCGTCACAAATCCCAGCGTGCCCCACAACATCGCATATCCCGTGCTGTAGCGCGGCGTTTCCAGAAAGCCCACCAACCCGGAATCCGGAACTTCAGCGCGGGTGGTGACGTAAGG
>JBEEPJ010000155.1:0-5192 GCA_041191165.1 Bacteroidota bacterium | reverse complement strand
AATCGCCCAACGTCACGGTCTCATGGGTGGGCAGGTGCGTCCGGCCTTCGATGGAGTTGCCATAGATATCCGCCCCGTACTCATACGTATAGTCCCCGACGTGGAATACCGCTTGCAAATCGTTGCGCTCGGCGATGGACCGGTAGGCATTGAAATAACCGCCCTCGTAGTTCGCGCAGGAAGCCAGCGCAAACCGAAAGTCGGTAACGCTCGCCATCGCCTCGGGGATGGTCTTCGTGCGGCCCACCTGCGAACTGCCCTCGGAAGTGGTAAAACCATAGTAATACCAGGTATCCGCGGAAAGGCCCTGCGCATCCACCTTCACGGTGTAGTCGCGGGAGGCGTCGGTCACGAATTCTCCTTGGGCCACGATGGAGGCCAAATCCGGCGTCGTAGAAACCACCCATTGCACCGCAATCGGACCGCTGGTCTCTGAGGTAACCCGGGTCCAGAGAATGACGCGATCAGAAAGGGCGTCCCCGGAAGCCACCCCGTGGTGAAACGGGTGGTGCGGCACCGAGGGATCGGCCACCGGATACTGGGCCATCATCCCCAAGGAGAGGCACAGCATCCAACCAACAAAGAGCACGATTGAGCGCATGAGAAATGGATTTGGTTTGGAAATCCGAAGTTCTATCTGCGCTGAGCGCGGCCACGTCAAGGCTACTTCAAGGAATCATTGCCCAGAAGCAAACATTATGTTCCCAAGATGTTACCACCTCTCAAAGCCCGGATGAGCCCGGGATCAACCCCGCATGGCCCGCTCGATGTCGTCGGGCTCGATGGGGATGTGCGCCATGAGATCGACGAAGCCGTCCTCGGTGATGAGGATGTCGTTTTCCAGTCGGATGCCCAGGGACTCCTCGCGGATGTAGATGCCGGGTTCGACGGTGAAGATTTGGCCTGCCTGAATGGGCAGATGCCAGTGCCCCACATCGTGCACGTCCAGGCCCAGGAAGTGCGAGGTGCCGTGCATGAAGTACTTCTTGTACGCCGGAAAATCCGGGTTCTGGGCGGCCACCTCATCCGCTGTAATCAAGCCCAAACCCAGCAACTCCTGGGTCATCAGCTCGCCGACCTGCTGGTGATAGGTGGACAGCATCACCCCCGGCCGCAGCAACGGCATGGCCCCCCGCATCACCCGCAACACGGCCTCGTACACGGCGCGCTGGCGGGGCGTGAAACGGCCGCTCACCGGCACGCAGCGGGTCATGTCGCTCGCATAGCCCCCGTACTCGGCACCCACATCCATCAAAATGACCTCGCCCTCCCGGCACTCGCCGCTGTTCTCGATGTAATGCAGCACGTTCGCATTGAATCCGCTGCCGATGATGGGGGTGTAGGCAAAACCCCGCGAACCGCGCCGCACAAACTCGTGCAAAAACTCCGCCTCGATCTCGTACTCCATCACCCCGGGCCGCACGAAGCGCAGCACCCGCTCAAATCCGGCGCGGGTGATGTCACAGGCCCGCTGCATCTGCTCGACTTCCTCCGGCGACTTAATGGCCCGCAACGCATAGAGAATGGGGGCCGAGCGCTCCACGCGGTGGTGGGGGAAGCGGCTGCGGAAGGCGGCATTTTCGCGGTCCGTGCGCGTCTCCACCACGTTCCGTGCCCGCATGTGGGGGTTGTCGTTGAGGTACACCGCCTCGGCCTCCGCCATCAGGCGCTGCAGGGTGCGGTCGAGCATGCCGGTCCACTGGATTTGCGGGATGCCGGTGCGCTCGGTGGCCTGGGACTTGGTGAGCTTCGCGCCTTCCCAAATCGCCAGCTCCTCGTTCGTCTCCAGGGTGAACAAGATCTCCCGGTCGCGCGGGTTGGAGGCGTCGGGGAAGAGGACCAGCACGGTCTCTTCCTGATCCACCCCCGTGAGCCAGAGCATGTCCGAGGCTTGCTTGAAGGGCAGGGTTCCGTCCGCGCTGGTCGGGTAGATGTCATTGGAGTGGAAAATCGCCAGCGAACGGGGTTGCATCTTCGCCATGAATGCCGCGCGGTTGCGCTGGTACAGGGCAGCGGGGAGTTGGGTGTAACGCATGGTGCCGAAGTTACCGCGCAAGTGGGCTCCCGCGCCACTGTGGGCGGCAGTCGTTGCCTATCTTCGGACCATGGACGCGCCCATTTCTACCTCCCAGGCCCCGCAACCGGTGGGCCGTTATCCCCACGCCCGCAAGGTGGGCAACCTCCTCTTCCTGAGCGGTGTCGGCCCGCGGGCGGCGGGCAGCGGACCCCAGGACGGCGCCATTCCGGGCCTGGAGCGCAACGCGAATGGCCACTTCCTCGCCTTCGATTTCGAGGCCCAGGTGCACAGCGTGTTTGCCAACGTCAAGGCCATCCTGGAGGCGAGTGGGTCCGATTGGGAAAAATTGGTGGATGTGACCGTCTTCCTGGTGAACATGGAGCGGGATTTTCCGGTCTTCAACCGCATTTATGCGGAGTACTTTGTTGAAAATCAGCCATGTAGAACCACGGTAGAGATCAACAAGCTGCCCACCCCCATCGCCATCGAACTGAAGTGCATTGCCACGGTGTGAGGGGTGTCGAGCGAAGGAGCAGCTGTTTTCGGAAAAAAGGGCCCGCTTTTTGAAGCGGGGAAGGCATGAACCGCTCTCTCTACCGTCCCGGCATGCGCGCCCTCGCGGTCTGTGTCGCAGCCGGTTGTGTTTGGTGGGTCACCCCCCAAACCGTGATTCCCTGGACGCCCAATATGCCGGCGCTGGTGCGGCCGGACACTTTGGCGAAACAGGATTGGCCTAAAGCACAAGCCGCAACGCCCGCTTACCGCCCTGGCGAATCGCTCCAGTACCGCATCCGGTACGGGTTCATCGAAGCGGCCACCGCGGACATCCGGGTGAAGGACCTGGGCCACGTCGGCGGACGGCCCACCTGGCAGGTGATCGCCACGGGGAAGACGAACGCCTCATTCGATTGGGTGTTCAAGGTGCGCGACACCTACAGGAGCAGCATCGACGTCGAGACCCAACTGCCCATCCGCTTCGTGCGCGACATCCAGGAGGGGGACTACCGGCTCCTGCAGGACTACCGGTTCGACTGGACCCGGCGCACGGTGGAGACCGAGGAGCACCGCAAGCGGGCACCGGGAACGGCCTTCCGGCTGCCGCCCACCGTTCACGACATGGTCAGCGCCTTCTACGCGAACCGCAGCCGGCCCATGCAGCAGATGAAGCCCGGCGAGACGATGGTCATCCCCTCGATCATCGATGGGGAGTACTACCCCCTGACCGTCAAGTACGGCGGCAAGAAGCAGGTGAAGACCCCGGCCGGCCAGTGGAACTGCCTCGTCTTCCATCCCGTCATCCAGAAAGGCCGGGTCTGGAAGGAATCGGACGACCTGACCGTCTTCGTGAGCGACGACGCCAACCGGATTCCTGTGCTGGTGCGGACGGAGATTTGGGTCGGCGCCGTCGAAGTGGAACTGATTTCTTGCAGCGGGCTCCGAAATCCTGCCGCACGTAGGCTTTGAAAGGAAGGGGAATGTCGAAATTGGCCTTCCAAATGCCCGACATGTCCGACACGCCCCATTTTCCGCCCGCCATCCTCGATAAGCTCACTGCCCTGCAGGCCAAATACGCCGCCACCGGTCAGGACCTCGCCTCCTACCTCGACGGACTGCTGCACGCCGATTATCTGACGTACTGGGATTACATCCACCTGGACACGCTGCTCAGCTTGCAGACGCCGCGGACGCCCATCCCCGACGAGTCCATTTTCATCATGTACCACCAGATTACCGAGCTGTATTTCAAGCTCTCGCTGCACGAGTTGGAGCAACTGGCTGCGATGGCCGCCCCCGACGCGGACGTGATGCTCAAGCGGGTCAGCCGCGTCAACCGCTACTTCGAGGCGCTCACCCACAGCTTCGACATCATGGTGGACGGCATGGATCCCGCGCAGTTCCTGCAGTTCAGAACCGCCTTGCTTCCGGCCTCCGGGTTTCAAAGCGCCCAGTACCGCATGATTGAAATCCGGTGCACCACCTTCGACCGCCTGCTGCACGCCCAGCACCGCGACCGCGGCGCTGAATTGCGCCGGGAAGACATCCCCAGTCTCTTCTCGGAGATGTACTGGAAGGCGGGGGCCGTGGAACTTTCCAGCGGCGAAAAGACCCTGACCCTCAAGCAATTCGAGGCCAAATACGACGGGATTTTGCTCGACTTGGCCCACCGTTGCTACGAAACCAACGTGCGCCGGTCGTACCTTGCCCTTCCCGAATCTGCGGTGACCGATTCACTCCGGGAACAACTCAAATGGTTGGACGTCAACGTGAATATCCATTGGCCCCTGTCGCACTACAAGTCGGCGGTCCGGTACCTGCAAAAGGACCCGGTGGACATCGCGGCGACGGGGGGCACGAACTGGCAGAAGTACCTGCCTCCGCGGTTTCAGAAAAGGATCTTTTTCCCGGAACTTTGGAGCGAACAAGAAATGGCGGAATGGGGCAAAGGTTGGGTCGACCGGAACGTTTTCAAGCGGGGTTGAAATCACTGTCGCGCGGGAGCGTGGTCCTGTCCTGCTGGCTGCTTATCCTGTTGGCGGGGTGCGGAAACGAAAAAACCGCTGAAGTCCCGGTGAACGAGGAGGACTGCGGTCCCGTCATTCGCTACGGGCTCGATTGGAATTACTTCCTGCCGGATTCGGGGGAGGTGCGCGAAGGCCAAACCCTCTCCGCCCTGCTCTCCAGTGCCGGCCTCGACAACCAGCAAATCGCCCAAGCCGTCGATGCCACCCGCGGCGTTTGGGATGTCCGGGACCTACGGGTGGGCAAGCCCTGGTGGTCCCTGCACCAGCCCGACAGCACCTTCGCCCCCGTCAGCTTCGTTTACCAGGGCAGCTTGCGGGAGTACGTGCAATTCCACTTTGGCGACTCGATTTGGGTGGAAAAGCACCAGTTTCCCGTGGACACCGTGCGCATTCGGGCCACGGGTACCATCGAGAGTTCGCTGTATGTCGACCTCGACCGCATCGGAGCACCGGCCGCCCTCGCGCTGTCCATGGCGAATGTGTACGCCTGGACCATCGACTTCACCCGCCTGCAAGCGGGAGACGCGTTCGATGTGTTTTACGAGGTGGAAACGGTGAATGGCGAGCCGGTCAGTTCGCCCAAAATCCTCGCCAGCCACTTCACGCACCGCAGCAAGTTGTTGACGGCTTACCGCTTCGACGGCGGCTCGGGG
>JBEEPJ010000154.1:0-5237 GCA_041191165.1 Bacteroidota bacterium | reverse complement strand
GAAGTGGGTTCCTGAATGCGATTCTCCGATCCAATATTCCTCGGGGTCGTGGGACTGGAAAACCCGGATGCCCCAGCGATTGAATACTTCGAAATGGTAGCTGCCGGGCGCCGTGAAGCGTTCCGGATGGCTCAGCACGGGCCGGAATCCATCGTTGACGCCGTCCATGCGTGCGCCCGGTGTGAATGCGTTGGGCACGAATACCGAATTCGCGTCGATGACCTCCAGCGTGCGTGTGGTTTCTGCGCTGCAGCCCGACGCCGCGATGGCCGTTAGCGTTACTTCGTATGTGCCCGCGGCGTATTCATGGCTGGGTTGCGCGTCGGAGCTCGTGGAACCGTCGCCCAGGTCCCAGAAGAATCCGGTGGCGCCGGTGGAGGCATTCTCGAAGTGCCAGATGGTATTGTACGGATCCGGGTCGGCCGCAGTACCCGCCAACGGAACCGGTTCGAAAGCCGCCACCGGCAACGGCAGCACCTCGAAGTTCCAGCTTTCAGAAGCCAGACAACCCGGGCCTGAGGAGGCCACCAATTGGACCGTGTAAACCGTGGGAACGGAGGGCGAAAGCGCGGGCAGTTCCGCCGAGAATTGAGGGCCCGAGGAAGAGGCTCCCGTCTGCAGCACCGTCCAGGTCCCCGACCAGTCCAGCTGTCCCGTCAGCGGATTCAATCCCGCGAGCACCCCAGGGTCGATCGCCACTTGGAGCGGGCTGCAGCCGATGGAAAGCTCCGGCATTCCGGTGATTTGCGGATAATCGAATACGTGGACAGGAACCGTTCCGGAAGCTGCGCAGCCCGGTGAACCAAACTCCGTTTCCACCGACACCAGATAGCTGCCCGCCTCGTTGAATACCGTCTCAGCCGAGGTGCCCGCGGCTGTGGAGCCATTGTCGAAGTCCCATGCCACCGAGGAGAGGTCTTGGGCGGTGAGGGTGAGGGAGAGGGTTTGGCCTGCGCAGAGCAATGTATCCGAGACTTCCAGCGTGAAAACCGGCTCGCCGAAGACCGTGAGCCAGGTGCTGACCGTATCACTTCCGCAGGCATCCGCCGCGACGATGAAGACCTCCTGCACGCCCGCCTCCTCCCAGGTGTGGACGACGGTGTTGCCGCTCGCCGACCAGTCCGCCGTGTAGAAGGTCACCTCGTCGGCGCCAGAACCGGTGAAGTTCCAGGTCACCTCCAGCGGCGCGCAGCCCTCCAGGGTCGAAGCCTCCCAGCCGGCCACCGCGTCGGTCGTCTCCACCCAAAAATCCGCCGCATCCGTCGCCGTCCCGCAGCTGTTCATAACGGACACCGAGGCCTGCCAAGGCGCCGAGCCACTCACCTCCCAGGCGGGCACCTCCGGCGCGACGCTCACCGGCGTCCATCCGCTGGAAATCCCATTCCACGTCCAATTCCACTCCGTCGCCCCGCCATTCAACACCACCAGCGGCTCGGGCACGGCCGGCGCACACAGCGTATCCTCCGTCCATTCCAAATCCACGGCAGGCAGCGGCAGGGCGGTGATTTCCCAGGTTTGGGATAGGGTGGCGCACGGGTGGGTCCAGGTCACGGTGATCGATTCCTCGGTGACCTCCCCTCCTGCCGCTTCGATGACCACTCCGCCCGGATCGGGCCCGGAGGCCGACCAACCCGCAGCCGACGACGTCCAATCCCACTCCCCTCCCACCCCCAGCGACTGCTGGTCCCACACCACCTCCACGGGACTGCATCCCAATGTGATAGAAGGCGTTACGTCGAGGACGGGCGACAGCACCACCTCCACCTCCATCGCCGCGGTCGCCGTGCAACCTTGGGCCGTGGTGACCGTTCGCGTTACCGTATACACCCCGGCCTCGCTGAATACGTGCGCCGCATCGGCCACCGCCGTGCCCAGGGTCGCAAGCCCATCTCCCCAATCCCAGTCCACCGTCTCGCCCGCCGCCAGCGGCCCGGTCACCTCCCACTCGCCCGCCGTGCAAGCCGTCGCCGCGCCCGCAATGCTGGCGTCCGGCAGCCCGTGCACGGTGACGCTCACCGGAAACGCCCCGCCACAACCCGTCTCGAGGTCCACGTAATTGTAGTCCAAACCCACTTCTCCCCCTCCCACCCCTGCCTCCCACGACCACGTCCCCCCTGCGCCGTCCACCACCCCGGGTCCGGACCAGGAGCCGCTGATCGGCGCTTGGAATTCCGGTGCGGGCAGGGTCACCAACCCGGCATCTGCGCAGAAAGCAACCTCCGGCACCGCCACCAACTCCGGCAGCGGGATGATGGTCAACTGAAGCGTATCCGAGACCGCGCAAGTGCCGATGCCGGCCGTGACCAGGATTTCGTACACGCCCCCCTCCAACCCTTCTGGATCAAAAACATTGCCCGAGAAGGGAGCCGCGGTTCCCGGTTCCAGCCAGGCGTAGGCAAACGGCTCGGGCCCCGACCCTCCGGTCACGGCTGTCGCCCCCTGCTCCGGACAAGCCGCCAAATCCAACCCCGGACTCCAGGCCGGCGGCGCGGCCACGCTCACCTCCAACGTATCGCGGGCGGTGCAGCCCGTGGCCGGGTCGTTCACCACATATACCACCTCATGCACCCCGGCGCCAGCCACCGTGGGCGAGAAAGTCCCATCCGGCTGCACCGCCCCCGCCGCCAGCCCCGAGCCGGCCTGGAAGGTCCCCCCCGCCGGCCAGCCGCTCGCCAGCCATCCCTGCGTCCCCGGCGGTGGGGTTACCGGCGGCGGCGCGATGGGCCACTGGGGCAAACAGAAGGCGGTGTCCGGGCCGGCTTGGGCCGTCGGTTGCGGGTGATAGCTCACCGCCAGTGTTCCGGCCGCCGTGCAGCCCAGGTCATCCGCGACCACAAAATCTGTTTCCCATCCCGCCGTCCCCGCGGGTTCGAGCGGCGCCGTCTCCGTTCCCGTCCATGCGCCCGCCCCGACCATTTCGTAGGCCTCTCCCATCTGCAAGACCAGCGGTCCGTAGCTGCTGGAAGCCGTCAGTTCCCACGTCCATTCCGCCCCCGGACAGACGGCCGTGGGCGCGTCCAGGGCGAAGGTGGGCGGCGCTGCCACCGTCACGGTCCGCACATCCGACACCGCGCACGATCCGCTGCCCGTGTTGTAGGCAAAGGACAGCGATCCCGGCGCAAGGGCAGCCGCCGCGATGGCGTTCCCCACGACCGGCACCGGCCCGGTCCACGTCCCCCCGGCCGGACTCGCCCCGGCCAGCGGCACAGAGGCCGTTCCGAGGCACACCGTCGTATCCGGTCCTGCATCGATGGCCGGCGGGGCCACCACCACCGCCGAGGCCGTGGCGGCCGCTTGACAGCCGAAGGGATTCGTGTAGCTGTACTGCAGCACATGCGTCCCCACCCCCGCCGTGCCGGGATTGAAACCGGGCGGGCTCGCTTGCACCCCGGGACCGGACCACGTGCCCCCGCTGGGCGTTCCGATGGGCAGCGGCATGAGGAAGTTGGAGCCGCAAGCGCTGATGCTGCCCGTGGCGGTGACCGTGGGCAAGGCGATGACAAAGACACTGGAACTGGCGTCATCGCTGCACCCACGCGCATCGGTGATGACGACACTGGCCGTAATGGAAGTGCCGCCGGTCAGGGGAAGTGCGGTGGCGGTGTTGCCCGTGGCGTTCACGTTGGCAGACCAGGCATACTGGTAGCCGCCGCCCGGCAATTGGGCGCCTCCGAGGCCTATGACTTGCCATTGTGCGGTTTCGCCAACGCAAATGGAGGGATCCGACACGAGCAGGATGGCGGTGGGATTGCCGTAAATGGTGACGGTCCGCGTGTCGCTGACGGTGCAGGAGTTGCCCAGCCCGGGGCCAGAAGGATCGGTGTAGGTGTAGGTCAGCACATGCACGCCGACGGGCAGGGTTCCCGGGGCAAAGGTGCCCGCTGCGCCGTTGGTGATGCCCGGGCCGCTCCAGGTGCCACCGGGCGGGGTGGCGCCGGCCAGGGTGATGATTTCCGGGGTCAGGTGGCAGTAGCCGAGGTTGGGGCCGGCGTCGACCACAGGCGGTTGAAGCACGTTCACTTGCCGGATGTCGGTGGCGCTGCATCCCTGCGCGTTCGTGTAGGTGTAGGCCAAACCCACTCCCCCCAACCCCACCGCCCCAGGCGCCCAGAGGCCGGTGGCGCCGTTGGAGATGCCGGGGCCGGACCAGGTGCCGCCCGGGGGTGTGGCGCCGTTGAGGGTCAGGGTGGCGCCGTTGGAGCAGGCGTGGATGTCGGGGCCGGCGTCGACTGCGGGCACGGGGAGGGCGACGAGGTCGAGGGTGGCGACGGCGGTGCAGCCCCAGGGGTCGGTTACTTCGACCCCGAGGGTTCCCGAGGTCCAGGAGGGGGAACTGAATACGTCTGTCCAGGACCCGGAGCCGTCGTTATCGGCGGTGGACCCGGTCGTGGCGCTCGCCGGGAGCGGGTCGCCATCCAGGGTCCACACGAGTTGGGTGCCTGCGGCACCGGCCTCCCCTGGCGACCACGTCGCCGCCACGCTCGCGGACGTTCCGGCGCAGGCCACCCCCGTCCCCTCCCATCCGACCGTCGGCAGCGCCCAGGCCTGCGCCGCAAAGTCCGCCTGGGCGACACAAACCCGGCTCCCCTCGGCGATGACCGCCTCCACCTCCCCGACCACGTCTTGGGCCATCACCCACGACGCCGTCCCGCCCATCACCTCACTCGGTGCGGGCGTCCCTCCCCAATTCCACGTCACCTCCTCCCCGACCCCCGGCCCCCCCGCCAACCAAATCGCCTCCACCCCCCACTCCGCCCCGAGGCACGCCCCCATCGCCCCCCCTTCGAGGCCCAGTACCGGCAACTGCGGTCGCTGGGAAACCAGACCGGCAAGGGCTTGGCGGAGCAGGTGCGCGAGGCAGTCGGGCTCTACCTGACGCGGCAGAGGGGTCGCAGCGAGTCGCTCGACTCCGTGTTGGGGAAATTTCGCCCGACCGCAGCCGGGCGTGAGCAAAAGCCTCACGATCGGGACTACGCGGCCACTCTCCGGTGAAGGCCGTCTTCGTCGACACCTCGGCATTCTATGCCGCCCTTGATGCGAGCGACGCCTTCCATCGCCGGGCGGCGAGCCTGCTGCGTCAGGCCGAGACCGATGGCTGGCGCCTCGTCACCACCAACTACATCATCCAGGAATCCTGGGCGCTCCTCCAGAATCGTCTCGGCTGGGAGGCGGTGGAAGCTTGGCAGCGGGTGCTGCTGGCCCGTTGCGAGGTCATCTGGATCGACGCGGAACTGCAC
>JBEEPJ010000153.1:0-5237 GCA_041191165.1 Bacteroidota bacterium | reverse complement strand
TACGGGGCCAACGGAGGTTGCGCTTCTTTGGAATTGGTGGCTGCTGACTTGAACAACACCAGTGCTGGAAACTGGCAGGGAAGCTGGGTGTCCAACGGAACGCCCGGAGCCCAGAACTCGTCGGCATTTGGCTGCACAGATCCGATTGCTTGTAACTACTCGGCCACGGCTTACTTCTCCACCCCGACCTGTACGTATACCTGCCATGGTTGTACGTATGCGTTGGCTGAGAATTTCAACCCCGCCGCGACCTACGACAATGGAACGTGCACCTTCGATTTCACGGACGATTGCCCGGGTGACATCAACGATGATGGTCAGGTGACCGCGGTGGACTTGCTGTCTTTCCTGGCGGCATTCGGAACGGTCTGCCCGCAGTAATTCTTAAAGATTTCTTGGCTACAGAGAGGGGCGTCCGGTGGGCGCCCCTTTTCTATCTTCCCACCTGCTATGACGACCCTCATCACGCTGCTCACCATCCTAGGGGGATTGGGGCTATTCCTCTTCGGAATGCGGATCATGAGCGAGGGAATTCGCAGGGGCAGCGGGGCCTCCACGCGCAAGTGGTTCAGGTCCATCGCCCGCAGCACCCGGAGGGGGGCATGGGTGGGGGCGATGTTCACCGCGGTCATTCAATCCAGTTCAGCGACGACGGTGATGGTGGTGGGGCTGGTGAACGCCCGGATGTTGACGGTGCGCGAGTCGGTGGGGTTGGTGCTCGGGGCCAACATCGGCACGACCATCACGGCGTGGCTGGTGGTGTGGTCGATGGGAAGTGTTTCCTTCGTAGAACTGGCCCTGCCATTGATCGGGATGGCCTTGCCGCTGTTTTTGTTGGAGGGGCGCAAGGCCCGGGAATTGTCGCATGTCATCATCGGATTCGGGTTGTTGTTCATCGGGTTGGGGGTGATGCGCGATGAGTTTGAGGCGCTCCATGCGGCGGATCTCATATCGGGATGGGAGTGGGCCCGGGCGACGGGGCTGTTCAGCTCCTTGCTCTTCCTGGCGGTGGGGGCGGTGTTTGCCGGGTTGATCCAGTCGTCGAGTGCGGCCATCGTCTTTACCATGACTGCCGTGGTTTCCGGGATGCTCAGCCTTGAGAATGGGGTGGCGATGATCCTCGGGGAAAATATAGGCACCACCTTGACCGCCAATCTGGCCGCTACCGTGGGTTCACGGGATGCCAAGCGAACGGCACGCATCCACTTCCTGTTCAACGGAATTGGGTCACTGGTTGTGGTCGGCTGGGTGCCCATCTGCGTGGGGGTATTGCGGTCCTTTTACGCAGGAACCGCCCCGGATTTGCAGCCGGCATTGGTGCTCGCGTCTTTCCACTCCCTCTTCAACCTTTTTACCGCCTTGGTATTGTCCTTCTTCACAGACGCATTGGTACGGTGGTCGGAGTGGTTCGTTCGTCCATTGGATGAAGCTTCGAAAGCGGCGGATATGCCCCTTGAGCCCGCGATGCTCGCGCCATTGCCCGGGGAGCTGGGCTTGGATCGAATTCAGAGCGAGTTGCAGCGGCTGGGCCGGAAAGTTTCTGTGGTGCACGGTTTGGCCCGTCAGCTCATTAGGCCTTTGGAAGATGTTGAACGTCATGAGGTTGTAGACCAAATCAAGTTCTGGGAAGACAAGCTCGACGCCTCCCAACGGGAAATCGATCGCGCGCTCCAACGGCTCACCGAAGCCGATGTGGATGCGGGCAGCAGCCGTCGCATCCAGCGCTGCTCGCACGCAGGTACGGACCTCGAGCGCATGGGGGACATCTATGCCTCACTCGCGGCGAAACTGGACGGGAGGAGTGGGACCGACATCTACTTCATCCCCGCCCAGCGCTCCCAGATTCTGGAGATGTTCGATTTGTTGCAGGCCGCCATCGCCTTGATGATCCAGTCCCTGGACGTCGAGGAGGTGGTGACGCTCGGCGCGGTGAAGTCAGCCGAGAAGGGCATCAACGCCAAGCGCGATGCGTTGCGCGAACAGCATCTTCAGGCTGTGGGGCGCGGCGATTACTCGCCGGAGAGCGGGTTGCTCTATCACGAGGTCATCTCTGCACTCGAGGAAATCGGCGACTTGGTGGCCTCGGTCGGAAAGCAGTTCTCCGTGGACACCCCTTGAGGCCTCAAGGCTTGAACAAGGCGGGGGTGTAGATGGTGTTGGAAGCGTTGAGGGACCGGTCCCAGAGGGTGATTTGGAAGCGGAGGGTATCGTAAGGGCTCGAGAGGTACCAGGCGGGCATGTCGAGGGCGATGGTGCCCTGAAGCGCTGGATTCTGACCGGTGGGCGTCACCCGGGGCACGCGGTAGTAAAACGGCACCTGCCCGATTTCCGGGTTGAGCGGAATGGGGGTCCATGCCCCATCGCGGAGCTCTTCGTACTCCAGCTTGAGATTTTGGTGGTGTGCGCACCCGGTACAAAAGGGCGGCAGGGTATCTCCCTGACCCAATCCGATGTCGCCATCCCCATCCGTGAAGGAGAGCACCAGTTCGCGTCCGCCGGACTCCGTCAGCTCCATGGATTCGAAGCCGATGACCGGCTGCAGCGGGTACTGGGGTTCAGGCAGACACCCGACCCCCGCCACGCCGGTACCGATCCACCATAGCCCGTGGACCCAGGAGGGCGTTCGAGCGATGCGGGGTGCATTTCCGTGTTCCTTCATGGTTCCTCAAAGCTAATCCATCCTCAACTTTGCCGCATGGAATGGCCCTCCCGATTTGCCCCCCTCTTGGGGGACTGGCTGACCGAGCGCGAACGCACCGGCGCTTCTCATGCCGCCGACGCGTTGCGGATGCAAATCGCCCGGTGGGTTCTGGCCGGCTTCCCCGGAGGTTCTCGGCCCTTGCAAGAGGAGGTGTTTTGGTTTCAATCGCAGCATAACCCGGTTTACAGAAGGTATTTGGAGCTTCTGGGGTTTCATCGGGACCGGCATTTTGAGCCCGGGGAGGTCCCCTTCCTGCCTGTGGAACTCTTTCAGACCCAAGATGTCCTGTCCGTGCCGGAGGTGGGGACTTGGTTTAGGAGTTCGGGCACGACTGGGAGCCGGGTTTCGCGGCACGGGGTTGACGACTTGAGCTGGTACCATGCGATGGCGCGCACGGGATTTGAGCGGATCTACGGCGACCTGGCGGCTTGGGAGGTATTCGCGCTGCTGCCCGGCTATGTCGAGCGGCCGGATGCCTCGTTGATTTCGATGGTGCAATCTTGGATGCCGGACGGGGGAGAGGGGCGGTTTGGGCTGGAAAATCATCGCAATTGGGAAGGCCAAATCCATTCCCGCCTCACCCGCTCCGACCGCCGCATTTTGCTCATCGGTGTGACCCACGCCCTATTGGATTGGGTGGAATCTGGCATTCCCGATTCCTTTCTGGAGGCGATTCAAGGACGGCTGGTCGTGATGGAGACGGGCGGAATGAAAGGGCGCCGCCGGGAGCTCGTCCGTCCGGAACTTCGCGCTCGGCTGCGCGCAGTGCTGGGCGATGTGGCCATCCACAGCGAGTATGGCATGACGGAGATGCTCTCTCAGGCCTACGCAGACGAGTCGGGTCATTTCGTCCCGCCCCCGTGGCTCGTGCCGATGGTGGGCGAGGTCGATGACCCCCTCGCCGGCGCGGCGCTCGGCCGCACGGGCCGGCTCCGCTGGATCGACCTGGCGAACGTGCACAGCTGCAGCTTCCTGGCCACCGGCGACCTCGGCCGCTGGAACGCCCCGGCCTCAGGGGTCGAAGTGCTCGGGCGTTACGACCACGCCGAGGTCCGCGGGTGCAACCTGATGGTGCCCTGACGAGCGGGTCCTCAGCCAGTGCTTTTTCACAGGACGCTTCCCGAGGAAGGTTAACATGGATTCGTTGGAACTTTCGCGGTTGCTTCCCATCTTGCGCGCGCAATCGAAATACCTTGAGCATGGAATTTGTTTTTGCCCTTGTGGGGTTCTCATTGGCGGCGTACTCCGTTGTGGGCAATGACAGCATCCAGACCTTAGGCACTTTCCTATCCTCGAATTCCCGCCTGCAATGGTGGCATTTGTGGATGTTCGCAGGCGGGATTTTGTTGATCACCTTGGTGTTGGGATATTTCGGGTTGGGCCATTGGTTGGGGGGGTCTGGGGCACAGGATTTGACCTTCGGGAAGTTTGAAAAGGTCTTTCCGGAGGGGAAGCCCTTTCCCACCATCACCGTCTGGTACATTCTCCCGCCTCTGACCTTGCTCTTCATCACGCGCCTGGGGTTGCCGGTGAGCACCACCTTCTTGGTGTTGTCCTTTTTTAGCATCGAAAGCCTGCCCAAGATGCTCTCAAAGAGCTTGGCCGGCTATGGGGTGGCGTTTCTATTCGCCCTCGCCATTTATTATGGGCTGAGCAGGATCACTGAGCGGTATTTCTTGTTGCGGCCCATGCAAAAAGGCCGTGGCTTGATGCGGAATGAGCAGTTTTGGATCGTTTTACAATGGGTGTCCACCGCTTTTTTGTGGAGCCAATGGCTGACCCAGGACCTGGTCAACATTCTAATTTATTTGGGTCCTCCGGACGAAATCGGCTTACCCCTGTTCCTGCTGGCCTCGGCGATCTTGGTGGGACTGCTCGGGTTGATCATGTACAAGCGTGGGGGAAAAATCCAGGAAATCGTCTTGGCGAAAACAAACACCACGGACATCCGCTCAGCCACGTTTATCGACTTCTTTTATGCCTTGGTTCTACTGCTTTTCAAGTACGACACCTTTGGCTTGTGGTCGGGAGGCATCCCGATGAGCACCACATGGGTTTTCCTGGGGATGTTAGCGGGTAGAGAAATCGCCATCCGCAATCGCCTGTCCATCGGCAAGCCAGGTCAGCTCATGAACATGGTCTTCTCGGATTTGGGCAAGGCCACCATCGGGTTGGTGGTGAGCGTGATGCTCGTCGTGCTATTGTACCTAATCCAAGGTCGTCCGGTTGCGGCGATGTTCTGATCGCGGGCTTGTCGGACCTCTCCCGCGGAGAAAGAGCCAGCGCTGCGTGTTTCCCCGTTCGTTCAGATGACCTGCAGCACGAAGTACTGCTTCTTGCCCCTTTGCAAGAGCAGGGTGTGGCCTTGTACGAGATCCTCAGGACCGATTTGCGTGTCCTCCGTCACCTTTTCCTTGTTGACCGAGATGGATTGCTCTTGGAGTGCGCGCCGGGCCTCCCCTTTCGAGGGTAGGAAGCCGCTCCACTCGGTGAGGAGCTCGATGAGGGTGGGCTTGGAGGCGAATGCCTCCGCCGA
>JBEEPJ010000152.1:0-5347 GCA_041191165.1 Bacteroidota bacterium | reverse complement strand
CGGGCGTTGAGCGCATGGAACCCCTCCCACGGGAAAAAGATCTCGCCGCGAATCTCCAAGCTCTCCGGCGCCCCCGGCTGCAGCAACAACGGCACCGACCGAATGGTCCGCACATTCGCCGTCACATCCTCCCCCACCTCTCCGTCTCCCCGGGTCACCGCCTGCTTCAACATCCCGCCCTCATATCGCAAGCTGATGGCCACCCCGTCGTATTTAAGCTCCAGCGAAAACGACGGCTCGCGCCCCTCCAACAACCGCACCACCCGCTCCGCCCATTCCCGCACCTCGCCGGCGTCGTAGCTGTTCGTCAGCGAAAGCATGGGAAACCGGTGTTCCACCTTTTCGAAACGGTCCGTCAAGTCCCCTCCCACCCGGCGGGTGGGTGAGTTGGGATCCGCCCACTCCGGATGCGCTGCCTCCAACGCCTCCAGCTCACGCATCAACGCATCAAACTCCCGATCGGAAATCGTCGGCTCCGCCAGCACATAATACCGGTGATTGTGGGCGTGAAGGGTTTCCCGGAGCGCGAGAATTCGCTCGCGCACGTCGTCATTTAACATATTTCGAAGGTACATTTCAGACGCATTTCTTCGTTACAGGGAGGATATGCAATGTTCCGATATGAATTCAACGATTCTCGGCCGCCGGAAGACCTCAAACCTCCTGCACGGCGGCGCCGCTTTAAGCCTCACACTCTTCGCTTGGGGCTGCTCCATTCAACCCATGCAGCGGACTTCCACCGTTTTTGTGCACACCCCGTTGGACAGTGTGCTCATTTCCATCGACGACTACAACGACTACGAAGGATTCCACTATCGCCCCATCGATTTCCAAAACGTCGAGGTCGATCTGGAACATTACCAGCCCTATTATCTTTTCAAGGCCAGCCGCGAGGGCTACTTTGACCAGGTTTTGCCTGTTTTTCCGGAACGATACAACTGGCGCAAGGGAGTGGATTTGGCGGGGGTGGCCGCGGGGGTGGGCATGGCTTCAGCAGCGAAGGAGGCCACCGGGGTGCCTTGGGTCCGGGGGTTGGGAATCGGTGTTTCTGTGGGAGCGGGTTTGGCCTGGCTCCTGCCCAACCGAAGATTGTACACGGAGCGCTACCGCATCCCCGACCTGGTCGCCATGCCGGAAAAGCCCGACTCCGTGCGGGCGATGGTGCTCCACAGCCTGGACCTCAATTTGCCTGCGGATCAGTTTGTTACCCATTATTTTGAGGATTTAGCGGACTTCAACAACGGGGCGGAGCGGTCGGAGGAATCATCCCCTTCTGGATGGGAGGAAGGGGAGATCGAAACGAATTTCGTGACCTTCGTTCTCAACGAATATCTCTATGAAAAGGGCTACCAAGGGGTAGAGGAGCCGTTGTTTTATGACGAAAAGGTGGTGCCCATTTCCGGCCGGGTGAAGCACATTACGGAGATCCGTGTAGCAGACCAAATCATGTGCTACGCCATTGAATCCCAATGGTGGCGTTCCAACCCATTCGATTTTCCGAGCGATACCGTGACGGTCAACAACCTCAGCGTTTGGGGGCCGGTGGGGGCACCGTTCGAGCCGGATTATGAACTGCTGCGCGAGGGCATTGGAGAAGCCCTCATCCGAGCCGGGCATAATCCCAAAATCCTGCACGCCCCTGAAAAACTCGATGCCTTGGAGGCGAGGTGGCGAGCCGACTGGGACAGCATCTACATCCCTGAAATCCCGATGCCCACCCTAGACAAATTCCAACCCGATGTGCTGGAGTCCGTGGTGACCATCTACGCGGAGAATGGCCATGGAAGTGGATGCATCCTCACTTCGGACGGTTTGATCTTGACCAACTACCACGTGGTTTCCGACACTTCCATGGAACTCAAAGTCCGATTGCATAGCGGGGAGGAATTGCCGCTGGAGGTGGTGCGGTATCACCCCTTTTTCGACTTGGCGTTGATTCGTGTAGCCACCGAGGGGCTCAAACCTTTTCACACGGAGCAGGTCACGCCTGAACAACTGGGCGAGTCCATCTTCGCCATTGGCACCCCTTTCCATACCGAGTTGCCTTCGACCCTCACCCGCGGTATCTTGTCGGGTTTCCGGGAGGATGGTGTGCGCAAGCTGCTGCAGACGGACGTGGGAATCAATCCGGGAAACAGCGGGGGAGCCTTGGTGCAATCCAACGGTTCGCTCATCGGCATCGTGACGGAGAAAATCCACGGGGAAGGCATCGAAGGACTGGGATTCGCCGTGAACATCGAAGGACTCAAGCGGGCCCTCCATGTGGTCTCCAAGCCCGGACTGGACTCCTGGGAATTTCAATCCCCCGATGCCCCAGAGGTGCCCAAGACCAAGTTGTAAGTCCCGCCCGCAGGATCAGCCCTCTGCCTTGCGCATGAGGAGGATTCGGTCCTTGCCTTGCATGTCCTGCAAGCAACGCACTTCAGACCAAACCTCAGGTGCAGCCCATCCTGCCACCGATTGCGCTCCATCCACATGGCACTCCATCGCGAGCCAGCCGCCGGGCCGCAACATCTCGCCTGCAGCCGCGGTCACCAGCGCCTCGTAGAAAAGCAGCGGCCGGTCATCCGGAACGAAAAGAGCGAGTTCCGGTTCGTGATCGACCACATGTCGATCCATTTCCTCGCGCTCCCTGACCGGGATGTAAGGCGGATTGGACACCACCACATCGAACGGTCCCGGCGGCGGTCCCGATTGCAGAAAATCCCGCTGCATCCAATCGATCTCCAGCCCGTGGAGGAATCCATTTTCACGGGCCAAACCCAGCGCCTCCTCCGACACATCCTGCCCCACCACCCGAGCGGTGGGAAACCGACGAGCCAATGCCAATGCCACACAACCAGAGCCCGTTCCGACGTCCAAGATGCGGGGCGACCACTCCGCCCCTGCGGAAATTTGTACCCGCTCCAACCGCTCCGCCAAGGCGCGGACGAGTTCTTCCGTCTCCGGTCGGGGGATCAGGGCGCGGGGGTCGCAGACGAGCTCCATGCCATCGAATGAGGTTTGGCCTATGACATATTGAACCGGCTCACCCCGGCGAATCCGCTGTGCAAAAACGGCCAACCGGTCCAGTTCTGACTCGCGGAAGGCATACCCGCGGGCCAGCCGATCCAATCGACTCGCTCCCGTCACGGCATCCAGACAAACCCGTGCAATGGCCCTCGCCTCCCTCCGCTCCCAAGCGGACCCCAGCCGGTCCACCAACCAGGAATGCACCACTTGCTCCTCGTTCGTGGGAGGCCAAGGACCAGCGCCGCGTTCAGTCCACATCCCCGCCGTTCCAACCCTGAACCAATGCCTCCGCCGTCGCCACATTGGTCGCCAACGGCACCCCGTGCACATCGCACTGCCTGAGCAACATGTGGATGTCCGGCTCATGGGGATGCATCCCCATCGGATCGCGGAAGAACACCACTGCATGCACCGTCCCCTCCGTGATGCGAGCGGCAATCTGCGCATCTCCTCCGAGCGGTCCACTCGCCAACCGTTCCACGGCCCACCCCAGCGCCGCCAATCTGCCTCCCGTGGTACCCGTCGCGGTAAGGTGAAACTGCTCAAACCACGTTCGATGACGCAACACGAAGTCCACCAGGTCTTGCTTTTTGCCATCATGGGCGATAAGCGCAACGCACTTCTGAGCCATGATCAGGGACGTTTCTTGACGAAAATACCCCAACCATTGGGCGGCAACAACACCTCATCCCCCGCTTCCAGTCCGCCCGCAGAAATGAAACCCTCGCTGCTCAGGTTCATCCGAACCTTGCGTGGTTTGTCCGAAAAATTGAGCGCTACCCGCACTTCACTCTCCCCCTTCTTGCGGCTAAAGGCATAGACATCTGCCGGAAAGTCCGTGGGCCATTCCACCGGCCATGCTCCCGCCTCTCCCATCCACAAAGCTTCCTCTTTCTCCACCAACTGGTGCAACATCCGGTGCAGCTCCGCATCCTGATAGGTTCCCCAATCCACACTGTCTTTCTCGAAGAAAGAGAGTCGCTTGGTTTCGCCCGCCTCCTGTCCGGAATAAATCAAGGGCATCCCGAACCAGGTCCCCGCCAATACGGTCAGCACCTGCGCATTCGCTCCCATGCGCTCCGTCGTCGTGCCATTCCAGGAGTTTTCGTCGTGGTTGGTCACAAACAGCATGCGATAGGCGCCCAGCGGAAACCGCTCTCGCTCGCGGACGAGGTAGCTTCTCAAGGAGTCCACCGGATATTCCAAGCGGGCCACCTCGTTAAACAAGTGGTGGGCGTGCCATCCATAACTCATGTCGAAGGCCCGGCGATGGTGCTCGGGAACTTCTGCTTCCGCCAACATAAACACGTCGGGCTTGATTTTTTCGAGCTCCACACGCACCTCTTCCCAAAAATCGACCGGAACCTTCTCCGCCACATCGCAGCGGTAGCCATCGATGTCCGCTTCGCGCAGCCAGAAGGCCATGGCATCTTTCATGGCCATGTACAAGCCATTTTCCCGGCCCTTTGCCCAGTCGAGTTGCGTCACATCCCACCAGTCGGTGCCCAGCGGGGGTTGCAAATTCCCGAGGGAGTCGCGCAGAAAGAACTGCGGATGCTCCCGGGTCCAGCGGCTGTCGAAGGCCGTGTGGTTCGCCACCCAATCGAGGATCACCCGCATGCCCAAGCGGTGGGCCTCCCGCACCAACGACCGGAGATCCTCCAAGGTGCCCATATCGGGATTGACCGCCGTGTAATCCTGAACACTGTAAGGAGACCCCAAGCTGCCGCTACCTGGCTTAGCGAGATAGTTGTTCTGGTTGGTACCTCCCTTCCGGTTGACTTCCCCGATGGGATGAATGGGCATCAGCCAGAGGATGTCTACCCCCAATTCCTTGATGCGGGGCAAATCCGCCTGCAGCGCAGCGAACGTTCCCTCCGGGGTGTGCTGCCGGACATTCACCTCGTAAATCGTGGCATTTTTGGACCACTCGGGATGGACAAGTTCCCCCCAATTGCCCGATCCCAGCTCCTCAGCCACCGTTGTGGGTTCCTGGGCTCCTCCACAGGAAAACAAAGCGAGGGCCAGCAACACGCCCCAGGTCAGAACAGGAAGTTGATGCGATTTCATGCGTGGAAGGTACGTCAGAAGTTTGGGTTGGTGTCCAATGTACACGAACCGATTAAAACAGTGTGGGTTGCTCAGGGGGAGCGCCGCTCTTGCGCTTTTTGAATGGACTGGAGGTCAAATCGCGTTGCCCCGGAAGTTCGGGGGGAGCGGAGGGCGGGGAAACGTCTCTCGCCGGAATGGAAAACTCCGGGGTAGGGAGGGGAATGGATGTCTTTTCCCCAAGCTCGGTCGCACTGGATTCCCCAGTTGTGCGCTCGGTGTCCGC
>JBEEPJ010000151.1:0-5358 GCA_041191165.1 Bacteroidota bacterium | reverse complement strand
CTACGCGGACGCCGACGGGGGCTTCGTATCGAATGCGGCCGGCCCAGCCTCCGGCAACCTCTCGCTCACGGGGCGCTGGAGCACGGTCTACACCGCCGGAACCACCCCCTCAACCAACGTTTCCTGGTCCGACGGCTACAACAACGTCACCTTGAACAACCTGGGCAACGTCCGAGAGCGATCGGCCTACCGGTCCACCTCATTGATTCACGATCACATGAAGACGTGGCTCCCGGACTTCGACGGCTGCGACGAGTCGTTGACCACTAACCTGGACGTGGCCGGGGAGTGCAATGCCTTTTACGACGGCAGCAGCATCAACTTCTACAACCTGGGGGGCGGATGCAACCCGACCTCGTTGATTGCGGACGTGGTTTGGCATGAATACGGACACTTCATCAACGACCGGTTCTATCAATCGCTCGGAGCATTCTTCGAAAACGGCGCCATGAACGAAGGCTACGCCGACCTGTGGGCCATGTCCCTGGGCGACATCGCGGAGATCGGCAAGGGATTCTACACGGACAACGAGGACGGGATTCGCAAGTACGACGCAGAACCCAAGGTCTACCCGCAAGACCTGGTGGGAGAAGTGCACGCCGATGGCGAAATCATCGCCGGGGCCTGGTACGACGCGCACCTGCTGCTCGGCGGGGATTGGACCACGACCATGACCCTGTTCGCCGACGCGTTCCCCGGACTGCAAGCGACTGCGCAGAACGGCAACGAAGGCCAAGCCTTCACCGACGTCCTCATCGATGTCCTCCAGGCCGATGACGATGACGCGGACTTGAGCAACGGCACGCCCAACGATTTGGCCATTGTCGAAGGCTTTGACATCCATGGCATTACCCTCTTCAGCTACGCGGAAATCGACCACGATTCCGAGGAGTTTGCGGAGGCCGAGACGCCGCTCGAAATCGTGGGAAGTGCGGATATCGTCTTCCCTTACTCGCTCTATTTCGACGCGGTGCGTCTGTGGTACAAGACGAGTTTTGACGGGGATTGGACTTCGGTGCCCATGGCGCAAGACGGCAGCGAATTCGTCGGAACCATTCCGGCACAGGAGCCGGGAACGGTGGTGGCTTACTACTTGGGCATTACCGACGACTTCGGCGGGCTGAGTGCGGTCACCCCTTTGGCTGCGGCTGAGCCGGGCGACCTGGCGAACCTGCCGCACTTCACGCTGGTGGGGGTGGAACCTCAGTTGATCAACGATTCGGACGAGTACTCTGATTTTGGGGGTTGGACGACGGGGGTGCCGGCCTGGGACAATGCGACGACTGGGCTCTGGGATGAGGCCATTCCGGTGGGTTCCTACGCCGAGGCGAACGACCCTTCGACGGTGGTCGCTCCGACGCAGGATCACACGGTGGGGCTTGCGGGTTTCTGCTTTGTGACTGGGGTCAATCCCGGCGTCAACGCGGGCATCGGAGCGAACGATGTGGACCAGGGCAGCACGACGCTCCTGTCTCCGGTCATCGACTTGACCGAGTTTGTGGATCCCGTCATGACCTACTGGCGCTGGTACGTCAACGCTCCGCCCTCAGGTGCGAACCCCGCCACGGATTGGTGGCAGGTGCAGGTAACTTCGGATGGAGGGGATACCTGGACCTACGTGGAAAACACGAAGCAGCAGGACATTTCCTGGCGGCGGATGGCCTTTCGTGTGGCGGATGTGGTGGAGTTGACGCCGGAGTTCCGGATGCGGTTTATCGCATCGGATAGTCTCCGCCTTGGAGATTACCTCGATGGGGGCTCTTTGGTGGAGGCCGCGGTGGACGACATCATTTTGTACGACTTGGCGGTGCCCCAGAGCGTATCCGAGCCGGATGGGGCCGGAATCACGGCCTTGGTGATGCCCAACCCAGCGGTGGGCAAGGCGTATGCACGCGGTTGGAAGCCCGGTGCTGTGGTGAGCGTTTTCAGCGCAGAGGGAAGGCTTCTGCTGACCACCGCGGCAGATGGAGCTGGCGAGGTTCGATGGGACTTGGCGGGCTGGCCGGTGGGAACGTACTTGCTGCGGGGACGACAATCGGATGACCGGCGTGTGACCCTGCGGATGCAGGTGCAGCACTAACCCGGAGCGTTGCGGATCGCGGTCGTTCAGATGGCCTCGAGCGCGGTGCTGGGCAGCCAGCCCACGTTGCCATTGGCGATTTCGACCTCCCACCATCCAGCCTGCTCCTGCAGCAGACGGACCTTGGTGCCTTCGTGGAGGATGAACAGCGGCAGCGCGTCGGCTGTTTGGGGCGCGCTTTTGACTTCGATGATTTGGTCCAGAATGATGGCTTCCCGGCTGTTTTCCGCCCGTTGGTAGGTGGCGTAGGCCAAACCGCCCAACCCAACCGACAACGCCATCGCGCCGGTGCCGATGGTCCCCCACAGCCTGCGCATGCCCAACTCGCGGGCCCGGAGCCGGATGGCCAGCGCGGTCCAAGCGAGGAGCCAGCAGGCGAGGAAGGTACCGCTCCAGAACCCGAGTCGCCCCTTGGCCACGATGCGGGACCACAGGTCGCGCAGGCCCATGGTGGGCAGGGGCTCGATGCGGTCCACGACTTGCGCCCGGGCCAGGGCGAGGTTGTTGGCGGTGTCGTCGTCTTCGGGGCGCAATTGGCGGGCGCGTTCGTAGTGCAGGATGGCCTGGCCGATGGCGCCCTGCTTGAAGCGGACGTTTCCGAGGTTGTAGTGGGATTCGAAGTGGTTGTAGTCCGCCAGGACGGCTTCGAAGTGCTCGGCCGCTTCGTCGTACCGACCCTCGGCATAGGCTTGGGTGCCGGCCTCGAAGGTCGCAGCGGGGTCTGGGGTTTGGGCGGCACTGTGCCCCCCTTGCAACAGAAGGGCCAGGATGCCGAGGGCGGCAGAAGCCCGGCGCGTCCACGTCCAGCCGCCGGTGGGGAAGGTCAGTTTTTCCATTTCGATTCCGTGCGTTCGATGAGCGATCGGGCTTGCTCCAGAAGGACCGGGGGAGCGGCGGCAAGGCCGGGCGCAAATCGCGCCCCTTCGACCTCGGTGAGCAGCTGGCGCCAGGCGGCAACCTCGTCCGGCACATGCGCGGCGAGGGCTTCTAACACCGCAGCTTGGCTGTAGCGGCTGCGTTGCCAGGCGAGTTTGGCACACAGATATTCCTCCAATCCGACGCCCAGCGCCTCGGAGAAACGGGCGCCGTTCCCCACCTGGGCCTGCGCAGACCGGAGGGCCTTGCGCACCCGCGTCCCCGCC
Source organism: Bacteroidota bacterium (assembly GCA_041191165.1). Classification (GTDB taxonomy): domain Bacteria; phylum Bacteroidota; class Bacteroidia; order Flavobacteriales_D; family Sanyastnellaceae; genus CAMCYM01. Next base: position 2,136 of record JBEEPJ010000151.1, on the reverse strand, counting down.
TGCCGTCTGCGCGTGCCCAACCCATCCCGCTGCTCAGCCGCCCTGCGCCGCTGCCGCGTCCAGACCGCCAAGAAAATGCCGGGCCCCAACAACCACAGCGTCCCCCAGGCTACCGTCCCTCCCCATCCCAACGTCCGCCGGACAAATGGCCCGGGCTCCACCTTCTGAAACCGGACGTCCTGGTTGAGAAGGGCTACATCCGACTGGCCTACCCCTCCCCCCCCAAGGGCCGCGACCCCTCCACCGGCACCCATCGCGCCCTCCCGGGTAACCGTCAATTCGCCGCCTCCGCCCACCAGGTCCACATAAGCCCCCTTTTTGAAATCGAAATACTTCAACTGGAGCTGGGGCAAGGTGAAGGTACCCGGCGCGCGGGGGATGAGCAGGTACTTGAACGTCCGCTTGCCGGATTCCCCGGACGGTTGGACCGAGATGCGGTCCACGACCTCGGGATCGAACACCTCGAAGTCGCTGGGCCAGGACCACTTGGGGGCCTGGATGAACTTCAAGTGCCCCGACCCCTCAAACACCACTTCCACGGTCACGCCTTGGTTCAGGGCTACCTCGGTCGCGCTCGTTCGAACTTGCATCTTGAGCCCACCGAAAGTGCCTAACAGTTCCTGGGGTTTGGGTCGGGGCAAATCCTTCACCTCGATGCGCACAGGCTGGGCTTTTTGTGCAATGGGTTGGCCGGAGAAGAAACTGGTTCGCACATAGCCCTCCATATCAAAACCGTCGATGGAGAGGACACCAGCTTCCTGCGGATATAAAATGACCGAACTCACCACGGCAACTTGATAGCGCTTTCCATCCACGACCCGCGGTTCCCATGTGGGCGAAGGGATTTGGACGTTCTCCTTCCAGAATCCTTTGAAATCCGGCAAGTTATACGTCCTTACATCCAGCGAACTGTAGCGGTTGTAGATCTCGAAGGTGACCGAGATGGGCTCTCCCACAAAGGCGGTGCGTTGCGAGGGCTTGATGACCAGCGCGCAATCGCCGAGCTGGCCCGTCGTCCCGGTTGAACCGCCGCCCGTTCCGGCTCCACTGCCACCGGACCCTCCGCCGCCTCCGCCGCCTCCGCCGCCTCCGCCGCCTCCGTTTCCCGCTGCCCGCCGCTGCACCCGCAGCACGAAGGGGGCGGTGCGGAGCACTCCGGCATTTGTTTCGAAGGCGAGGGATGGGATGTTGACGTCTTCCGAGGCGCTGACCTGGTAGGTGTAGGTGAATCCCAACTCACTGGATGTCAATCCATTGACCCATGATCTCCGCTGCGAAGTACTCGGCCCAAAGCGGTATTCCAACCCCGCGATCTTGGGCACCTTGGGATCGGCGTTGCAGTTCTTGAAGGTGAGGGTCAGTTGGACTTCTTGGCCCGCGAAGACCGGGTTGCGGTTCGCGGTGAGGGTCACCTCCTGCCCCCAAGTCCACCCCCCTGCAAGGAATGCCCCGAGGAACAGGATTCCGGCACGGAAAAGACGCACAGCACGCATGTTCAACGATTTCATTACCAATCCTTCTCGATTTTTCGGGGTTTGCCCTGGACGCGTTTCTCCCGCAGGCGGGCTTGGATCGCCGCCTCGTCTTGCTGCAGGCTCTCCAACAGCCGCACCGCCTCCTCCCGCGTCATCCCTTTCTCCGGTTGCCCAGCTCCCTGTTCAGGCCGCTCCTCACCGGGCTTGTCGCCCTTCTTCCCATCGCCGTTTTCACCCTTGGGGTCCTGCTTCGGCTGGGAATTCTCACCCTTTTCATCGCCCCTCTGCTGGTTCTGCTGGTTCTGCTGGTCTTGCTGGTTCTGCTGGTCTTGCTTGTCCTGCTTGGAGTCTTGATTCTGAGGCGAAGATTCGTTTTTTTCGCTCTGTTTCTTCTGCCGCATGGCGTAGGCCAAATTCGTCCGCGCATCCTCGTTCTTCGGATCCTGCCGCAGGGCGTGGCGCAGACGCCCGAGGATATGGGCCAAATGGTGGTCTACCTGGCCTGCGCTCCGCATGTCACCGGTCAGGCGCTTGCCGTCGATGGCGGCTTCTCGCTGGGTTGAGACGAGAAGGCCCGGAGTACCGCTCCGGGCCTTTTTCCGTTCAGACCTCGCCCCGGGCCTTCTGGATCTGGATCTTGCGGTAGAGCGTAGCCCGCGAG
>JBEEPJ010000150.1:0-6176 GCA_041191165.1 Bacteroidota bacterium | reverse complement strand
CTGTGCCCGCAGTCCCGGCGCGGCGAGCAAGCTCCACAGCCAGAACCCCGCCGTGGCCCACCTCATGACCCCTGGTCCGCCCTCACCGCGGCGTGAACCCTCTGGAGCCGCCGGAGCAGCCCCTCCATCCGGCTCAGGTGCAACATGTTGGCCCCGTCGGAGAGGGCTTGCTCCGGTCGCGGGTGCGTTTCGATGAAGACCCCGTCCGCCCCGGCGGCCACCGCTGAGAGGCCCAGGGTCGCGATCAACTCCGGCCGCCCTCCTGTCACCCCCGAGGATTGGTTGGGCTGCTGGAGGCTGTGCGTGATGTCGGCGATGGTCGGTGCGAACGCCCCCATTGTCGGAAAACTGCGCATGTCCACCACCAAATCCTGGTATCCGAACATCGACCCCCGCTCCGTCAACCAAACCCTTCCATTCCCCCGTTCCCGGACTTTGTCCACGGCAAAGCGCATGGCGTCTGGGGAGACGAATTGGCCTTTCTTGATGTTCACCACCTTGCCCGTTTCCGCAGCCGCGTAGAGCAGGTCGGTCTGCCGGCACAGGAAGGCCGGAATCTGCAGGACGTCGACGTACTGGGCCGCCAACGCCGCCTCGGGCGCCGCATGGATATCGGTGACCACCGGCACGCCAAATCGCTCCCGCACCTCGGCGAGAATCTCCAGCGCTTTCTCATCCCCGATGCCGGAAAAACTATCCCCGCGCGAACGGTTCGCCTTGCGGTACGAACCTTTGAAGACCAGCGGCAAATCCAGCCGTGCACAGATGTCCACCAGCACCTCGGCGATTTCCATCGCCCCTTCCCGGCTTTCGATGGCACAGGGCCCGGCCAGTATTTGCAGCTTGTCGCCCGCCGGCCAGTATCGCTCCGTCAAATGATCAATCATGCCCCGAAGTTCGTCAATTTCCCGAGCCATTCGCCCCCCGCGCCCGTCCCCTCGCTCACCAGCGGTATTGACAGCTCAGGGTCACGCCGCGTCCCAAGCCCCTGCCCGCTCCGACCGACAGCGGATCTTCCCATGAGACCTGCCACTGCCATAGGTTCCGGGTGGCGAGGGTCAGGTGGGCGTAAGGCCAAACCCACCCCCACCCTCCCGCACGCACCCCCACTCCCCCAAAGTTCCGCTTCCCCATTTGGCGCACCAAAGAAGCGGTCACCAACGGCCAGGGCATCCAATCCCCGACCACGGCGCTCGCCCGCCACCAGGTCTGCTGACCCCAACGGCCTCCCAATCCCACCTCCAAACTCGCCGGCAGCATCACCCACCTGCCCTCCGTGGAATCCACCTCCGCCCAACCGTCCCGAAACCCGGGCAACTGCACCCCCTCCCAGGTCAATCCCGGCCCTGCGATCGGCAGCCCGGTCGTCTCCACGAGCGTGTCCACCTCCAACGCCCGCACCTGCCCCGGCCGATACCGCACCGCCCCCAGATGGGCCACCTCCACCCAACAATGAAGCGAGAAATCCGCCCGGCTCCATGCCCAAGTAGCGCCGAGACCTGCCCCAACCCCCGACCCCAGCGTCCGGAATCCCGCCCCTTCCAGTTCCGCAAACAGGGAATCCGACCCCTCGGAAACGTAGAAGTAACCGCGATCGATTCCGCCGGAGGTCATGGGCCCCGCCTGATACACCAGCGCCTCCCACCTCAACCCGCGCAAGCGCCCCACCCGGCCCAGCCCAGCATAGGCCCATTGCCCCACCCGCAACTGCGTGCCATTGAGCACCTGATACGTTCCGAGCCTGTCCGCATTGCCGAAGAAAGTCAGCCCCAGTGCATCGGGACTCCAACGCGCGTCGGCTAGGCTCTTCACCCCTACCCGACCACACCACTGATAACGTCCTTGGCCGGCTGCAATCCATTGCAGCTCCGCGCCAGCGCCCACCCCCAATCGGCCCCGATTCCGTCCCCGGTCCAAGGCGCGTTGAATCTCTTCATCCTCCACATATCCGCCCCGGATCAAGGTCGAGGCCAGTCCATTGTGCAGGGAATTGGAGCGGTGGGCGCCATGCACCCGAAAACTCCACGACCCGCTTCTGGGTGCGAAACTCTGCTGAGCCAGCGCTGGAGCCCACCCAGCCCCCCAGCTCCAAGCGGCGAAAAACCAGGCAGCCAAGCCCCATGCCTTTGCCGTTCGAGCCCTCCTCATTGATTTCCAAAACTGGCCGTGGCCGAACCCGCGGCGCGCACCTGCACCCGCATCCTCTCCCGACCGGTGAACACCACCTTGCCCTGTGTATCCATCTTCGCCTCAAACTCCAGCCTCCCCCCGGACCGCAATGCCGCCCCGGAGATCGGCAGCGTCACGCGCCCCACCGGCCCTGCACCGGAGTCCGGCGTGCGAGGACCGGTCAGACGGAGGGTGAATGGGACGGCTGATTGGCCTGGGGCGTGAGGCACCCAGAGCCCTTCCACCGAGAGGCCCACCGGAAAGCCGTTCGTGAACTGAACCTCCAACGCCCCCTCGAAGTCCGGAGCATCCACCGGGGCGATTTCCCGGGTGTCGCGCAACACCAGGTCATGGATGCCCACCCGCAAAGGCACTTCCAATTCCATGGAAACTTCCGGCGGGGCATCGACCCGGAAAAAGTCATTGGCGCCGGAGACATCCCCCAGCGGATTGAGCATCGCTGAGCCCGTCAGGACGATGGAATCGGGCAAATTGCCCAAGACCCCAAAGATGCTGGGCTGGGCCTGCAACAAGTCCATTTCCCAGCGGGGCACCTGGAGAAAAACGTCGCTGCCGGGAACCCCTCCGTCCTGCGCCCGGGCACAGAATTGCGGCACCCCCCATTGCGGATGATCCAGGGCCACCCCATCGAAGCGAAGCGCATCAAATTGAAAGCGCAGGTCCGCCCCCATCCGGTTGGACAAGACCAGCCGGGCCTGTGTAGCTTCCCAATCGAGAAAGCCCGTGGCGCCCCGGTCCGGCTGCACCAGCCGATCGCTCACCTGGAGCGAAATGGACTCCTGACCGAAGTACCCGCGAACCTCTCGCACCCGCAAGTCCTGGAAGTGCAGCCGGACGCGGATGCTATCTGAGCCGTAGACTTGGGCCGTGTAATCGACCTCGGCCGGGGTGCCGATGGTGAGCTCGGAGGCGATTCGGTTGAAATCGGTGCCCGTGGCGCCCCGCAGATCCACCAAGGCACCCGCCAGGTCGATGGTGCCAGCGGTGGATTGCGTCGTGCCGGGGGCCGCCGGCGGGAGCTGAACCTGCAGCGCCACCTCCGACCCGCCTTGGGTCACCCCGGGGAAGCGGTACTGCAGCGCCACATATCCATCTGTGGTGCTCTCCACCTCATAAGCGATGCACCCTGCCTCGAGTACGATCCACTTGAACTGCTGTTCGATGCCCTGAAATTCGATGTTCTCCACCGTTTGGAGCAATGTGGTGCCCGGGGGAACTTCAAAAGGCCCTCCCGCAAAAGCCGGGGTCAACTCATTGACTACGATGGTATCGGGCAGCACAGACAGCGAACTCCAATCCCACGAACCGACCGCCCCCGAAAAGCGCAACACCGCCGGCTCATTCCCGCCTCCCGCCGCCAAGGACCAACCCTCCAACCCATCGAGCGCCATCATCCGATCCCAACCCACCCAATCGTCCACCAAAGGCAGTTGCCAATCCACATCCCATCGCGTGGGCTCGCGACGGCAACCCGGAGTGGCCCACAACAAGGCCAGCCCCGCGGCAAAAAAAATCAGGATGTGCGGGCCGCGCGTCGGTTTCACTTTTTAAAAATACGAAGAAAAAGCTCACGAGGTCGGACGGCGAGGGCCACACTGCCTGCGAGAAAGACGCTGGGGGTTGAGGGGTCGCCTGCAGCAAGATGCATCACGGACCAAACCAACACCCCCCCCACCAACATCCACCGCACCACCAAGCCCCATGTTCGGTTATAACTCCCCGGCCACAGCAAGGCCCAGGCGAGTGGATTCGCCCAGAGGAGATCGGGATTCGCCCACGTATCCTGGTGCTCGGTCGCCACCCACATGAACAGGAACAAGGTGCCCAGCAAGGCCGCGGGCACCAGGCTCAGCCTTCCCACGATGACATACAACCATTCCATCCCCGAGCGCATCCTCAGGCTCGACGCTACCTTGACTACTGCCCCCCCCGATGCAAATACAAACAGAAGAATCACGAGCATCGAAGGCCCTGGCACCCCACTCGGGGCCGCCTCGGCAAACCAGGGGCCCTCGCTCGGCAGCAACTCCACCGCCGGTTCCGCGAGCGGGCGCCCATCGAGCTGGGTCAGCGGCAACTGGCGGGCGAGCCCGTCCGGCAAGAAGGCCGCGCCGCAAGGCGGCATGGGCCGGTCGGTGCGCGACCCGAAGATCAAGTCGATGCCCCATGCCGCCCAGGGCAGCCCTTGGGTGTAGGTGTGCACCGCCTGTCGGTATGTTTGGCCGCCATCGGGGGCTTCGGCACAGTTGGGTTGCCAGCGGTCGCCGAAGACCCGCTGCAGGACGTACAGCACGCGGTTGGAGCAATTGTCCTCGAAGAAGTAGTACCGGTAATTGCGGTGTTCTGGGAGGAGGTTGGTTTCGAGGTAGCCCACCAGCTGGCGCACATCCGCCGGTTCGAGCAGCAGCGGTTGTTCGAGGAGGCCCCGGCCTGAGGTGAGGTACTCGGACTGAAAATCGCCGAAGTTCTGGGCCGAGAGGTGGTACTCGAGCCGGCCTTGGACGAAGCGCGTGTAGAACCCGGGGCCGAAGGCGAAAGTCCCGAAGTTGTAGGTTCGGTCGAGGGCGGGCTGCTGGCCGGGGTCGAAGACCCGGATGGCCGTGTGGCCCCAGGCGGCCCAGAGTTCGTCGCCGGGGGAGCCGGTGAGGATGCTGACCCGGGCTTGGTCTGTGAGGCCCTGGGCTGCAGGCCAAACCTCCGGCCCCTGTCCCATCTCGCCCGGGGCGGGGCCGGCGACGCCGGCGGGCAGGGCCGACGGAGCTCCGGCCGGCTGGGCGGCGCCGGCCGGCTGGGCGGCCGCGGCCGAAGGGGGCGAGAGGAGGGACAGCAGGGCGAGGAGGGGCAGCAGCAACGACCAGGCGACGGTGCCCCGGAAGGCCTCGCGGGCGGGTCCCAGGAGCCAGATGGACCGGAAGGGGGACTCCGGTTGCGCAGGGGGTTCGAAGGTGACCTCGAGCGTGCCGCCGGGCATGGCGATGCGCCGGCGCGGGGGGCCTCCCCGCTCCCGGAAGTCGTGGAGGGCGACCGCCGTGGCCCCCGTGCCGCAGGCCAGCGTCTCCGCCTCGACCCCGCGCTCGAAGGTGCGGACGGCGAGGGGGTCGGAGGCCGACTCGCCGCGGGCCACGAAGTTCACGTTCGCCCCCGCATCGCCATGCACCCCCGCCCTCCTCCTCCGCAGCGCTGCCCCCCACTCCCCCACCGGCACCTCGCCCAGCTCCGCCCCCGCCGCCAGGTAGGCCAAATGATGCGGCGACCCCGTATCCACAAACGCATGCGACGCCACCACCGCCGCCATCCGGTCCGCCTCAGGCGGCGCCGCCAGCCCCCCCGCGGGGCACACGACCGGCCGCAGTTCCACCCCCGGCAACCCCCGGTCCCGGTCCCACCTCACCGCGTGGGGGCCGTCCCACGCCCGCAGCACCCCCCGGTCCCCCATCTCCCCCCGGCCCCGCAGGAACGCATAAGCCGCCCGGCTCCCGTTCCCACAAAAAGACCGCGACCCGTCCGCGTTGCGGTAATCCAGGTCCCACTCCCCCGGCTCGCCGGCGGGCCGGAGCACGATCACTCCGTCCGCCCCGATGCCCCGGTGCCGGTCGCACCAATGCGCGATCTGCGCCGCACTCGGCTCCCCGGGCAAGTCCCGTCCATCGAAAACCACGAAATCATTCCCCGCTCCTTCCCATTTCCAAAATGAGCATTCCATGCCTGCAAGGTAGCCAACGAGGTCGGTGTAAATTTGGCCTGAATGAAGAAGAAACCAGCCGCCCACTTGCCGTTGCTCCGCGAGGCACACCGCGCCCTGGCCACCGCGCGCGCCATGTCCGACGCCTACGAGGCCCAGGCCCGGCTGACCGCCAAGTACGTCCACGCGACCAGCCGCGGCCACGAGGCCATTCAATTTGCGGCGGGCCGGCTGCTCAAGCCGCAGGACTTTCTGAGCGCCTACTACCGCGACGACAGCATTTTGCTGGCGATGGGCATGCAGC
>JBEEPJ010000149.1:0-5402 GCA_041191165.1 Bacteroidota bacterium | reverse complement strand
GAGCTGTTGGTACAATTTCTGGTTTTTGGTGCTGTTGTTGTCCATGTTGGGGGCGTTGGGCTGGCGTGTTCGCAAGACCCGGATGGCCCGCAGCCAAGCGGGCAAGTTGGAGCCGGAGCCTGTTGAGGAAGGCGATTGGGGGGGGATTGCGACTGAGGAGCGAGAGCGACTGGGTTTGGCCGCCATGCAGATGCTGGTGGATTTTGAAGGCCAAATCCTCGATACCCAAACATTCGACAACGTGATCGGCATTGCCTCCATCGATACGGATGAGACCCGGCGGTCCCGCAGAAGCCGGTTCATCCTCATTGTCAACTCCTGGAGCCAACGGGTGTGTGGAGAGGATGCCGTGGTGCGCCAACAGGATCCCACCGATCGTCGTCGGGTCCTCTACGCCGTCTCGCGGCGGGCGACTGCGCACTGGCGACAGCTCAACCGGGGCGAATCCCCTCGCGACTGATCGCCCCCCTGCAGATGCCGGGCGGCCGGAAATCAGCTCAGGTATCGCTCTGGCTTCCCTCCCGCAACAGCCGTTCGAGCAGGGGAAAATCGAGGTGATGTCCACCTTCGAAGCGATGGGTGCGATAGGGAATCTGGTGCTGATCAAACCAAGTTTCCGCGGGTACATAATGCGCATCCTGAAAGAATGGATCCTGGTCGCCGAGCGCCCAGTCGATGGGGATTCGGCTCCAGGTGGCCTGCGGGGGGGGAGCCCATTGCTCCAGGTCCGGCGGGAAAATCCCCGCCCAGAAAATCAGTTGGTCCCAGCCTCCCGGATGGGCGGCTGCCCAGCGAGCGGCGGTGGGAACCCCTTGGGAAAAACCCAATAGCACCCGGTGTTGTCCGTGCGGGAATCGCGGTGAAGGCGGCATAAGTTGCGCACGCATCGATTCCAAGTATCGCACGTAGTCCTTGATGTCGTTCTCCCGATCTTCCGAGGTCATCCAGGAAGCGCCCACCCGACCGGAGGTGCCTTGGATGTAAAAACGATGCAGTCCCTCGGGGGCGAGGATGGCCCATCCTTCGGCGGCCAGGGGCTCCAGCCGTTTGAGGAAATAGGCGGGGTGTTGGGCATATCCGTGCAGGGCGACCAGAATCCGGTCGGTCTCTTCCGGGGCGGGACCCATGGCGAAGACGCGTGCCGTCTTGGTCACCTCCAGCAACTCGGTTCGAAGCGAAAGGGGATTCACCAGGAGATGTTGAGGGGGGTGGTTTGAAAGGCGGGGATCCAAATGGAGTCCAGCAGGGTGTTCGTCTCTCCATCGCGCACCGCCTGATACGTATACGGCAAGTAGGCATCGCCCGGCATGGAACACGTCCACGAGGTATCCGCCACCGTTCCGGGGATGGTATGCCAAACCTTCGGACACGTGGGCCACCGGTCCGGGATGTGCAGGGTTTGGAACATCAGTTGATCGCCCACCTGGGCCTCTCCCGTGCGGATCAACCGGATCGCCACTTCCGCCCGGGGCATGAGCTCCACGGTCACCCGCAGGGGCTGACCGGGCTCAAATTCATCCGCGGAGTACGTCAATCGCTCCCCAAACCACCCCTCCCGCTCCAGGTCCAACCGGTAGTCCAGGGCGTTTGCCCGGTCGAAGTTCAGGGTGCAATGCCCCTCCCCATCGGTGGTTCCCGAGGCGGCATCGGTGTAGGCGCCCACCAACACCCCGCCCGAGACTGCCCTTCGCGTGAGCGAGACTTCCACATCGCCCACGCCCATGCCCTGTTGCGCCGGGCGCGCATCGACGACCTGAAGCTCGAGGGCCAGGGGTTCTTCGCTTGCGCGCCGACAGCCGGGGAGCAGCCACAGGAGGCCCATCCCGACCCAGAGATAGCGTTTCATTCCGGAAGGATTTTCACCCGGGCGAATTTGAGCAGGAGTTGCTTCATGCCGGCCTCAGCGAAGAAGATCAGTGCTTTTTGATCGGGGGGGGAGCCTTCGAGTTTGATGACCTTGCCCTTCCCGAATCGATCGTGTTGTACCACGCTTCCCTCTTTCAAGCCCGTTTCCCCTTGGGGCGCGGGCGCCTCGGATCGGGAAGCCTCATTCGCTCCGGAGGGGACGATGCGGGTCAATCGCGCCGCACCCCGCGGCCGCGCGGGGGAAGGGGGTGGGGTCGCCTTTCGCGCCAGCCGATCAAAGGCCTCCTTCGGGCCGCTATTTCCACCAGAGGCTGGCGCAGGGGCCTCCGCCTCGGGCATGGCCTGCCATCCGCGCCGCGCGGCCTCGAACGACGTCCCACCGGAGAACGGCGTGGGCTTGCGCTCCCGTGTCGCGGGCATTTCGATGCAGCTCGGGTCGAGCTCGTCCAGAAAGCGGCTCGGCTCCGATTGGAGCAGCTGTCCCCAACGGTAACGGGTTAGGGCATAACTCAGGGTACAGGTCTTCTCCGCACGCGTCAGCGCCACGTAAAAGAGGCGCCGTTCTTCCTCGAGCTCGGCCCGGGATTGCATCGCCATTTGGCTTGGAAAAAGCTGCTCTTCCATACCCACCACAAAGACGTGGGGGAACTCCAGGCCCTTCGCCGCATGAATCGACATCAGGCTCACGCTGTTCTCGTCCTCTTCCGTCGTGTCCGCATCGGTGAGTAGCGCCACATCCACGAGGAAATCCGACAGCGTCGGCAGGTCGTCGGGCTGCACCTCTTGTTGCTGTTCCGTGAAGGCCTGAATGCCATTGAGCAGTTCCTGGATGTTGTCGTACCGCGCCACGCCTTCGGGGGTCTTGTCCTCATGCAAGGCGTGCATGAGTCCTGTATGCCGGGCGATGTGCAAGGCCAAATCATGCGCGCTCCGCGTCCGCAGCTCCGCATGAAAACTGCGGATCATCGTCGTGAATTCGAGCATCTTTCGCAGGGCGGCTCCGCCGAGCTGGCCCGGGGGATAAAAGGGGTCGGTCAGGGTGTCCCACAGCGAGGCATTGCGCTCAGATGCTTCGATGATCAGACGTTCCAAGGAGGTTTTTCCGATGCCCCGGGCCGGATAATTGATGATGCGCTTGAAGGCCTCATCGTCCCGGTGGTTCGCCGTCAAGCGGAAGTAGGCGATGAGGTCCTTGATCTCCTTGCGCTGGTAAAAGGAAAGCCCCCCGAAAATCTTGTACGGGATGTTGAGTTTGCGCAGGCTTTCTTCGAAGGAACGCGATTGTGCATTCGTGCGATAGAGGATGGCAAAGTCCCGGAAGTGGGATTGGGTCCCATTGCGCAAATCGAAGATGCGCGTGGCGACAAACCGCCCTTCCTCATTGTCGGTGTACAGCCGATGGATGGCGATTTTATTGCCGGGTTCGTTGTCAGTCCAAACCGTCTTCTCGATTTGATCGCGGTTGAGGGCGATGACGGAGTTCGCAGCCTGCACGATGTTCCGGGTCGAGCGGTAGTTCTGCTCCAGTTTGTACAGCTTGAAGTCGGGATAATCCTTCTTGAAGTTGAGGATGTTCTGGATGTTCGCGCCGCGAAAGCCATAGATGGACTGGGCATCGTCCCCTACGACGCAGAGGTTCTCGAAGCGCGCCGCCAGTTGTTTGATGATGAGGTATTGCGCGAAGTTGGTGTCCTGGTACTCATCCACGAGGAGAAACCGGAACCGGGTTTGGTATTTATGCAACAAATCCGGAAAATCCCGCAGCAGGACGTTCATCCGATACAGCAGATCATCAAAGTCCATCGCCTGCGCCCGCGCGCACCGGTTCTCATACGTCTGAAAAATCTCACCGGTCCGAGGCCTGCCCGCCTGTTGATCCTCCGATTGAATCTCCGGATTTTCCAGGTAATCGCGCGCGCTGAGCAGGTTGTTCTTCGCCGCCGAGATGCGCGCTTGTATGCTCGCGGGCTTGTAGACCTTGTCATCCATGCCCAGTCCCAGGATGATGTCCTTGAGCAGCGACCGGCTATCCCCTGTATCATATATGGTGAAGTTGCGGTCGTAGTTGAATCGCTCGCTCTCCGCCCTGAGGATGCGCGCGAAGACACTGTGGAAGGTGCCCATCCAAACGTTTCTCGCCTCCTTTTCGCCGATGAGTTGCGCGATGCGGTCCTTCATCTCGCGCGCGGCTTTATTGGTGAAGGTCAGGGCCAGGATGGAGAAGGGCTCAACCCCGCTTTGAATCAAGTGGGCAATGCGGTAGGTGAGTACGCGGGTTTTCCCCGACCCCGCTCCCGCGATGACCATCATCGGACCCTCGATTTGCTGAGCTGCCTCCCGTTGGGCAGGATTGAGTTGGTTGAGAAATTCCACGTCCTCGAAGGTAGGAAGGCCCTAACCACAACACCAAGCGGACTTGAATCGGTGAGGAAGAAATGGCGGGAAAAAAGGTTGAGATGTCTATTGCTTTTCTGACTTAATCTGTTACTTTTGCAGCCCCTTAATTCGGGGAAAGAGATTTTTTGAACAACGGAAACTTGATCATTCGAACGAATGCCTACCATCCAGCAGCTCATCCGCAAGGGTCGTATTACCAAGACCCAGTCGAGCAAATCGGCGGCACTTGACGCGTGCCCGCAGCGGCGTGGTGTGTGTGTAAGGGTTTACACCACGACCCCCAAGAAGCCCAACTCCGCCATGCGGAAGGTGGCGCGTGTACGCTTGACCAACGGGAATGAAGTAAACGCCTACATCGGAGGTGAAGGCCACAATCTTCAGGAGCACAGCATCGTGTTGGTTCGCGGAGGAAGGGTGAAGGATTTGCCCGGTGTGCGTTACCACATCGTCCGCGGGGCACTTGACACCGCAGGGGTTGAGGGTCGCTCTCAGCGTCGCTCGAAGTATGGAACGAAGCGTCCCAAAGCAAAGAAGTAATCTGTCATGAGAAGGAGAACTCCCAAAAAGCATCTCATCCTGCCCGATCCGCGTTTCGGAAGCACGGTGGTGACGAGCTTCGTGAATAACCTGATGTTGGACGGCAAGAAGAGTGTCGCATTCGACATTTTCTACAAAGCCATGGACCGCGTTCAGGAGCGTACGGGCGAGGATGGTTTGGCCATTTTCACCAAGGCGCTTGAAAATGTCACCCCAGGGGTAGAGGTGCGCAGCCGTCGCGTGGGAGGGGCCACCTTCCAGATTCCACAGCCCATCCGGGATTCGCGTCGGCAATCGCTGGCCATGAAGTGGTTGATCAATTACGCCCGCAAGCGGAACGAGAAAGCGATGTCTGAGCGTTTGGCTGCCGAGGTGATTGCCGCATCCAAGGAAGAGGGGGCGACCTTCAAGAAGAAGGAGGATACCCACCGCATGGCCGAGGCGAACAAGGCATTCTCGCATTTCCGTTTCTGATTCCACTGACGATACAAGCCCCATTAAAATGGCGAAGAGAGACCTGAGATACACCCGGAACATCGGGATTATGGCCCACGTGGACGCCGGAAAGACGACCACGTCGGAGCGCATCCTTTACTATACGG
>JBEEPJ010000148.1:0-7600 GCA_041191165.1 Bacteroidota bacterium | reverse complement strand
TTCGTATCGATGGGAACATCAATCAAGGCCAAACAACGGTCGCAAGGCAACTTGCAATGTCCGTGGAGGTGAATCTGGCAGTCCATGGTCGTGCCGATTTTGTCCAACTGGACATCGACCCTCACATGGGCCTCTTCGATTTCCGAGAGAGGAAAAGATGCAAAGAACGCAGTATCCGCTTCCATCTGGAAATGATGGCTTCCGGGTTTGAGTCCCACAAAAGCAATGCGGAAGGGTGCCCGAATGTCCAACGTCTCCAAATTTGGGGAGGCAAATGTAGGGCGGAAAGGCTTCAAGAACAAGCCTTCGCGCCACATTTCAAGCACATGCAGCGGTTGGGCCTCAACGGCGGCGTTCAAACTCGCTTTCTCGCCGGATATTGTTGTTGATTTCCAGTGGGTTAGAGGAGTAAGAGCGGTAATCGCGGCGGGCGTTGCGCACGTCCTTGGCCAGGAAGATGGCCGCGCGCATGGAATCGGGTTGGGCGAGTCCTTTCCCGGCGATGTCCATGCCCGTTCCGTGGTCGGGGCTGGTGCGCACGATGGGCAGTCCCGCCGTGAAGTTCACCCCACTCCCGAAGCTCAGCGCCTTGAACGGGGCGAGGCCCTGGTCGTGGAACATGGCCAGGATGCCATCGAACTGGCGGTAGGCGCCCGACCCGAAAAAGCCGTCCGCTGCGTAGGGCCCCATGACCTGCATGCCCTCGGCCGCGAGTTCCCGAATGACCGGAGAGATGATGCGCTTTTCCTCGTCGCCCATGAGGCCGTTGTCCCCGGCGTGGGGATTGAGTCCGAGCACGGCGATGCGCGGCTGGGGCACCCCGAAGTCCTTGAGCAGCGCCTCGTGCATGCGCTGGAGTTTCGAGCGAATCAGGCCCGAGGACAAGGCGCCGGAGACGTCCTTGAGGGCGATATGGCCCGTGCAGACCCCCACGCGCAGGTTGTCGGAGACCAGCAGCATCAGGACCTCCTCGACATTCGCCACGTGGGCGAGGTACTCGGTGTGGCCGGGGAAGGGAAAGGCGCCGCCGCGCATGGCGTCCTTGTGGATGGGGGCCGTGACCAGGACGTCCGTCTTGTTGGAGGCCAAATCCGCCACCGCCCGCTCCAGCGAGGCATGGGCGTACTGGCCGGCGGCCGGGTCGACCTTGCCCCAGGCGGGGGCCCAGTCCTCCGCTCGGAAGGGGAGCACGTTGAGCTGCTGGGGCCGAGCTTGTTCCGGCTGGGCAATGGCGCCCCATTGCAGCCCCTCGGGCCGGCCAATCGACTCGGCGACGGCATCGACCAACTGGGGCGTGGCGTAGAGGATGGGGGTGACTTCCTCCAACATCCGGGGGTCGCTGAATACTTTGAGCACCGTCTCGATGCCGATGCCGTTGGGGTCGCCGGAAGTGATGCCGACGCGGGTGGGGGAATTTTTGGCTGCCATGGGGGAGGCACAAAGGTAACGGATGCCTGAGTTGTACCTAACTTGGCTCGTTGAATGGGCAGCAACATCATCCTTCGGTCGCTATTGGGGGTGTGGGCGGTGCTTCTGGGCTTGCAGGCCGGGGCGACCCACAACCGCGCGGGGGAGATTACGTACCGGCATGTGGCCGGTTTGACCTACGAAATCACCATCACGACTTACACCAAGTCGTCCGCCATCGCAGATCGTCCCTGGCTGCCCATCCGCTGGGGCGATGAAGTGCCCGGCGCGGGGCTGGACAGCCTGGAGCGGGAGAGCATCCAGCCGCTGCTGGGCGACGTCCAAATCAATATCTACCGCGGCCAGCACACCTACGGCGGACCCGGCATCTACGCCCTGGAGGTGGAGGATCCCAACCGCAATGACGGGGTGCTCAACATCCCGGGCTCGGTCGATGTGCCCTTTGCCATCCAGACCCTGCTGTTCATCAATCCCCAGGCGGGGCACAACAACTCGGTGCAGTTGCTCAACCCGGGGCAGGAGAATGCCTGTCTGTTCCAGCCCTGGATTCACAACCCCGGTGCTTACGACCCAGATGGGGATGTCCTGACGTACGCGCTCATCGCCTGCCGGGGCTTCGACGGGGAGTTCATCCCCGGCTACACCTCCCCGGAGACCATCAGTCCGGCGGACGACCTGTTCGAAATCGACGGGATGACGGGGGATTTGACCTGGATTTTTGGGTGGATGGCTTCCTCGTGCAGGTGGGCGAGGTGGTGCGCGACATGCAGGTAAGCGTGTCCATCTGCAACAACCAGGCGCCGGTCATCGCCGACCTGCCCGATACGTGTGTGGTGGCGAATGGATTCTTGTCGCTGTCGATCTCGGCTTCCGACCCCGACAATCACCCGCTGGTGTTGTCCGCCCTCGGGGGGCCCCTGTCCGAGGTAGTGCACCCGGCGCTGTTCACCGCCCTGGGCAACGGGCAGGGGAGTTTTCAGTGGATGCCCCGCTGCGCGGAGGTGCGGGAGGAGCCGTATCAGGTGCTGTTCAAGGTGCAGGACGCGCTCAATGCCACGCCGTTGTCGGACATCGAAACGGTGTCGATTCGGGTGATTGCGCCGCCGGTTTGGGGGGTGACGGCGGAGGCGGCAGGCCAGCAGGTCGTGGTGGGGTGGGAAGCGCACACGTGCTGGGAAGACCTGCCGGCCTGGAAGGTGGAGGCGGGCGGGTACCGGGTGTACCGGCGGGTGGGGGTGTTCCCGGGACAGCCGGGGTACTGCGAAACCGGGCTTCCGGCGGGGTGGGACTATGCCCTGGTGGGGACGGTGGCCGGCCTGGAGAGCACCGTTTTTGTGGACGGGGGGCAGTTGGACTTTGGGGCGACGTATTGTTACCGGGTGGTGGCGTTCTGGCCGGAGGGGGGGTCATCGGTCATCAGTGCCGAGGCCTGTGCCACGATTCCCAAGGATGTGCCGGTGATGACCGGGGCATCGGTGGAGGCGACGGATGCCGGAGACGGAGCAGCGGCGGTGGCTTGGTCGCCTCCCACGGACGCGGATTTGGCCGCCTTTCCCGGGCCGTATTGGTATCGCCTCTTTGCAGAGAGCCGATCGGTAGGAGGGGATTGGGGAGAGGAGACGCTGGTGTGGGAGAGTGGGGAGAGCGGGGTTTGGCCTTCGCCCGACACCGCCTTCGTCCACAGTGGCATCTCGACCGACGCGCAGCCCTGGCGCTACGCCGTGGAAGCCTGGTCAGGGTCGGACCTCATCGGCCGTTCCTCCCGGGCCATGACGCCCTTCCTGCGGCTCGAGCCCGACGACAATCGCCTCACCTTGCAGGTAGAGCTGGCGACGCCTTGGCCCAACACCTCCTTTGCTTTCTACCGACGAGATGAGCTCGGGGAGTGGATTTTGCTCGGGGAAAGTTCCGAGCCCCTCTGGGTGGACACGGGCCTCGTCAACAACGCCACGTATTGTTACCGCGTGCAGACCCTGGGGGCTTATGACGCCGCGGGTACGGTGAATCCCATTCTCAACTGGAGCCAGGAGTCGTGCGGCCAGCCCTGGGACCGGACGCCGCCCTGCCCGCCGGTGCTGGCGGTGGAGCCGGATTGTCCGGAGTCGGTGAACCGCTGGATGTGGGAGAATGTGCCCGATTGTGCAGATGACATCCAGGGCTACGTCCTGTACTGGGCGCCGGTGTTGGGCGATTCGCTGGCCCCCTTCTTGGAAGTGCCCGACCCGGCGGATACTACGTACACATTCAATGCATTGGGCGAGTGGGGTACCATCGCCGGGTGCTTCGCCGTGGCGGCCTTCGACAGCTTGGTGCCGGGTCCGGACGGGGTGCTTCGCCGCAACCTAAGTGCACTTTCGGAGCCCGTCTGCGTGGACAATTGCCCCTACTACTTTCTGCCCAACGTGTTCACGCCCAACGAAGATAACCTCAACGACACCTATCGGGCGTTTCCCTGGAAGTTTGTGGCAGGCGTGGATTTTCGGGTGTTCAACCGCAACGGCGAGGAGGTTTTCCGCACCGAGGATCCGGACATTCGCTGGGAGGGGCGGCATCCGGACGGCAGTCCCTGCGCAGATGGCGTGTATTATTACACCGTTCGGGTGCAGACCATTCGGCTCGAGGGCATCGTGGAAGTGCAGTTTCAGGGGGAGATTCATCTGATGGGCAGTGGGCGGGGCATTCGGGAATGATTTGCGAATAAAGAATTCATTATCAACATGTTTACTGGAATCATTGAGGGGTTAGGCCAAATCCGCTCCCTCCACCCCCATGGGAGCAATGTGGACCTGGTCTTGCACGTGGGCTGGATGCAGGAGTTGAAGGTGGATCAGAGTTTGGCCCACGATGGCGTTTGCCTGACGGTGGTGGAAGTCAGCGACGCGGGATACCGTGTGACGGCCATCGAAGAAACGCTGAAGCGCAGCAATCTCGGGGACCGAAAGGTGGGGGACTGGGTGAACTTGGAGCGCTGCACACGGGTCGGGGACCGGCTGGATGGTCACATCGTGCAGGGGCATGTGGACGCGACCGCGACGCTTCACGAGGTGGAATCGCGCGAGGGCAGCTGGCTGCTGCGGTTCCGGCACGCGGTGGCCCCGGGCAACGTGACGGTCGAAAAGGGTTCTGTGACGGTGAACGGGGTGAGCCTCACGGTCGTGGATTCCCGAGACGACGGTTTTTCCGTGGCCATCATTCCCTACACTTGGGAGCACACCAACCTGGGTCGATTGCAGGTGGGAGACCGCGTGAATCTGGAGTTTGACGTCGTTGGGAAGTACGTCGCACGGCTGCTCCAAGGCCGCTGACACCGCTCCACCTTCGCCTCACCCCCGGGGCGTGGACGCCTCCGCGGGAATCCGGGGCCGCAAGATGAAGTGCTGGCCCAGGTAAACCCGCCTCACCTGCTCGTCGGCGGCCAGTTCCTCTGCCGTTCCGTGCTTCAAAATCCGGCCCTCAAACAACAAGTACGCCCGGTCCGTGATGTGCAGCGTCTCCTGCACATTGTGGTCGGTGATGAGGATGCCGATGCCCCGAGCCCGCAACTGCTCCACGATGCGCTGAATGTCCTCCACCGCGATGGGATCCACCCCGGCGAACGGCTCATCGAGCAGGATGAAAGCGGGATCCGTAGCCAGCGCGCGCGCGATTTCCGTTCGCCGCCGCTCCCCGCCGCTCAACACATCGCCCTTGCTCTTGCGCACCTTTTGCAGGCCAAACTCGTCCAACAACGACTCCAACAGCCTCCGCTCTTCCTTCCGGCCCAACCCCCGCAACTCGAGGATGGCGAGGATGTTGTCTTCCACGCTCATCTTCCGGAACACCGAGGGCTCCTGCGGCAGGTAGCCGATGCCCGCCCGGCTCCGGCGGTACATGGGCTCGTGGGTAATCTCGGTCTCGCCGATGTGGATGCTGCCGGCGTCCACCTGAACCAACCCCACCACGGCATAGAAACTCGTGGTCTTCCCGGCGCCATTGGGCCCGAGCAATCCCACCACCTCCCCCTGTCTCACCTCGAAGGTGGCGTTGTTCACCACCGTCCGAGAGCCATAGCGCTTGACAAGGGAGGTTGCGCGCAACACCACGGGATTTTGCTGGGACATGGCTGCGAAGTTACGCCTCAGATTTCAACGGAGAATCCCATCCGCACGCCCCAAACCGGGCGCGTGGGATCGGCCGGCGTATCCAACCGACGCACCACATCGAAACGCAAGAATCGGAACACGTTTTCGATGCCCACGCTCACTTCCATCACCGGCGCCCCCAGGCCGCTGGTCGTCTCGGGCAGCGCCAGCAGCGCTTCGTGCCGCTGCTCCCAACCGCCCCAGATCGCCTTGGCGCTGGCCACTTCTCGCCAACCCAGTCTGCGCACGGCGGGAATGTGGTTGAGCAGCACCCCCTCCATATGCCATTCCGCCGCCCCGCGCACCCACCGGTCGGCCACGAATTCATAGAAATTCAGAAGATTGAAGGCCAGCCGGTCATAGATCAGGGTGCCGCTCGCCGGTACGACCTCCATCAGCGGAAACGGCGCACTCCCCCGGTACATTCCAGCCTCAGCTTGCATCCAAAGCCTTCCCCAAAACCCCAGCCGCCACGTATCGATGACCCCCGCCGTGAAGCGTTGGTACCGGTATTGACTCCCCGCCACCCCCGGCAACCCCAGGGTGGCGGCCACCGTCCACTGCGCCCGCTCCGAGCCCAGACTCACCCGATCGAATTCGCCGCTCACGAAGCGCTCGCCCGGGGCATACCGCAGCATCACCATCGCCTCCGAGGTGATCAGGGTCTCGATAGGACTTCCATCCTCCGGGTCCAGAAACAACAGCTCCCCCCGCGGCGCCACCCGCCGATGTGTTGCCTCCGCCTCCAAATTGAACCCCCGCCCGAAAGTGTGCAACACCCGACCCTCCATCCGCACCACCTCCGACAATCGCGACGAGGAGTTGGTGCGAAGCGCCGAGGTCAGCAGCTCGCCTTGCGAGAAGAATCCCGCCATCCCGAACTGCTCCATGTCCCGGCGGGCGTTGAACGTCCACTCCGTACGCGGCGACTTGCGCTGAATATACCGCACGGACGCCCCGCCTTTCCAACGGCCATCCCGGGTGCCATAAGCCAGGAACAGCGCCGGCATCCACCGCTTGGAAAACTTGTTGCTCGTGCGCAAATCCAAGCGGTACCGCTCTCCTTCGATGTCGTTCTGCGACCAGGCGGACCAGAAGGTCCCCACCTCCAGCGGTCCCATCTGCAGATATCCCGTTCCCAGGAAGTACCCCGTTCCCTTGAGAATGCGCCAAGACCGCATCGAGGTCAGCGAATCGATCATCTCGTAAATGCCCGCCTCGCGCGGCAACAGGGGAACCGGGCGTTCGAAGTCCTCTGCCCCTGCCTGTTGGAACGCCTTGCCCTCCTCATAAATCACATCGGCCCCCGGCTGGAACAAGCTGTCCGGCATCGCGTCGTAAAGGGTGAAGTCCGTGTTGCGCAGCGTGCGCCGGAGATAAGCGCCCACCGTCGATTCCGCCCAGCTCAGGTCCAGCAGGGTGTACTCGTCGCGCATGAGCCAGACCTCCTGCTCCAAAACATAAGTTTGACGCCAGGCCAGTTCGCGAACGAAATTGAGATTCGCATCTTGGCTCACATGCGCTTCCACCTGCTGCAACGCCAGGGTGAGGGTATCGATCCACAATTCTCCTTCAAACGTGAGTTCCCCTCTTCGGCGGGGTACGAAGGCCAAATGAAAAACAGCCCTCCCCTCCGCTTCCAACGTATCCAGCAAGTAATACCGGTAATGCAACCCCCCGCGGTCATGCAAGGGCGAAGTGAAAGCCCGGTCCAACAGCAGCAGACGGTTGTTGTAAAGGTTGAGATCCTGGAATCGGTTGCTGAGTTCGGCGGGGTTATTTGTGTTCTCCAGGCCGCTCATCTGGGAGAGGTGGAAGAGGGTTTGGTCCCGGCGGGGCTCAGTCCGATGCAGCACGGTGGCGTCGGTCTCGGCGATCAGAAAGGGCAGGGCCGTGCGGGCTTCTGAGCTGTCCATGTAATCGAATACCCAACCGAAGGGTCCCCAGTACCACCGCTGGGTCTGCCGGAGGGAGATGTCGTTGATGTCCAGCTCGATGCGGGAGTACTGGCGCATCTTGAGTCCGGGAATGCGGTCGGGATTGTTGCGGTC
>JBEEPJ010000147.1:0-5463 GCA_041191165.1 Bacteroidota bacterium | reverse complement strand
AAGGGAAAGGACTCGGTGAGGAGATCGTTGTTGAGGGCGAAGTTTGCCTGAAGCTCCCCATCCACAATCAAGTCCGGATGGCGCTCGTGCAAAATCCGCGTGGCCTCCGCCATCTTCATGGCCTCCTTGCCCTTCGCAGAGCCGAAGTTCGAATAGCTCAACAGCGCCACCCGGGGCACAATGCGCAACTTGCGCACGGCCTCCGCCGTGAGCAGGGTGATGGCCACGATTTCCTCCGCGGTGGGCTCCATGTTCACCGTGGTATCCGCGAAGAACATGGGGCCGCGCTGGGTTTCCAGGATGTACATGCCCGCGACCTTCGAGACGCCGGGCGCGCGACCGATTACCTGCAGGGCCGGGCGGATGACGTTGGGGTAGGTGCGGGTCAAACCGCTCAGCAGCGCATCCGCGTACCCGGTCTGCACCAACATGGCACCGAAGTAGTTCCGCTGGCGCATCAACCGTTCGCCCTCAGAGGCCGTCATGCCCTTGCGCCTGCGCATGGCGAACAGGGTGTCCCCGAAAGCCCGGCAGCGCGCATCTTCCTCCGGCGAACGGGGGTCGATGATCTCCACGTCGGGCAGGTTGAGCCGATGGGCCGCGATGATCGCCTCGATTTCGTCGCGGCGGCCCAGCAAGATGGGCGTGGCGATGCCCTCGTCGAGGGACTGCTCCGCCGCCTTGAGCACCTTGTAACTCGTCGCCTCGGCGAAGACCACGCGCTTGGGATTCTTGCGGGCGCGCTCGGCGATGGTGCGGCTGAAGGTGTTATTGCCCCCGAGGCGCGCCTGCAGCTGCGCCACGTAAAGGTCCCAGTCCGCAATGGGCTCCCGTGCCACGCCCGATTCCATGGCCGCGCGAGCCACGGCGGGCGAAACCGCCGTGATCAACCGCGGATCCAGGGGCTTGGGGATGATCAGTTCCGGACCGAAGGTCAGCGCCCGCCCGCCGTAAGCCTCTGCGACCTGGTCGGGCACCGTCTCCTTGGCGAGCTGCGCGATGGCGTGCGCCGCGGCCAGTTTCATTTCGTTGTTGATGGTGGTGGCCCGAACGTCCAAGGCCCCCCGGAAGATGTAGGGGAAACCCAGCACGTTGTTCACCTGGTTGGGATGATCGCTGCGTCCGGTGGCCATGATGACATCCGGGCGTGCGGCTAGGGCCTCGTCATAACCGATTTCGGGATCGGGATTCGCCAGGGCGAAGACGATGGGATGCGGCGCCATGAGCCGGATGTCGGCCGCCGTCAAGAGCCCGCCCTTGCTGAGCCCGAGAAACACATCCGCGCCCTCCAACGCCTCGCCCAACGAAGCATAATAGGTCTCGCCTGCGTAGCGCGACTTGCGCTCATCCAGGTCCGTCCGTCCCAGGTGAATATGCCCCTTCGAGTCAAACATCGCCACCCGGCTCGGCGACAGACCCAACTGCTCGTAGATGTCCACGCAAGAAAGGGCGGCGGCACCGGCCCCGCTGATGACGATGCGGATTTGGTCTAAAGACTTGCCCGCCAGCTCCAGGGCGTTGAGCAGCGCGGCAGCCGAGATGATCGCCGTGCCATGCTGGTCGTCGTGCATCACCGGGATGTCCAGTTCTTCCCGCAGGCGGCGCTCGATTTCGAAGGCCTCAGGCGCCTTGATGTCCTCGAGGTTGATGCCCCCAAACGTCGGCGCGATGGCCTTCACCGTGGCCACAAAGAGGTCCACGTCCTTCGCGTCCACCTCGATATCGAAGACGTCGATGTCCGCAAAAACCTTGAACAGCACCCCCTTCCCCTCCATCACCGGCTTGCCGGCCTCCGGCCCGATGTCCCCCAATCCCAAGACAGCCGTGCCATTGGAAATCACCGCCACCAAATTTCCCTTGGCAGTGTACTTGTAGACATCGTCCTTGTTGGCAGCGATCGCCTTGCAAGGCTCCGCAACGCCAGGACTGTACGCCAGCGACAAGTCACGCTGGGAACTGTAGGGCTTGGTCGGCACCACCTCGATCTTGCCCCGCCTTCCCCGGGCATGGTAATCCAGCGCCTCCTGTTTGTTCGATGGATGCATCATAAGCGCGCAAAAGTCAACAAATCTGACCGGGTGTGCAACACTTTTTGGGAGTTGACCTCCGGAACGCGGGTTCACCGCGCATGGAATCCCGCACGGGACCGATTACTGCCCCACCCAGCAGCGCGTGGTGTGGCGGGCCAAGCCGTCGACTTCGAGCACGGCGATGTACAGGCCAGGGGCGAGGCGGTCAGAACTGAGGAACAGGCTGCCGCGATCGGCCTCCAAATCCCAAGCGGCAACCTCCATGCCGGAGGAAGCCACCAGCCGAAGCCGGCCCTTTCCCGCGCCGGCCAGGTCGTATTGCAGCGCTCCCAACCCCACCAGGGGCTGCGGGGAAATGCCCACGATGCGCGGACCCTGAGCGACGAGGTCAGCCCCCGTTCCCAGCACGCAATTCTCCGCGTCCATGCAGTAGGAGACCACATGGCAGGCGCCGGCCTCTGGAGCGCCGACGGGGTGGAAACAGTACTCGATGGCCGTCATGCCCGCGACGCCGTTGTGGTAATAGTCGCCTACGAAAGTGGTGTTGGCCAAACCCGGCGCAATGGTCACCAACAGCGACGCATTGGTCGAGCTGGCGGCCGTCCCGAAATTGTAGCACAGCGGACCCCAGCAAAAGCGGTCGTAGGCCCCGGGGGCCGTGGCCACGTAGGGTTGATTGTAGGGCGATACCGCCTGCACGAGCGTGCGCGTCACCATCAACGTCAAGTCCTCCCCTGTGCCGTTGAGGACGTCCCAATGCACCGACACCTCATCAAACTGCGGATCGGTCAGCGTCCCCTCCACCACATCCACCGGATCCACCAGGGTCGGCTGGGCCCAAGCCCCCCCTCCACAAACCACCGCCAGGGCGGCCAGAAAAAGTTTGGTACGATTCATGCCTGTAAATATACCGCAGCGCCCCGTTCGCTGAAAAACCATGCAATTCGCTTAAATTCGTCCCTTTCTAAACCGCAAGACATGCAGTCACTTCTGCCCTTCCTCGCCCCCCTGCGCTCGGTTCGCTCGGTCGGTTTCGTCCTCCTCCTCTCGCTTTTCGCGTGGGACATGGCCGCCCAGAAATTGCCCGCCGTCACCCTGCGCGACCTGAACGGAAAGCCGGTGAATACGGCGAGTTTGGCCCAAAGTGGTGCGCCCACCCTCATCTGCTTCTGGGCCACTTGGTGCAGCCCCTGCAAGCGGGAACTCAACGCCTACATGGAGCATTACGCCGAGTGGCAAAAGCGCACGGGGGTCCGCATCGTGGCGGTGAGCATCGACGACGCGCGGAGTTCGTCGCGCGTGGCGCCGTATGTCTCGAGCGTGGACTGGGATTGCCAGGTGTTGCTCGACCCCAACAAGGACTTTGCGCGGGCCATGCAGGTCATCAATGTGCCCCATACCTTTCTCGTGGATGGCAAAGGCCAAATCGTGTGGCAGCACAACAACTACGCCGACGGCGATGAGGACGAGGTCTTCCAGCAGCTCCTGAAGTACGGCCGCAAATGATTTTCTCGTGCGGGGTTCGCGGCCGCAGGGCCGCTGCAGTGCTGTTTGCCTTGGGGTGCTTGACGTCCGGATTGCGGGCGCAGGAGGAGGGTCAGCTCGAGGGCGGAGGCGGAGGGGAGGATGCCGGCCGGGTCACGGGCAACGTCCAGCTCCTCTGGCAATCCTACGCCCCGGACTCGCTCATCGGGGCCGTGGTGCCGCCGGAGAAGTCCGCGCTCAATGCCTACGGGAACCTCATTTACACCCGCGGCAACTTCTCGGCGGGCATGCGCTACGAGTCCTATCTCAATGCCGTGGTGGGCTTCCCCGGGCGCTTCAAGGGGACCGGCGTCGGTTATCGCTTTGCCCGCTATTCCGACCCGGACGTGGGCCTCGACATCACCTTGGGGAACTTCTATGAGCAATTCGGCAGCGGCATCGTGTTGCGGAGCTACGAGGAGCGGGCCCTGGGCATCGACAACGCCCTCGACGGATTCCGGCTCATCCTGACCCCGGTGCCAGGCGTTGAGGTGAAGGCGCTGCTCGGGAAGCAACGCCTCGATTTCAACAGCGGCCTCATCCTGGGTCCGGGACTGGTGCGGGCGGTAGACGCCCAAGTCACCCTGAACGACCTGCGGGAGGAGTGGGCCGCGCGCGACCTGCGGGTCACCCTGGGCGGCAACTTCGTTAGCCGCTTCCAGGCGGGTTCCACCATCGCCAAGGACACCCTCGTCCTGACCCTGCCCCAGAATGTGGCCGCCTGGTCCTACCGGCTCGGGGTACAGCGCGGCCGCTGGACGGGGAACCTCGAATACGCTACCAAGATCAACGACCCGAGCGCCGACAACCAATACGTGTACCGGAAAGGGGAGGCGATTTTGTTGGATTTGACCTACGCCCAACGCGGATTCGGATGGGTGCTCAACGCCAAGACGGTGGACAACATGAGTTTCCGTTCCGACCGCAATGTGCTGCTCTTCGACTTGCCCATCAACTACATCCCGGCCATCACCAAGCAGCACACGTACAACCTGGCCGCGACGCTGTACCCTTATGCCACGGTGGTGGCGGGCGAGTCGAGCATCGGAGGCGAGATGTACTACACGGTGCCCAAGGAAACCCGGCTCGGGGGGCCTTACGGCACCCGGATTACCCTCAATGTCGCCGCCGCGAACGGACTCGATACCACCCGGTTGGAGGGCGTCGAAGGGGCCACGCTGGGATTCCGGCGCAACAGCTGGGGCTTCGGGCCGGTGAAATTCGTGCGGGACGTCAACGTTCTGCTCGAACGCAAAATCAACTCCGACCTCAAGCTCAAGTACGCCTACTTCTATCTGGAGTTCAACACCCTGGCCACGCCGGTGACCACAACCTTTAAGGGGCTGGTCTACGCCGACATCCACGTGCTTGAGGCCCAGTGGAAAACGGCGCCCAAGCAGAGCCTGCGGGCCGAGGTGCAGGGCCTGTTCACCGAGCAGGACAAGGGGGACTGGGCCACGGCCATCCTCGAGTACACGTGGAGTCCCCACTGGTTCGTGAGTGTGATGGACCAGTACAACTACGGCAACCCCGACCCGGGGGCACGGGTGCACTACCTCTACGGAGCGGTGGGCCGGACGGACGGGCCCCACAGGCTGTCCGTGGGTTATGGCAAGCGCCGGGAAGGCATTTTCTGCATCGGCGGGGTATGCCGGGCTGTTCCCGCTTCCAACGGCTTCGAAATCACCTTCACCAGCAGTTTTTGAGCCCGGGTTTCCTGCACAATTCGATGTGAGAAAACGCGCGAAATTCATACATTCGTGCAACCTGTTTGGCCTAAATTGCGCCACTTGAATCGAAAACCAATTCCTGTTTCTCAAATG
The DNA here is from genome assembly GCA_041191165.1 of Bacteroidota bacterium. GTDB lineage: Bacteria > Bacteroidota > Bacteroidia > Flavobacteriales_D > Sanyastnellaceae > CAMCYM01. Next base: position 86 of record JBEEPJ010000147.1, on the reverse strand, counting down.
AAGCACTTTTACACGCTCCTGGTTGCCTTGATGATCTCGGTGACCTCTTTCGCCCAGCTGCCCGACGGCAGTGTGGCTCCTGACTG
>JBEEPJ010000146.1:0-5474 GCA_041191165.1 Bacteroidota bacterium | reverse complement strand
GGATGTCGCATCGGCGCATACGTGGTCATCGAGGCAGGAGCCCGGATCGAAACGGGGTGCGACCTCAGGCCCCACGTCGTGGTGGGGCGTGAGGCGCGGGTGGGGGCGGGCTCGCTATTGCATGCGGGGGTACACGTGCACGATGGATGTGTCGTAGGCAAGGAATGCGTCCTTCATACCCGCGCGGTGTTGGGTTCGGACGGATTTGGCTTTGCCCCACAACAAGACGCGACCTACCGCAAAATCCCGCAGACTGGGATTGTCATTCTCGGCGACCGCTGCGAAATCGGAGCGGGAACCACCATAGACCGGGCTACATTGGGCTCGACCCGCATCGGGAATGGCGTAAAGCTGGACAACCTCATCCAGATTGGACACAACGTATCCATCGGAGACCACACGGTCATCGCCGCGCTGACGGGCATCGCCGGCTCGACCACCATCGGCGCCCATTGTATGATCGGTGGCCAGGTGGGAATCGCCGGCCACCTGCACATCGCGGATGGCGTCAAAATCGCAGCTCAGAGCGGCATCGGCGCCAGCATCATCCACCCGGGCACCATCATGCAAGGCACGCCTGCAGCGCCCTTAAAGGAGTTCCAGCGCCGGCAAATCACCCTCAAACACTTGAGTCAAGGAGATGTCCTGAATCGGTTGACCCAACTGGAAAACCGCAAAGACTAACTGCCCAGAAATCATGTTATCGCATCAACGAACCCTCCGCTCCTCCGTGTCATTCGAAGGCATAGGACTGCACACCGGGGTGCACAACCGGCTGACCATCCACCCCGCGCCTGAAAACCACGGCTACAAGTTTCAGCGGATGGATTTGCCTGGCGAACCCATCGTGGAAGCGGACGTAGATCGCGTGGTGGGAACGACACGAGGCACCACATTGGAGCAGAATGGTGCGCGCGTACACACGACCGAGCACATTTTGGCCGCCCTCTACGGATGCGAAGTGGACAACGCCCTCATCACGTTGGAGGGGCCTGAAATTCCCATCTTGGACGGCAGTTCTCAGCGCTATGTCGACGCGATTCTGGAGGTGGGGTTTGTAGACCAAACCGCTCCCCGCAAATTTTACATCCTCCGCGAAAACGTCAGTTTCGAAGACCCTGAAAAGGACGTGGAGATGCTGGCAGTCCCTGAGCCCGACGGTGAATTCCGACTCACCGTCATGGTGGATTACCGCAGTCCGGTCCTGGGCACCCAACACGCGAGCATGTACAAGCTCAGCGAGTTCAAGGACGAAATCGCCTCATGCCGGACCTTCGTTTTTCTCAAGGAAGTCGCGGAACTCGCGCGCCAGGGTCTCATCAAGGGCGGGGACGTCGAAAACGCGGTCGTCCTGGTCGAGCGCCCGTACACGGATACCGAGCTCGCCGAGATTGGAGCCCTCGTGGGCAAGTCCCATCTGTCGGTGCATGTGGAATCGAAAGGGGTTCTCAACACCTCACCGCTGCGATTTCCGAACGAGCCGGCCCGACATAAATTGTTGGACATTGTGGGGGATTTGGCCTTGACAGGGCACTTCATCAAAGGCCACATCCTCGCCGCACGACCGGGTCATGCCGGAAATGTCGCCTTCGCTCGGCTGTTGAAGCAGCGCATCCGGGTGGAAACCGGGCTTCCCGACCTCAACCCTGAACGCCCTTCCTTGCTGGATATCAACCAGATCAGCCGGCTTCTGCCCCATCGCTATCCTTTCTTGCTGGTCGACCGGATTCTGGAGATGACGGAGAACAGCATCACGGGGGTCAAGAATGTGACGATGAATGAGCCATTCTTTCAAGGGCACTTCCCCGGCAATCCCGTCATGCCCGGGGTCCTGCAGATCGAAGCCATGGCACAGGTGGGAGGCATCTTCGCCCTCAACAGCGTGGAAAACCCGGAAGAATACACCACTTATTTCATGAAAATCGACAACGTTCGATTCAAGCAAAAGGTGCTCCCTGGAGATACAGTGCTGTTTTTCCTGGAGTTGATTTCACCGATTCGCCGGGGGCTGGTCCACATGCGGGGTCGAGGGTTTGTGAGAGGCCAATTGGTCTCAGAGGCGGAGATGCTCGCACAGGTGGCGAAACAACCTGCCTGACGCCTGTCGCTCAGCGTTGCAATTTGCTAATTTCACAGCGTGATTTCCCCCCTCGCCCATGTCGCTCCGGGAGCGCGCCTCGGAGAAGGCGTGACGGTGGAGCCCTTTGCCTACATCGCAGCCGATGTGACCATCGGTGCGGGCACCTGGATCGGTCCGCATGCCACCGTCCTCGACGGGTCGCGCGTGGGATCGGATTGCAAGATTTACCCGGGTGCTGTAATCGGCGGATTGCCGCAAGACCTGAAATATGCCGGCGAGAACTCCACGGCCGAAGTCGGTGACCGAACAGTGGTACGGGAGTGTGTGACCATCAACCGGGGCACGCGGGACCGCATGAGCACCCGAGTCGGAGCCGATTGCCTGCTCATGGCCTACACCCACTTGGCCCACGATGCTTGGGTAGGAGACCATGTGATCATCGCAAACTCCGGCAATATCGCGGGACATGTGACCGTCGAGGACTGGGTCATCATCGAGGGCATGGTGGGCATTCAACAGTTCGTGACCATCGGACAACATGCTTTCGTGGCAGGTGGATCGCTGGTGCGCAAGAACATCCCACCCTACATCAAGGCCGCACGTGAACCCTTAAGCTACATCGGAGTCAACAGCATCGGATTGCGAAGAAGGGGCTTCGACAACGACCGCATCTTGCGGATTGAGGACATTTATCGCACCCTCTATGTGCAGAATGGCAACATGACGCAAGCCATCAAAGTGGCGGATATCGAGCTCCCTGTCTCGGAAGAAAAGGAGGTTATTCTCGCATTTATCCGAGCCTCTGACAAAGGCATCATCCGAGGCCCTTTCTGATTGCCCATGCACGGCCACACCCTTTCTCCCATCGGCGTGACGTTGGACAAGGTGGGGCATCGGTTTGGTCTGCGATGGGTGTTTCAAGAGCTATCCCTGGAAATCCCGGCCTACAGCCACTTTGTCATCCGCGGGGCGAATGGAAGCGGCAAGTCCACCCTGGCAAGGATCCTGGCCGGAACCCTGAGTGCATCTTCTGGGGCCGTGATGACCCGGGAGGGCAGCGCAACGCGTCCCAACGTGGATATGCGTCAGAGTTTGCTGATCGGTCCCGGAAATGCCCTCCATCCGGATTTGACTTTGACCGAAACGCTCGAATTCCACGCCCGATTTCGCCCATTCTATCCCGACCTTTCTCCTTGGGAGGCCCTCAATGAAGCCGGATTGTACGCCCACCGGAACAAAGCGTTGGGTGCGCTGAGTTCCGGGATGCAACAACGCGTCAAGCTTGCCCTCGCCCTTTGCTCAGCGTCTGCACTGACGGTTTTGGATGAACCCTGCGCCAACCTGGACGCAAGCGGAATCGAATGGTATAGAACGCGTTTGGCCTTGCTCGTCCAAAAAACCACCACGGTCATCTGCAGCAACCATCGATCAGAGGACTACTTGACCCCCAGCGGCGGGCACGATTTGATAGGAGCGGATTAAAAACGTAACCTTTTGGAAGGGGCTTTCGTTTGACCGGGTATAGTCAGTCGAAAATCCTTTCTCATGAACAAATCTCAACTCATCACCTCAGCCGTCGCAGTGGCGGTTCTGGTGGCCGCCGTCGCAGTCGCATCGGCACAGAACAGTCAGTCCTTGACTACGGAATCAGGCGTATTCTCGGAGCTGAAGCATGATTGCATGCACACTTCCCCCATCGGGCTGGAAACCATCTACCTCCCCGGTGGAGCAGCCGAGCAGACCTTTACCGCCTGCGCAACCGGTGAAATGGAAGCCGTGTACATCGACATTCTCGAGTCCATCGGACACGGGGTCATTCGTTACTACATCCTGGACGAGGAGGAGCAGGTGCTCTTCGTCAACTCCATCATGTTGACGGATGGATTCAATGGCCTCCTGAAGCTCAAGACCTCAGTACCCGTGAACGAAAACCAGCGTTATCACGTGCGATTCGCAGTGAATCAGGGCACCGAAATCAAATTGGCGGGCAAGCGCATCCACCATCCCGAGGAATCCCTCTTCCTCAATGGATGGCAGTTGTCGGGCAACATCACGATGGGGGTCGGCATCAAGGCCGCTGCCAAATTGCCCAACGCGGATGATGCAGGAGCCAAGTTGATGACGAATTTGGTCAAGACCTTCCCCAACCCCTTCCACGACAGCATCACCCTCGAGTTCAACAAGGGACTGCGGGGAAGAACCGACATCACCATCAGCGACCTCGGTGGCACGGTGGTGGCGAGTGAATCTTATACCGATCTGGCGCGTGGAGAACGGGTGCGCATCGTCACGGGTGGAGACATTCTCCCCGGCGTGTATGCCATCCGCATCACCAACGGCCAAAACGTTTCCAACCTGACGGTCATGAAGCAATAAGCTCAGGACCCCAGGACTTTTATACACTTGTTGCGAAGGGCCATCCGAAAGGGTGGCCTTTCTTGTTTCAGATGGAACTGAAATTGAGGAGGTCCCAGGCACTTTTTACAGGCGAGAAGCTCCAGGCAGGGACTTCCACGAACCGCGTGAGCCAACCCGCCATTCCGCCGTTCCAAAGGCCTGGACGTTCCAGGATTCGAATGGGCCTGCCCCCCATTTGCTTCTCGGCTGTGAAGTATGCGGATGCATCCGCATAGGCCTGCAAAGACAGTCGGCTACCGGCAGGGCTGCTCAAATAGCAGGCCATTTCGACAGGATTAAAGTGGGTTCCTGCGTCCTTCCATTGGGGCGGCAACTCGGCCGACTCCACGATACCCGGGCGCAACTGCCCAGAACCATCACGAACCCAATAAGGTCCACCCCCGGGCTGACCCGAGTGGGGAACCACCGCAGCGACCCGCATCGGACGCCAAAGCGCATTTCTAAGTTCCTCTTCCGTGGGATCCAAAGAAAGCCCGGAAGAAGCCCCACCCAACCACTCCCGAATCCGGGCAGCCGATCCGGGTGTACCAGCGGACCATTCCCACCAAAGCGCATCCCGTTCTTCAACCCAGCGCTTCAAGATTCCACCGAGCGCCGACCGCAATGCGATGCGCTCAGCCCATCGGGGATGCCACTGGGGCAGTACATTGTCAATGTTTCGAATGAAAACCCAACGGGCCTCGAGCCCATCCAAGTTGCGCAGCAGGGCACCATGACCTCCCGGGCGGCGCACGGGCTCCCCATGCGCATCGCGCAACCAATCGTCCGCCGTTAAATCCCAGGCATAAGTGTCGGTTTGGGGATGTTGGACCTGGATTTGGACCTCCGGATCTCTTCGCTGCCAACGGATTTTCAGTTCTTCTTGAAAATCAATGGGCACCGTAAAGATGAGTTTACCAGGATGGGAAGCCTCCACCGCAAAACGCCACTCCGCATGGTGGGCATCCATGGCATCCCACCGCTTGCCGTGATTTTC
>JBEEPJ010000145.1:0-5562 GCA_041191165.1 Bacteroidota bacterium | reverse complement strand
CCGGCGTGGACCCGGCGCTGTGCATCGATGGGACGCTGTGCAGCCAGGACAACGCCCTGGGCAGCGAGTACTTCTTTCCGGTGGGGGGATTTACGTTCCAGGCGAACAGCACCGGACTGCTGACGCGGGTGCGGATTCGATCGGGCGAGGGGGTGACCATGCGCATCCTCAATCCCTCGACGGGCGCGGTGCTCGCCACGGCGCTTTCCACCACGCCGGGCACCAACTACAACTTCGACTGGCAGACCCACAACTTCACGGACTTTGCGGTGGAGGAAGACACCTGGTACAAGGTGGAGCTGACTGGCGGCCTGTACAACAACATCGGCATGGCCTACCAGTCGTATCCCGGGGGCACGCTGTATGGCGTCAACTCGAATTCGACCAACGCCTATGCCACTTTTCAGACGGTCGTCTGCCCCGGCACCGGCGGCTACGTCTTCGGCTGCACCGATGCCACGGCTTGCAATTTCGATGCGACGGCGAATGAGTCCGATGGCTCTTGCCTCTATGCCGACTGCAATGGGGTGTGCGGCGGCTCGGCGACGGTGACGGCCTGCGGCTGCACCGGGGGCAACACGGGGCTGGTGGCGGGACACTGTGTGGGCTGCATGACCCCCACGGCTTGCAATTACGATTCGGATGCCACCATCGCAGGAAGCTGCCAGGCCCCTGACTGCAACGGCGTGTGCGGCGGCTCCGCCTACACCAACAGCTGCGGCTGCGTGGGGGGCAACACGGGGGTGGACCCGGCGCTGTGCATCGATGGGACGTTGTGCAACCAGGACAACGCCCTGGGCAGCGAGTACTTCTTCCCGGTGGGAGGATTTACGTTCCAGGCGAAAAGCACGGGATTGCTTACGCGGGTGCGGATTCGATCGGGCGAGGGGGTGACCATGCGCATCCTCAATCCCTCGACGGGGGCGGTGCTTGCCACGGCGCCGTCCACCACGCCGGGCAGCAACTACAACTTCGACTGGCAGACCCACAACTTCAGCGGGTTTGCGGTGCAAGAGGACACCTGGTACAAGGTGGAGCTGACCGGCGGGCTGTACAACAACATCGGTATGGCCTACCAGACATATCCGGGCGGCACGCTCTACGGCATCAACTCGAATTCGACCAACGCGTATGCCACTTTTCAGACGGTCGTCTGCCCCTTGGTCGAGGGATGCACGGATGCGACGGCCTGCAACTTCGATGCGGATGCGAACTGGAATGTGCCGGCGGACTGCACGTACGGGACGACGTGGTATGCGGATGCCGACGGGGACGGGGCCGGGAATCCGGCGGTGAGCCAGCAGGCCTGTGCGCAACCCCAGGGCTATGTCGCCACGGCGGGGGACGGCTGTCCAGCGGATGGGAACAAGACGGCGGCAGGGCTGTGCGGATGTGGGGCGGTCGATCAGGATGTCGATGGGGATGGGCTGTGTGACCTGGTGGATGGTTGTGTGGATTTGGCCTCATGCAATTATGCAACGGCCTCAGCCACAGCCTGTGTCTACCAGAACAGCTGCGGCGAATGCGCCCCCCCCACGGTGCTCGGCTGCGCGCTGGCGAGTGCCTGCAACTACAACCCCGCCGCGGACTGCTGGGACAATGCCACGTGCGAGTTCACGTCCTGCGCGGGCTGCATGAACCCCAATGCCTGCAACTTCGACGCCGAGGCCACGGTCTCCGCGCCGCTGCAGTGCACCTTCCCGGCGCTCGACTGGGAAGATTGCGCGGGCAACTGTCTCCCCGGCGCGGACACCGACGGGGATGGCATATGCGACGCGGTGGACTTCCCGGGTTGCACGGATCCGGCGGCGGTCAACTTCAACCCGGCGGCCGGCACGGACGATGGCTCGTGCTTCCTGGTGGTGGTGGGCTGCGTGATTCCAAGCGCCACCAATTACGACCCGGCGGCCACGGTGCAGGGCTTGCCGCTGACGAGCTTCTGCAGCTGGCCCGGAACGCCCCCGGCCCCGCCGATGCCGATGCCGCTCCTGTCGCCGGCGCCCCCGATGGCGGGCTTGCCACCGGCCTGCACGGACACGGCCGCCTGCAACTACGGGGGCTTCAGCGCGTGCGAGTACACCTCGTGCCTGGGCTGCTCCGAGGCCAGCGCCTGCAACTACGACGCCACGGCCCTGTACAACGACGGCTCCTGCGAGTGGACGTCCTGCGCGGGCTGCCTCAACAGCAGCGCCTGCGACTACGACGCCACGGCGACCATCGCCGCGGCCTGCGACTTCAGCTCTTGCCAGGGCTGCACGAACCCCGCAGCCACCAACTACGATGCCACGGCCACCCAGGACGACGGCTCCTGCGATGTCCCCGGCTGCACCCTGGCCGCAGCCTGCAACTACAGCGCCGCCGCCACTTCCAACGACGGCTCCTGCACCTTCCCAGCGCTGGGTTACGACTGCGCGGGCATCTGCTACGACACCAACGGGAACACGGTTTGCGATGTCACCGAGGGCTTCGTGGCGGGCTGCATGGACACGGATGCCTGCAACTTCAGCGCCGCGGCGAACTTGACGGACCCGGCGAGCTGCGTGTACTTGGAGATGACGGCTTTGCACATCGCTGTGGGCGAGGGGGCCGGGGCCGGGGCGACGCTGACGCCCACGCTGACCGGGGGCACCGCGCCGTACACACTGACGGACCAGCTGACGGGCGTTTCGTTTGCCACAGCCCAGTGGGGGGCGATTCCGCCGGCCCGCTATATCTTCACAGCAACCGATGCGGGTGGGTGCGTGACGCTGGCGACTTGGCCTGCGATCGTGCCGTACTCGGGTTGCGATTGAATGACCGGCACATCGAGCACAGGCGGCAGGGCCGCAGGGGATGGGTGGATTTACCGGCTTCCGGGGGTGCCGGAGGAGACGGCGCGTCGGGTGGCCGGGGTGTGGGACACGCGGCTGGGCCGGTTCCGGTGTCGGCTGGCGGATCTGCCGCCGGAGGAGGTGCAGCGCGGGGTGGAGGCGGAGCGTGAGGCCGCGGGGGTGCAGGGGGCGGTGCTCGGAAGGGGGCAGGTGGTGCGGGCGATGGAGGGTTGGGCGCAAGCGGCGGGGGCCGGGCCCCAGTCCCTGACCGTCCTGCTCTCCGACTGGCCCGAGGAGAACAACTGGTTCTCGTTCCATGCCACCACGCCGCACGGCCGGGTGCTCTTCGTGCACACCGATCGCTGGGAGGGCATCTTTCCCGGGGTGGAGACGTGGGTGCCGGTGGCGCACCTGGTGGCCTCGGGCGTGCTGCACAGCGCCCTGTTTCCGGACATGGAGGGGTGGCGGGCCCGGGCCCACGAGGTGCCGCAGGGCTGCCTGATGGATTTGTGCATGACCAAATCCCAAATCCGGCTCAAAATGCTCACAGCGGACCTGTGTCCCAGCTGCGCCCGGCACGCCCGCGAGGCCATCGAGGCAGGGCGGCTCGAGCGGGATCTGCTGTTCGCCGTGCTGCGGACCTTGGGGGTCATCCGCTCCCAGTTCATCGCCCTGGAGCGGGAATCGATCTTCCAGGAGGTGGGCCGGGTTCGCATCACCGCGGAACTGCGGGTCGAGCTGGAGGATTGGGGCGAGCTGCCCCTCGACCCCCGGGACCGGGCGGTGTACATCGCCCTGCTTCGCGGGGAGCGATACCGTTCGGAGCCCGGGAGCCCGTGGCAGCGCGTCCATGCCGAGCTGCGCGCCCGGGTTTCTGACACGCGCCTGGTGGCCGGCGTATTGAGCGAGAGCGCCTTCAACCAATCGGTGGCCCGGATCCGGCGGGCGCTGCGGGAGCGGTTGCCCGAGTCGGTGGCGGTGAGCCTGCTTTGGCCAGAAGGGGCCGACCTCAGGCGCATCGACACGCAGCGCTTCACCTTGGAGGACCGGGGGCGGTAGGGCCGGGGCCGGGGGCGCGGGCGGGGCGACGCAACGTTGCGGAAACGGGCGGGGAGGGGGAGTTTGGGGGGAAGTTTGGCCTATGAAACTTCTCAAAACCAACGACATGCACAAGACGCTCCTCTTCGTTTACGGCACGCTCTGCAGCGGCCGCGGCAACCACCACCTCCTGCAAAACGCCCGCCTCGTGGGTCCGGCGCGCACGGCCCAGCGCATGGTGCTCCGGTCGAGCGGCCCCCACGGCATTCCGTTCGTGGGCCGGGACCAGGCTATCTCACTGATTGAAGGCGAGTTATATGAGGTAGACGCCCCCACGTTAGGCCAAACCGACGCCCTCGAAGGCTGCGCCCACGGCCAGCCCACCCACCCCCTCGGCTACCGCCGCGAGGAGGTGCTCATCGAGGCGGAGACGGCTGCGGGCCTGTCGTTGCACCCGGCCTACATGTATCTGAGCGATCGCACGGACTTGCCCATCGTGGACTCCGGCCGGGCGGCGGATTTCGCGGCGGAGTCGGCGGACGATGTTTGGTACTTCGCCTACGGCCGCAACCTCGACGTCGATGCCCTGCGGCGACGCGAGGTCCGCTTCACCCGCCGCGAGCGGGCCACGCTCGCAAACCACGTGCGGGAGTTCACCAAGCGCGCCAGCAATCCGGAGCAGGGCGGCTACGCCACGGTCCGGCCCCTGCGCGACTCCCGGGTCAACGGGGCGCTGTACCGGATTCCGGCGGCGGGGATGGCCCTGCTGGACCGGGCGGAGGGCGTCAAGACCGGGCACTACCGCCGCACGTTCGTCACGGTCGCCCGAGCAGACGGCTCGCTCGTGGAAGCTGTGACCTACGTCGCCCAGCCGGCCATGATGACGGCCGGGCTGCACCTGTCGGCGGCGTACTGGGGGGCCATCTTGCGGGGGAGCATGGACTTGATGACGTTGGAGGAGGTGGGCGAGGGGACGCACTTCCCGGCGGACGGGGTGCGGCGGGAGGCGGGCGCGCTGGGGTGGTCGGGCCGGTCGGCTGAGGGCTTGGCGCAGGACGAGAAGCGGGCGGTGGGCCGGCCGTTTTCCGTCGCGGAATACTATGCCTGCTCCGATGGGGGGGACTTCTGGTCCGGCATCGCGCCCGGGCGGCACGCGCGCGACGGCGGGGGATTTCCCTGCGCCTGGAAGGTGCGGATGGATGGGGAGCGGGCTTGGCTTTACAAAGACTCCGACCTCTCCGACCGGATAGGCTGGATTTTCGAGCGGCCCCACCCGGTGCTGACGGGCGAGTACTTCACGAAGTACTGGGGCATGCAGGAGGGTTCCGGGTTGCTCTTCGTGCGGGCAAGCGTCCGGGTGCCCGGGGGGTATGCGGGCGGGGATGAGGTTATGTTTTGGGTGGAACAGGTTCATCCCTAACGAAGTGGAGGGTTTTTATCGAACTTGGGAGGCATGAAGCATGACGCAAGCTCCCACTCCCAACCTGCAGAAAAGGAGGACCTCGAGCGCGGCTGGCGCGGCCGGCTCTTCGAACACCTCGACGGCTGGGCGCTGTGCGGGGTGATGCCGCCGCTGGTGGAGCGGGGGGTGCTGGAGGAGCTGGAGCAGGCGGGGTCGGAGGGGGTGGTGCTGGATGTGGACGCCCTGGCGGCGGCGTATGGGGCGAACCCGGGTTACCTGAATGTCGCCCTTCGGATGGGGGCGCTGCAGGGG
>JBEEPJ010000144.1:0-5609 GCA_041191165.1 Bacteroidota bacterium | reverse complement strand
GCCCTTCATCAAGGCCCAGGTCATCACCAAGTCGGAGTACATCGGAGCCGTGATGAGCCTCTGCATCGAGAAGCGGGGCATCCTGCTCAACCAGGTGTATTTGACCGCAGATCGGGTGGAAATGACTTTCAGCATGCCGCTCGGCGAAATCGTCTTCGATTTCTATGACAAGCTCAAGAGCATCAGCCGGGGCTACGCTTCCTTCGATTACTTCCCCGACGAGTACAAGCAAAGCCACCTCGTCAAGCTGGACATCCTCCTCAACGGCGACCAAGTGGACGCACTGAGCGCCCTGATCCACCGGGACAACGCCTACGAATTGGGCAAGAAGATCTGCATCAAGCTGAAGGAGCTCATTCCCCGTCAGCAGTTCATGATTGCCCTGCAAGCCGCGATCGGCGCGAAGATCATCGCCCGCGAAACCATCTCTCCCCTGCGAAAGGACGTAACTGCCAAATGTTATGGCGGGGACATCACCCGGAAGCGCAAACTGCTCGAAAAGCAGAAGAAAGGAAAAAAGCGGATGCGGCAGGTGGGCAACGTGGAAGTGCCCCAATCGGCATTCCTCGCGGTGCTCAAGCTGGATTGATCAGCTGGGAAGTTCCTTGGTGAGGCGGGTCCGCAGACCTGCTTCATTCTTGTTCGCCAATTGCCCGCAGGCGGCATCGATGTCTTTTCCTCGCGAACGACGGACATTCACCACCAAGTTGCAACCCTCGAGAAAGGAAACGAAGGCCTCGAGGCGCTCGGGAGTGGTCATCTGAAAGCCCCCTGCATCAATGGGGTTGTACTCGATGATGTTGATCTTGCAAGGTACGTTTTTGCAAAACCGAGCCAATGCGCGCGCGTCTTCGATGCCGTCGTTGAAATCCTTGAAGATGATGTATTCAAAGGTCACCCGCTCACCTGTCTTTTCGTGGAAGTGACGCAGCGAACGGGCAAGGACTTCGAGCGAGTTGGACTGGTTGATGGCCATGATTTCATTGCGCTTCGCATCGTCCGCGGCATGCAGCGACAACGCCAGATGAAACTTGACTCCGTCATCCGCCAGCCGATCGATGGCCTTGGCGATGCCCGCTGTGCTCACTGTGATTCGCTTCGGAGAAATGCCCAAACCGGGTGTGCCTGTGATGCGGGAAATGCCTTCCAGCACTTGGCTGTAATTCAACAAGGGCTCCCCCATGCCCATGAAGACGATATTCGAAAGGGGTTGCTGATAATGCTCCAGGGCCATGGCGTTGAGCATCTCTACCTGGTCGTAGATCTCTGCTGCCGTCAGGTTCTTCATGAGCTTGAGGCGACCGGTGGCACAAAAGGTGCACGACAGGCTGCATCCCACCTGGGAGGAAATGCAAGCCGTCATCCGGGACTTCGTGGGAATCAACACCCCCTCCACCACCTTCCCCGGGGCCACTTCGAAGGCGCATTTGATGGTGCCATCGGAACTTACCTGCTTCTCCACCCGCGTGATGCGCTGTAACGAGAAAGCGCTTTCGAGCCGCTCGCGCAGGGATTTGCTCAGGTTGGACATCTCCTCGAACCCGCCAGCGGCCCGCGTCCAAATCCACTCCGAAACCTGGCGGGCCCGGAAAGGCTTTTCGCCCCATGACACCAGGATTTCCGATAGCTCCGCGTCCGACAGAGACCGGACATCCCGGCGTTCGGGGGAGGAAGGGACGGTGGCGTCATGCATGTGCCAAAGATACGCCGAGACCCAGACCCCCCTCAATCCCCCTCCTCCGGCAAACCCTCAGGCTCTGCAGCCCTTGAAATTGCATCCTGCAATCCCGTGACCCGCTTGCGCCGGGTCTTGCCCACCAGCATCAAAGCCTCGAGCTGCTGCATCACCTCGTCCTTTTTGCGAATCGACATCGAGACCTCCCGGCCGTCCTGCAGGGTGAGCGTGCTGTTCCGCAAGTTGCAGGACAACACGCTGGTCAGCCGAACCAGTTGGGAGTTGTGAACCCGGTAGAACATCGGGTCGTTGAGCATCTCCTCTACCTTCTTGAGGTTGCGGGAAAGCGTGATGCGCTTGCCTGAACTCAGATAAAACGTGGAGTAGCTTCCGCTGGCCTCGACGTTGAGAATTTCCTTGTGCTTAACGAAGTAACGGTGGCCGGACGTGACCAACTCGAGCTTTCGGTTTGCCCATTCGTCTGAGCCGCCATCCTGGGCGGGTCCTTCGAAGTAAAAATGCTCCGCGATGCGGCGGGCACAAGCCTTGAGGTCAGCGGAGTCGACGGGCTTGAGCAGGTAATCGAACGCCCGTTTGCGAAGCGCCTCCACGGCGTACTCGTGGTACGTCGTGCAGAACACCACGTAAAAATCCCGGTGCTCGAATCGATCGAGCATCTCAAGGCCGGTCTCGTCCGGCATCTTGACATCCAGAAACACCACATCAGGGGAAGACTCGATGATGGCCCGATAGCCATCGCGGGCATTGGCCGCCGTTCGGATGACCTTGAGTCCCGGGCAGTAGCGTTCGATTTGCCGGCAGAGCGCCTGTCGCGCCGGTTGTTCATCGTCGATGACGATGCATTGGAGTTTGGCCTCGAGCATGGATTGAATTCGCAACGTTTACGAGGCGAAAGACGCCCGAGTTGCCTGCGCTTCCCAATCCATTTCACGAACGTCGCACGAGACTTTACAAACGTGATGGGAATCGGTTGCTTTCCCCGAAAAAATGAAGAACTTACCGCCGGTCAATTCCTCTGTCATGCGCAAGATTCTCATCCTCCTGGCGGTGTTTATCGCCTTCGTGCTCACCGCGAGCTATCTGAGTGGCTACGGCTACATCTGGGGAGGCATGGCGGAGACCTACTTCCGAGGTTGGAAGAACTCGAACATCGACGACCTGAGCTATCGCACGCCGCGCAAAATTGAGACGGGGGCGGCTTGGGTTTGGCCTGAAAAAATGCAAGATTCTGTCCGGGTAAGCGCCGCCTTAATCAATCATAAGGTTGATAACGAGCACATTGCGAGCTTCCTGGTCATCCACCGGGACACCATTCGTTGCGAGCGCTACTGGCAAGGGCACGACGCCCATACCCTCACGAACAGCTTCTCCATGGCGAAGACCATCACGGCCCTCGCGGTGGGAATGGCCATCGACAGTGGGTATCTGGAACTGCAAGCGCCTGTTTACCAATACCTTCCACGATTTTCGGAGGGCCCGGGACGGGAACTCACGGTCGAACATCTGCTGCAAATGCGGTCGCACATCCCCTTCGGTGAGGACTACAAGAACCCCTTCGCCTTCATGGCGAAGGCCTACTACGCCCCGGACATCGCATCGCTCCTCGAGCCGTATGCGGTGGGAAGCACACCCGGAACGGAGTGGGAATACCAGGGTGGCAACACCATGCTGTTGGAAGAACTGGTGCGGGTGACTTCCGGCAAGTCGTTGAGCGACTGGGTAGAGCAGGGGTTGTGGAAACCCATGGGGGCGACGGACCCGGCCTACTGGGGACTGGATGCGCCGGTGGAGGAGGGCGGCATTGAACGCTCCTTCGCTCAGTACTACGCGACGACCCGGGATTATGCCCGATTCGGGGCGCTGCTCCTCGATACGGGGAAGTGGCAGGGAGCCCCGCTCGTGCCGCAGGAGTACACCGCGCGGCTGCTCACCCCCATTCACACCTTGGCGCCCGGGTGCGATGCGACGCATTATGGGTACCAGATTTGGCTTGGAAATACGGAAGACGGACTGGCTTTCTCCGCCATGGAGGGGCATCGGGGGCAGTTCGTCATCAGCGTTCCCGCGCTGGACTTGGTGGTGGTGCGAACGGGCTACGACAAGGCGCCTGATAAGCTGCGCCACCTGCCCGGCGACGTGTACCGATGCATCGCCGCCGCGCGCGAGGTCATCGGGGGGTAAAATCAATGCCGAGCAAGGCCTCGAGGTGGCCGCGCACACGGTCCTTCACCTCGTCCATGGACACCACCCGCCCGAGTTCAAGTTGCAGCGAGGTCACCCCCCGGTCTTGGATTCCACAGGGCACGATGAGGTCGAAATAGGCCAAATTCGGGGCCACATTGAACGCAAATCCGTGCATGGTCACCCAGCGCGAGCATTTGACGCCCAGCGCCGCGATCTTCCGCTCCCCCTGCGGCGCCATGCCCGACAGAGAGGGTCCTTTGAGCCAAACCCCCGTCAACCCCGGCAACCGAAACGTATCCAAGCCATAATCGCCACACGTGCGCATGATGGCCTCCTCCAGGGTTCGCATGTACCTGCCGATGTCGGTAAACAACTGCTCGAGGTCGAGAATCGGATAACCCACCAGCTGACCCGGCCCGTGGTAGGTCACATCGCCCCCCCGGTTGATGGGAAAATAGGACACCCCCATCGACGCCAGCCGCTCCGGGGACGCCAATACATGGCCCGGATCCCCACTCTTGCCCAACGTCAGTACATGCGGATGTTCCACGAAGAAGAGGTGGTGCTCCGGCACCGCACACTCCGGCCGACCCAGGGCATCGGGCATCGTCCCTTCTAACCCCACCTTGCGCCGGGCCATCTTCCGGGCAATCGCAGCATCGAAAAGTTCCTGTTGCCGGGCCCACACCGCATCGAACGGCGCCGTCCCCAAGTCCTGAAAGTGACCGCTTAGGCGGCTCATTGGGGAATGTCGGCCAACGCGTTCTTGAGCCGGTCGATGTTGCGGATGTCAACCGGGTCTACCCCTGCGGCCTCGGCGAGCAGCAAACTCAGCCAATCGCCCACATGGACCAGGTCGAAGAATCGCTGCATCTCGTCCTCTCCATCGGGCTCAATCACCACTACGTCGGCCCCCAACTCTTGGAAAATGTCCATGCAGATCTCCATGCGGATGCGCGTGCGCGGATGATCCTCCGGGAACTGCAGCATCAACACCACCTCATCCGGTCCAGCGCCCTCCCAGCCCACGAGTTCGTTGTGGTTCATCTCCGGAAAGACATGGTGCGAGCAAAGCAGCTTGCCGTTTTCGTTGATCTGTTGCCGCCACCGGATGAGCAGGCCTTCCTGCGCCGTATCGCCGTACAGCAAGATGTTGCGGCCGTCAATGGCCTCCAGGATTTCCGCCGCCCGTTCTTGCGCGGAGGTGGTGTTGTAGGCCAAATGCGCCGGCACCCCGCCCAATCCCCGATACAACTTCTCCGGCACCAAGCCCGCCACATGCAGCCAGTGCATCACGCCGTAAAACCCAAACCCAAACTGCGAACGCGGCGGATGTCCGCCCGGGATGTGCAACGCCGGCCAGCCCTGCTGGGCCGCCCACTCCCCCAACGTGCCGCCCGAGGTGACCACCGCGATGCGGGCGCCCCGCTCGGCGGCCTGCTTCACCGCCGACAGCGTCTCCTCGGTCGTTCCCGAGTAACTGCAGGCGATCACCAGCGTGCCCGACCCGACCCAGCCCGGAAGGGCGTAGTCGCTGCCCGCCAAAACGGGCACGGGTGCGGTGGTTGACAACATGCGCGAAGCGATCAAGCCGCTGATGCCGCTGCCTCCCATGCCCAGCACCAGGGCCTGTGCCGGCTGAAAATCGGACCACGGAAAGGCGGTGGGGGCGGATTGGAGGAGCTGCCAGGCGGCGAGGGTTTGGCCTGGAAAATCGGTGATGAGTTGG
>JBEEPJ010000143.1:0-5613 GCA_041191165.1 Bacteroidota bacterium | reverse complement strand
CGTCACTTCCACAAAGACCCACAAACTATCCCCCGAATCCAAGGTCAAATCCTCCACCCGCAAACCACTTCGCCCATCCACATTGATGCGGAAGGGACTGGAGGCCCCTCCCTGCAGCTCCACCGTTCGAAGGCGCAGAGCTTCATCATGCGGATTGTAAACCTTCAGCGGCAAAGTCACCGAGCCAATGGTCGTAAAAACCGTGTCGAACAGGACCGTGTCCTGAGAAAACGCCAGAAGGTCTGCCGGATCCGTAGAAAACCGATCGGGTCTGCATCCTGTGCTGCCCAAGAGCCAAGCGAAAACACTTCCGAGCAGCCAGAACAGGGATGCGGAGGGCATCCTCCGCAACTTTGCGCTCAGCTCAGCCCATATCATCCTCGCCCCTCCTTGCGAATTAACCCAAGTAACTTTTCAGAATCTTACTCCGGCTCGTGTGTTTGAGCCGGCGAATGGCCTTCTCCTTGATCTGACGCACCCGCTCCCGGGTCAAATCGAAACGCTCCCCGATCTCTTCCAACGTCATCGGATGCTCGCCATTCAACCCGAAGTACAAGCGGATGACATCACCCTCTCGTGGCGTTAAAGTGCGCAGGGATCGCTCGATTTCTTTGCGGAGGGATTCGTTCATCAAGTCCGTGTCCGGTGAAGGGGTGTCCCCCGTCTTCATGACGTCGTACATGTTGCTCGAACTCTCGTCGCCGTCTTTCAAAGGCGCATCCATGGATACATGGCGACCGGCGTTTTTGAGGCTTTGCTTGACCTCGTCCAACGTCATGTCGAGCACCTCTGCCAACTCGGCAGTCGTGGGGGTACGCTCGAACTCCTGTTCCAGGCGGGCGAGCGCCTTGTTGATTTTGTTAATCGACCCGATCTTATTCAACGGCAATCGCACGATACGGCTCTGCTCGGCCAGCGCCTGCAAAATGCTCTGGCGAATCCACCATACCGCGTAAGAGATGAACTTGAAACCGCGCGTCTCATCAAATCGCTGCGCCGCCTTGATCAGGCCCAAGTTCCCTTCGTTGATCAAATCCGGCAGCGAAAGTCCTTGGTTCTGATATTGCTTGGATACCGAGACCACAAATCGAAGGTTTGCCTTCGTGAGTTTTTCCAAAGCCGCTTGATCGCCCTGCTTGATTCTGCGGGCCAATTCCACTTCTTCCTCGGCTGTGATCAGGTCCACCCGTCCGATTTCCTGCAAGTACTTGTCCAGCGAAGCTGTTTCCCGGTTGGTAACCTGCTTGGTAATCTTCAGCTGCCTCATGGCTTGTCTGTTCTGGTTGTGAAGTAAAAGTCAAACATATCGGTCACATCTCAACGCTTTCCCGGGGGAAAGATTGCGAGAACACAGAAAGGGACCTGGGCCCCCTTCTGTTCTCTCGATTCTATTTCGGCAAAAACAATGCCATCAATCCCGGTCGAAACGACGCTCACCTCGCTCGGGACGGTCCCGACGATCGCCCCGATCCCGACGGTCACCGCGGTCCCCACGATCGCCGCGGTCCCCGCGATCTGGGCGGTCACCCCGCGGACGCTCCTCGCGCTCCACATAGCCCTCGGGCTTGGGGAGCAACGCCTTGCGGCTCAACTTGATTTTTCCCGTCTTGGCATCCCGTCCGACGACTTGGAATTTCACCATTTCGCCCTCCTTGATGACATCTTCCACGTTGTCCACCCGCTTCCAATCCAGCTCGGACACGTGCAGCAAACCGTCCTGACCCGGAATCACTTCGACGAAGGCTCCGTAAGGCATGATGCTCTTGACACGGCCTTCGTAGATCTCGCCAATCTCGACCGTCGGCGGGAAGGCGATGCCCCGGACACGCGCCAATGCCGCCTCGATGGCAGCCTTGTCGGATGCGGCGATTTCGACCCATCCTTTGCCATCGCGGTCCTCGATGCTGATGGTGGTTCCGGTTGTGGCCTGAATCTCCTGGATGATCTTTCCACCGGGACCGATGATGGGTCCGATGGCTTCGCCTGGAACCTCCAAGGTGACGATGCGGGGAGCGTGGTCTTTGTAATCCGACCGCACCTCCGGCAGGCTGTGCAGCATCTCGCGACGGATGTGGTGGCGACCTTCTCGTGCCTGGGCCAAGGCCTCACGCAACTGCTGGAAGCTCAGACCCTTGATCTTGATGTCCATCTGGCAAGCCGTGATGCCGTGCTCGGTGCCACAGACCTTGAAGTCCATGTCACCCAAGTGATCCTCGTCTCCCAGGATGTCTGACAAAACGACATACTTGCCCGATTCCTTGTCTGTGATCAGTCCCATGGCGATGCCGGATACGGGCGAGGAAATCTGTACCCCACCGTCCATCAGTGCCAACGTACCAGCGCAGACAGTCGCCATCGAAGAAGAACCATTGGACTCCAGGATGTCACTCACGATGCGGATGGTGTAGGGACAAACTTCCACCGGGGGCAACACGGGCTTCAAGGCGCGCAACGCCAAGTTTCCGTGACCGATTTCCCGGCGGCTGGTGCCGCGCAGCGGACGCTCTTCCCCGGTAGAGAAAGGCGGGAAATTGTAGTGCAACAGGAACTTCTCATTCTTCCGAACGAGGGCTCCATCGATCAACTGCTCATCGAGCTTGGTGCCCAAGGTGAGCGTGGTGAGCGACTGGGTTTCTCCGCGGGTGAAAATGGCGCTGCCATGGCAGCCGGGCAGGTAATCCACCTCCGTCCAGATGGGGCGAATCTCCTCCGGCTTGCGGCCGTCCAATCGGGTGTGCTCGTTGAGCAGCAAATCCCGAACCGCTTTCTTCTGAGCGTCTCCGATGTACTGCTTGAGCATAAAGTCCTTCTCCTTGCGAACCTCCTCCGACAATGACTCCAAAAAGCCGTCTTTGAGGGCCTTGAATTGCGCTTTGCGCTCCTCCTTGCTGCTTCCGTTGCGCGCAGCCTGGTAGAAGGCATCGTACAACGCTGCATTCACCTGATTGCGGAGCTCCTCATCGTGGCGTTCGTGCACATACGTCCGCTTGTTGCCGAAGTGACCCGTTTTGCGGGCGAGTTCATTTTGTGCCTCGCACTGTGCCTGGATGGCCTTGTGTGCGAACTCGATGGCATCCACCATCTCATCCTCAGAGACCTCCTTCATTTCGCCTTCCACCATGACAATGCTGTCGGCAGAGCCGGCCACCATGATGTCCATGTCGGCGCGCTCCAATTCGGAGCGCAGGGGGTTGACGATAAACTGGCCATCCACCCGGGCCACGCGGACCTCAGAGATGGGACCGTCAAAGGGAATGTCGCTCACCGCGATGCAAGCGGATGCCGCGAGGCCCGCGAGGCTATCGGGCAGTACCTCTGCGTCGGCGGACATCAACTGAATCATCACCTGGGTTCCCGCGTGAAAATCCGCGGGGAAGGTGGGACGCAGTGCGCGGTCCACCAGGCGCATGATCAGGGTTTCTGTATCGGAAGGACGCGCCTCCCGCTTGAAGAAGCCACCGGGGAAACGCCCGGCAGCCGCATATTTTTCGCGATAATCAACCGTCAGCGGCAGGAAGTCTACATCGTCCTTCACATCGTGGCTGGCCACCACCGTGGCCAAGAGCATCGTGTTGCCTGATTTTACGACCACGGAACCGTGGGCTTGTTTTGCCAGTTTCCCGGTCTCAATGGTGATCTCACGCCCGTTGCCGAGATCGATGGTTTGGTTGTGTACCTGATAGTTCATCCTGTCTTCTGTGTGCATCTATGAAGCCGGCGCCCCGTTGGGCGTTCGGCGGTAAAAAAAGAGACGAAAAAGGCAATCGTCGTGCAATTGCCTTCCTCGTCTCGTGCGGTATCAATCAGCGGCGCAAACCGAGTTCGGCCACGATGTTTCTGTAACGTGCGATGTCCGTTGCCTTCAGGTAATCCAGCAACTTCCGGCGCTTTCCGACCAATTTGATCAGGGCGCGCTGGGTATTGAAATCCTTGCGGTTCAACTTCAGGTGCTCCGTCAAGTGCGAGATGCGATAAGAAAACATCGCAATCTGCGCCTCCGGGCTACCCGTGTCAGTGGCTCCTTTGCCGTGCTTGACAAAGAACTCCTTCTTTTTTTCTGAGTCCAAATAGTACATTTCGAAATCGTTTGATGTTCGGGATGTGAATGAAAGGCGGGCAAAGGTAGGATAACTTTAGTCCTTATCCAACCGATTCTTCTTCAGGTTCGTAATCGTGCATGGCATGAAGGAAGAAAGAGAGCTTCTCCTTCAGCTGCTTGCGCTCGACAATGGCATCCAAGAATCCATGTTCCAACACAAATTCCGAACGCTGGAATCCTTCCGGAAGGTCCTTGCCGATGGTTTCTTTCACCACACGGGGTCCGGCAAACCCAATCAGCGCATTGGGTTCCGCGATGTTGAGGTCCCCCAACATGGCGAAAGAAGCCGTCACTCCTCCAGTGGTGGGGTCCGTCAGCACAGAAATATAAGGCAGCCCTGCTTTCGCCAGCAGCGACAACCGCGCACTGGTCTTCGCCATTTGCATGAGGCTCAATCCCGCTTCCATCATGCGGGCACCTCCGGATTTGCTGATGCAGATAAAGGGGCATTTCTTCTTCAAAGCCAAATCAATCCCCCGCGCGATCTTCTCCCCCACCACGGACCCCATGGACCCACCGATGAAGGCAAAATCCATGCAGCTGATCACCACGGGCATGCCATCGAGATGGCCCGAGGCGGTGCGCAGGGCGTCGTGCAGCTTGGTCTTGCGCTGGGCTTCGCCGATGCGGTCGATGTAGGGCTTGGTGTCCCGGAACCCCAGCGGGTCGGCGGGCTCCATCTTCGCCGCGATTTCGCGAAACTTGCCATCGTCGAAGAGCAACTCGAAGTAAACGGCGCTGCCGACGCGCTCATGGAAACCGCAGTAGTTGCATACGTGCAACGTAGCCGCGTGTTCCTGCGAGGTGACCATGGTCTTGCAACCGGGACACTGGTACCACGCGCCTTCCGGAATTTCTTTTTTCTCGGCGCTTTTCGTGGTAATTCCCTCCTGTCTTCTCTTAAACCATCCCATCTTGAGCGTGTTTGAGGGCCCGAAGTTAAGGGGCTTCCTGCGAAATCAAAACGGATGACCGATTCCCAAGTGGAATGCCCCCCGGATGGGATGCTGCCCCAGCCAGCGTTCGCCGGCCGCCAGCCCGGGATCGTGCAGGCGAAGGCCCGCATCCAGTCGCAACAGGAAGAAATCGAAGTCGAGGCGAAGGCCCATGCCCGTGTTCCACGCCACGGTCGCCCAGCGCCCGCCCCGGCCCCAGGTCGCCGCGTCGGGTGCGTCCCGGGTGAGCCAGATGTTGCCGGCGTCCGTGAACCAGGCGAGCTGGAGGATCGAGGTCACCGGCTGGCGATACTCCGCATTGAGCTCCACGCGGAGGTCGCCCAGTCCCTTGATGACCTCGGAGGTGGCGGCGTACCCGGTCGCTCCGGGCCCCAACCCCCGGGTGGTCCAGCCGCGCAACCCGTTCACGCCGCCGCCGTAAAAACTCCGGTCGTAGGGCAGGGCCCCGAGGTTCTCCCCGGCGAGACCCAGGCCCAGGAACAACCTCGCCGCCCAGTACCCCCTGCGCCCCTGCGCATCCTGCCGGGTTCCCCACCGCAGTTCATCTTCCCATCGCAC
>JBEEPJ010000142.1:0-5659 GCA_041191165.1 Bacteroidota bacterium | reverse complement strand
CATTTCCAGCCATGAGCATCGATCGCCGCCAAGCCCTGCAAGACGTTCTGCACCGCGTTCCCCTCACGCCCGATCGTCCGAGCAACAAGATTTCCGCGTATTACGGCGAGAATGCGTTTCACCTGCACAACATGCGGGAATACTTGACGGAAGAGGCGTATGATGGCATCGTGGAGGCGATGGAGCGCCATACGCCGCTGGACCGTCGGGTGGCTGATCAGGTGGCGTCCGCGATGAAGGAGTGGGCCATTTCTCGGGGAGCGACGCATTATTCGCACTGGTTTCAGCCATTGACGGGAGCGACGGCGGAGAAGCACGACAGTTTCATCGCGCCCATCGGGGACGGTCGGGCGATCGAGAAGTTTGACGGGTCGCTGCTGGTGCAGCAGGAGCCGGATGCGAGTTCCTTTCCGAGCGGCGGTATCCGCAACACGTTCGAGGCCCGGGGCTACACGCTGTGGGACCCCACGTCCCCGGCCTTCGTCTGGGACAACACGCTGTGCATCCCCACGATTTTTATCAGCTACACGGGCTTTGCGCTGGACAACAAGATGCCGCTGCTCAAGGCCCTCTCGCGCATCGACCGCGCGGCGACGGAGGTATGCCAGTACTTCGATAAGAATGTGACCAAGGTGGTGGCGACGTTGGGGTGGGAGCAGGAGTACTTCCTGGTGGACAAGGCGTTGCATGCGGCGCGTCCCGACCTGCAGATGACGGGGCGGGCGCTCTTCGGAGCGGCGCCGGCGAAGGGTCAGCAGCTCGACGACCACTACTTCGGCAGCATCCCGGCGCGCATCAGCGCCTTCATGAAGGAGTTTGAGCTGGAGGCGCATCGGGTGGGCATTCCGGTGACGACCCGGCACAATGAGGTGGCGCCCAACCAGTTCGAGTGTGCGCCGCGGTTTGAGGAAGCGAATTTGGCCAACGACCACAACCTGCTGCTCATGGAGCTCATGGAAAAGGTCGCGCGGAAGCATGATTTCCGGGTGCTGCTCCACGAGAAGCCCTTCGCCGGGGTGAACGGAAGCGGCAAGCACAACAACTGGTCGCTGGGCACGAACACCGGCGTCAACTTGCTCAAGCCGGGCAACAACCCCAAGACGAACCTGCGCTTCCTCACGTTCTTCGTGAACACCCTCGCGGCGCTCCACCGGCACGCGGACGTGGTGCGGGCGTCGTTCGCCTCAGTCGGAAATGAGCACCGCTTGGGCGCGAATGAGGCGCCCCCGGCCATCATCAGCGCCTTCATCGGGTCGCAGCTCGAGCAGATGCTCGACGCCATCGAGGCGGGCGTGGGCGAGGGCCCGCTGTCCCCGGACGACAAGACGGCGCTGAAGTTGGAGATCGGCCGCATCCCGGAGGTGCTGCGGGACAACACGGACCGCAACCGCACGTCGCCGTTTGCCTTTACGGGCAACAAGTTCGAGCTCCGCGCGGTGGGCAGCTCGGCAAATTGCGCCCTGCCCATGACGGTCCTCAACACCATCGTGGCGGACCAGCTCGAGGCTTTCAAGGTGGCTGTGGACGCCCGCATCGAGGCCGGCGACAAGAAAGACGACGCCATCTTGAAGGAGCTGCAGAAGCTCATCATCGAGAGCAAGGCCATCCGGTTTGAAGGCAACGGCTACTCGCAAGAGTGGGTAGAAGAGGCCGCGCGCCGGGGCCTGGCGAACCTGCGCAGCACGCCCGAGGCCCTGGAGGTGCTGATGCGCCCCGAGGTCGAGGACCTCTTTGAGCGGATGAACGTCCTGCGGCGCGAGGAGCTACATGCCCGCGCGGAGGTGGAGCTGGAGGCCTACGTGCTCAAGCGCCAGATCGAGTGCCGGGTGTTGCGCACGATGGCCATGGGCACGATTTTGCCCGCGGCGGTGAAGTACCAGAATACCCTGCTGGAGAACATCAATGGTTTGCAGGCGGCTTTCGCCGGGAAAGTGGTGGGGTTGGATGTAGCCCAAACCCACATGCTGCGCACCTGCGCCACCGAAGTACAATCGCTTTTTGCGGGCATCAATGCCCTGACCGAGGCACAGGAATTGGCGGACGCAGCGACCGAGGTGCTGGAACGGGCCCATCGGTATTCCCGCGACGTGATGCCGGTGCTGGAGGCGCTGGGCCGGAGCTGCGCTGCGCTGGAAAGCCTTGTGGATGATGCGGTTTGGCCTTTGCCCAAGTTCACCGAATTGCTGTTCACCCGCTGATTTTTTTGTGAAATTCTCCACAATGAAGGTGGTGAGTGCGGGCGTTGTCTTACTTTCGGCGATTGATATCAAGCGATTCAGCATGCTCTACAACCTGCAATGTTCCATGATGCGCTCGCTCGGGGCGATCTTCTTCCTCGTCGCAATGGTTTTCTCGACGCCTGTTGAGGCCCAGGTGAATTATACGATGGCGGCAGATGCGGAGTTTGCCCGCACGGGATACTTCGAAGCGGCGCAGGAGTACATCAAGGCTTACGCGAAGATCAAGAAGGACCTCGAGCAGAAGGGCCGCGCGGCGTTTATGGCCGGAGAGTGCTATCGTTTGATGATGGACCCGCTGGGCGCCCGCGAGTGGTACGACAAGGCGGTGGGGCTGAAGTACGGGGACGCAAAGCCCGAGTTGTTTCTCTCCTATGGCGATGTGATGCAGACGCTTCAGGAGTTCGAGAAGGCCTTGACCTACTACCGCCGGTACCAGGAGAAGGGGGGGGACGCGTCCATCGCCGCCCAGCGCATCGCCGCTGCAGAAGCGGGCGCGCTGGCCCAAGACGAGCCGCCTTCCCGGTACCAGGTGTCCAACGTCTTGGCGCTGAACTCCGCAGGGTATGACTTCGGTTTGGCTTTCGCCGCCAAGAAGGGGGATGAGGTGATTTTTTCCTCGTCCCGGGAGTCCTCCTCGGGTTCTGGGGAAGATCCCATCACGGGGGAGAGCTTCATGGACTTGTTCCGCTCCGCGGCGGACCGCAAGGGCAAATGGAGCGTGCCTGAACCTTTGAACAACACGGTGAATACCCCGTTCAATGAGGGAACGGTTACTTTCGACCCCAAGTTCAAGACGATGTATTTCACGCGCTGCGTGGAGGACAAGAAGAGTGCCTTTGCCTGCGACGTGTACCGGGCGCCGTTGCTCGGCACCCGACTGGGACCGGCAGAGCTTGTTCCGCTCATCAACCGCGACGAAAACGACAGTTCGCAAGTCGGGCATCCGGCGTTCAATCCGGAAGGCAACATCCTCGTCTTCGCATCGGACATGCCCGGTGGTCAAGGGGGCAAGGATTTGTGGTACATCACGTATGACCTGCGGGAGGAGCGCTGGGGCACCCCCAAGAACCTCGGACCGGGCATCAACACGAAGGGGGACGACATGTTCCCGCACTTCCGGTATGACGGCATCTTGTACTTCGCGTCCAATGGCCACGGTGGCATGGGAGGCTTGGACATCGTCCGGGCTCAGCCCAAGCAAGGGGCGACGATGGAGTTTGGCAAGGTCGAGGTCCTGCCTTATCCGCTGAACAGCTCTTCGGACGACTTCGGCATCGTGTTCTATCCCGAGGAGGACCGGGGCATGTTTACTTCCTCTCGCCCGGGCGGAAAAGGCAAAGACGACATTTATGAGTTCCGGATGCCGGACCTGAAGTTCACCTACCGCGGAACGGTTTATGACCAGGCGACCGGAAATCCGTTGATGGCAACCGTGACCATCACGGGTTCCGATGGATCCTCTTGGGAATTCGTGGCAGACGGATCGGGCGCTGTGGCGCTGTTGGACGGCAAAGTCAAGTCGGGTGTGACGTATACGGTGGACGTCAAGAAGACGGGTTACATCGGTACTGGGGATCGCTTCTCCACGGTGGGATTGAACGAGGACCTCGACTTTGGACGGGAGTACTTCCTGAAGGAAATCGTGCTGGAGAAGGAATATGAAATGCCGTTGGTATTGTATCCGTTCGACCAGGCTACCTTGCTCATCAACAAAGAGGTGAACTCTGCGGATTCGCTCAACTTCCTGTTGGACATCATGCAGCGCAACCCGACTTTCGTGATTCAGTTGGAGTCGCACACGGACAGCCGTGGCAACAACGCTTACAACAAAGACCTGAGTCAGCGCCGTGCCCAGACCTGTGTCGATTATCTGATCAGCAAGGGAGTCGATCCCCGTCGTCTGGTCGCGGTGGGCAAAGGGGAAGAGCAGTTGCTGATTTCGGATGCGGAAATCGCCAAGTTGAAGACGGAGGCGGAGAAGGAGGCGGCTCACCAGGCGAACCGCCGTACGGTCTTCCGAATTTTGCGCTACGACTTCGTTCCCACGGCCAAGTGACGGACCCCGGCCGATACGCGGCCCGCGGGGTCTCTGCGGGAAAGGAGGATGTGCATGCCGCCATTGCCGGGGTAGACAAGGGACTTTTTCCTCGGGCGTTTTGCAAGGTGGTCCCGGATGACTTGACGGGGAGTGCGGATCATTGTGTGGTCATGCATGCGGATGGGGCAGGCACCAAGTCTGCACTCGCTTATATGGTCTGGAAGGAGACGGGAGATCTCGGGGTATGGAAAGGCATTGCACAGGACGCCATCGTCATGAATGTGGATGACCTGTTGTGCGTCGGTGCGACAGGGCCCATTCTGGTCTCCAGTACCATTGGGCGGAACAAGCGGTTGGTGCCAGGAGAGGTGATTCGCGCCTTGATTGAGGGTACAGAGTCGTTGCTGGAAGAGATGCGGAGTTTTGGGCTGGACATCCGCTCCACGGGAGGCGAGACGGCAGATGTGGGGGACCTGGTCCGGACGATTATCGTGGACAGCACGGTGGTGGCCCGGATGCGGCGGGACGAGGTGATCGACAATGCCCGGATTGCGCCGGGTGATGTGGTCGTGGGCCTGGCGAGCGATGGACGGGCTTCGTGGGAGTCCGGTTACAATGGAGGAATGGGGTCCAATGGCCTTACGAGTGCTCGTCACGATGTCTTCGGGGCGGGTCTCGCGGAGCGCTACCCGGAGAGTTTCGACCCGGGTGTGGATCCCGCCCTGGTGTATTCTGGCACCAAAGATTTGCTGGATCCGGTGAACGGGGCTCCGCTGCCCGCAGGCGCGTTGGTGCTTTCGCCGACCCGGACTTACGCGCCGCTGATTTGCCGTATCCTGCCCAAGTGGCGCAATCGCATTCACGGGATGGTGCATTGTTCGGGTGGAGGCCAAACCAAAGTCCTCCACTTCATCGAGGGTCTCGAGGTGATCAAAGATTCGCTCTTCCCCACGCCACCGCTCTTCCGACTGATTCAGTCCGAATCGGGGACGGATTGGCAGGAAATGTACCGCGTGTTCAACATGGGTCACCGGATGGAGATTTACACGGACGAGGAGGCGGCGTCGGCCATCATCGCGGAGGCGCGTGCCATGGGCGTCGAGGCGCAGATTGTGGGCCACTGTGTGGCTTCTCCTGCTGCTGCGGTTCGCGTTGTCGGGGAGCACGGGACGTTTGTGTATCACCGTTGAGCGAGTTGCTGGCGTGGAGCAAGTGGCGGATTTATTGGCGAAACTGGCAGCGGTAGCCGATCGTTACCGGGAGGTAGATCAACGGGTTGGAGATCCGGATGTGCTTTCTCAGCCCGCAGTGCTCAGGGAATGGATGCAGGAACGGAGCCGCTTGGAGCCGGTGGTGGAGCACTACAAGAAGATGAAGGCCC
>JBEEPJ010000141.1:0-5709 GCA_041191165.1 Bacteroidota bacterium | reverse complement strand
CCGCAGCCGCCAATCACTCCCAAAAAAAGCATGCCTGTACCCTTCATCTTGGCGAATATGCACCCAAGACGCGCCCCAAGCCGCCAAGTTGAATCCCATTCCGATAAAAATCTGCGGCTCGCCCGCACCGCCGCCCGCACCGCCGCCCGCACCGTCGCCCGCACCGCCGCCTACTCCGCCGCCCGCGCGCACCGCGCGCCTCAATTCTCCCTTCTCAATTCTCCCTGCGGGCCGTCCAATCGTAGCGCGTGGCGCAGGTATCGTAGGGCGGGTCGAGTCGGATGTACGTCTCGGCGATGCGCCCCCGCATCCACTTGCTGAGCTTCTCCTCCCGCAAGGTGGCCTCGACCTGGGATTGGAAGAGGGCGAAGTCGTCCTGGGGATTTGCGCGGTGGGCAGGGTAGCGGGCGTCGAGCCGGAAGAGCGCCCAGTAGCCGTTCTCGTTCTCGTCCAGCAGCTGGACCGGACGGCTCACCTCGCCCGGCGCGAGGTCGGTGAGCATGAGATAGATGTTGGGGTCCACCGCCGGGATGTGGAAGCGGGTGGAACCGTCTTGCGGGTTGGTGACCTGGCCCCGTTGGTTGCGGGTGGCCTCGCGGGTGGAGTGGGAGAGGACGGCCGCGTCGAAGGTGAGCGATTGGGAACGGATTTGGCCTTCCAAACGCTCGATTTCCGAGCCCAGCCGGTCCAATTCCGCCGGGTTCACCTTCGCGCTCATCAGCACGTGGCAGACGGAATACACCGCTCCGCGGCGCTCCGTGGGCTTGAGGAAGTGGTAGCCAAACTCCGTCTCAAACACCGGGGACAAGTCGCCCACGGGGGTGTCGAAGGCCGCCGCCTCAAACTCCGGCACAAACTGCCCCCGCCCGATGCCCTCGTAACAGCCGCCTTTGAACTTCGAGCCGGGATCCTCCGAGTGCCGCATGGCCGCCAGGGTGAAGCTCAGCTTGCCGGTCGAGACCAGCAAACGG
The DNA here is from genome assembly GCA_041191165.1 of Bacteroidota bacterium. Classification (GTDB taxonomy): domain Bacteria; phylum Bacteroidota; class Bacteroidia; order Flavobacteriales_D; family Sanyastnellaceae; genus CAMCYM01. The sequence goes on along the minus strand of JBEEPJ010000141.1, from coordinate 4,738 downwards.
ATGCTGTCCAGGCGCGCCCGCACCTCCGCCTGCTCGACCTCCGTGATGGCGGGCTGCAGTACCAACTCGCTGTAGCTCAGCTGCTCCGGGATCAAAGGCAGGCTGTCCACCGGCAGGCTCTCGAAGAGCCGCTGCACCTCGGCCGGGGTCGCTCGCACCTGCTGGTCGATGCCCTGCTGCACCCGCCCGGCCATGAGCTGCTCCCGGATGGGCTCCTGGAAATCCGCCTTCCAAGCGGAAACGGACTGGCCGTATTGGCGCTCAAAGGCCTCTACGCTGCCCAGCATTTGGACGTAGTAGGTCAGCCGCCGGTCGATCTCGGCCATCACCTCGGAATCCTCCACGACCACGCTGTCCAAGCGGGCTTGATGCACCAGCAATTTTTGGAACAACAACTCCTCCAGCGCACCGCAGCGGTCCTGGAGATCCGCCGCAGTCCCCGGCGCAGCCTCGCGACCAGCCTCCTGGCGCGCCACCGCCGCCTGCCCCTCCACCTCGGACTCCAGCACGATTTCGTTGCCCACCACCCCCACCACCGCGTCCAGGACGGGGTACGTTCCGGGCTGTGCCCAGGCTGTCGCCCCCCACACCCCGCTCCAAAGGAATGCCCCACCCACCAGCGCTCGCCCCGTTGCCTTCATGCTTTCCGTCATTTCAATCGATTGTAGGTTCCGAAGGTACGATGACCTCGACATCGCCCTCCTGCTTGGCGCCGTCGACGAGTTCCGTGGTGAGCGTGGTGAGCAGCTCGTTGCGCCGTTGGTGGCGGATGAGCTCCTCGACCCGTTCGCGCACTGCGGGGAACGGCGCCGGCATGCCCTTGGTGTTGTGCCGCAGGAAGCGGAGGAAGTAGCGGCGTCCGTTTTGCTCGAACTCGATGAGGCGGCGGTCGGCGATTTGGCTTTCCGGGCGGTACAGTTGCAGCGGGACCTCCTGCAGCAGGTCAGCGAGGAACCACCAGGTATCCGGGTCGAGGTGGTACACCGCCTGGTGTTCGAGGCACCAGGTCTCCAGCGCCAGCAGGTCGCGGGGGTCGGAAGACTGGAAGTAGCGGCGCAGCTGGGCCCACTCGCGCTCCTTGAGCGGCTCGGTGGTGGGCAGGTGAAAAAACTGCGCCTGCACCACGAAGTCATTGACAGTGAACAGTTCCGGATGCAATTCATAAAAGGCGAAGGCTTCCTCCTTGCTCACCTCGGTCTGCATCCGCTGCGACACGTAAAGCTCCTCGTACCGGTGAAGCAGCAGGGCATTCCGGTACGTTTCGATTTCGTCGTCGAAGTTCTGGAGGTCTTCAGGGAGCGAGTTAATCGCTTGTTGTACAAGGACTTGCTCCCTCACCCAGGTGTCGATGATGCGCTGCGCCAGGGCGATGCTGTCCTCGGGCAAGGCGTCATCCGGGATGCGGGAGGCCAAATCCGCCATCCCCAACTCCCGGTCGTACACCCGCGCCACGACTCCGTCCTGCACCGGCTCGGCGTCCTGGCACCCCCCGATGAGCAGGGCCAGCACCCCCGCGAACAGCCCGCCCAGATGCCTCGCGTTACTGCGCAAGGGAGTGCAGGGCTTCGCGGTACACCGTGAATGGGGTCTTCGCCCGGAGCGCGGCCACCCACTGGGCCTCCAGGTGGTCCTGGTAGGCGGCGATGGCGACACCGCGGGTCTCGCTCAAGGACTTGGGCTGGACGGGCAGGTAGTTGCGCACCTCGACCAGCACCGTCACGCCTGCGCCCGAGTCGAAGGACAGCACCTGCCCTCCCGGACGGGTCAGCTTGCCCTCCGCGGCGAGTTGCGCAAAAGCCTGGTCCACCCAGTGGTTTGCCCCCCGCTCATACACCCCCTCCTCCACGCGCAGGGCCAGCGGGTCCTGGGCTTGCAACGTCCGCTGCAGCTCCGCGAGGTCCTGCCCCTTCTTGAGGGCCTTCTTCGCCGCCTTCAGGGCGCCCGGCGAGCAGGTCAGCACCCGCGCGTCGAGCCGCTCCGCATGCGAGAACTTCTCGGGGTGGGCCAAGAAAAACGCCTCCAGCCCCGCAGAATCCTTCACGGCCCGGCTCCATACCTCCTGATCCGTCAGTTCGAAGAGCAAGATGCCATCGTGGTACTCCTCCATGAGCAGGCGGAAGTCCGTGTGCTTCAACTCGAGACGCGCATCTTCATGGGCGATGAGCATCTCCTCGGTCCAAGCCTTCAACTGCGCATCGATCACGGCGTTGGTGCCCAGGTCGGCGTTGCGCGCCTTGGCGTTGTTGAGGTAGGTGGCGAAGTCGTTGAGGGTGCGGGTTTGGTCTGCAAAGCGCACCAGAACCCGGTTCCCGTCCGCAGGCTTGAGCGCGGGCAGGGGATGGCCGGGGTGGAAGCAGCTGTCCGTCTTGGAGGCCAGCGCGCGCACGGAGGCCAGCGCGGCGTTGTCCATGGTGAAGCCGGTCTCGCGCTTGAGCTGCTCGAGGAACGAGGCCCGGGTGCGGTCGGCACGGCTGTCGCGCATGACCTTCTTTTCGAGCTCGCGCTGGGCCTGCTCGAAGGTCTGCAACGGCTTGTAGCTGAGGCGCTTGACGATGTGCCAGCCGTAGTCCGTGCGGAAGGGCTGGGAGATTTCGCCGTCTGCGCTCAGGGAGAAGGCGGCGTCTTCGAAAGCCTCGACCATGCGGCCGGTGCTGAAGGCCGCAAGTTCCCCGCCCTTGCTGGCGGTGCTGGCGTCCTCGCTAAACTTCAGGGTCATCTCGCGCCAGTCCGCGCCTTCGGTCAGCAAGCGGTGCACCTCGTTGATGCGCGCCCGGGACAGGTTGATGGCGTTCGCATCCTTGGGCTCGGGCGTGCGGATGAGGATGTGGGCGACCTTTACCTCGCCGCGGGCCGGGCGCCGGCCCGTCACCTCGAGGATGTGGTAGCCGAAACGGGTGCGCACGATGGGACTGATCTGGCCCTCAGGGGTATTGTAGGCAGCACTTTCGAAGGGATACACCATCTGGAATGCGGTGAACCAGCCCAGGTCGCCGCCGTTTTGCTCGGCGGACGGGTCGTCGCTGCCGCCCTTGCTGCGGGCCACGATTTCAAATGGCTCCCCGGCGAGCACCCGCTTGCGCAGCGCCTCGGCCCGCTTCCAGGCGTTGAGCGTGTCTGCGGGCGAAGCGTTTTCTGCGCAGTTGACCAGGATGTGGCGGGCGCGCACCTCCCATTGCCGGCGGTCGAACGCCTCGCGGACGAGAGATTCTTGCAGGGTTTGGTCATTCAAATACGGCCGCGCAAGCTGCGCCCGGTACCCCGCGAGCTCCTGCAGGAACTTCTGCGTGGTGTCCATGCCGCGCCGCTCCGCCTCCTGCACCTTGAGCTTGAAGTTGATGAACAGCTCCATGTAGGCATCCAAGGCCTCGGTCGTGATGAGCGGGTCGCGGTTGTTCTTGAGGAAGATGTGTCTGAAGTCGGCCAAACTCACCAACTCATCCCCCACCTTCAGCACCACCGGACCTTGCACTTTGCCCCCCAGCCCCAGGGCGCCCATCGACGCGGGCCCGCCCAGCTTGGCGGCATCCATCCCGACGCCCTGTGCGTTCGCAGGCTGCGGCTTCTGCCCTTGGGCCACCGGCACGGGCGGTTCCAGTGCCTTCGATCCCGTTCCTTGTGCAAATGCTGCGTGGCCCAGTGCCACGATCATCCCCACGCCCAACACCTTCCGCATCCAGCGGCTTTCAATCGCGTTCCTCATGGTGCAAACTTACAGGGAAATGCGTCACGGGAAAATCCCAAGCGCGGGTCTGCTTTTTTCGTCCTTGCGCCGCTTTCAGGGCAGCCGGCGGTGGATGAAGGCACACGACCCGGGTTCGCCCGATTCGTTGACGAAGCCCGTGAAGGCCAAAGCCCGGACGCCATCGCGGCAGGCCACCACGAAGGTCAGGTCGGGCACCATCGCATATCCCGTGATGAAATCGTACGTTTTCCAGTCGTAGCCGATGGCGTCGGCCTGGGGCACCAGTGCGGGAATCCAGTCCGCCGCCTCCGTGACGCTCGCATACGGCGTGTCCTCCAGGCGGGCCGCCTGACCCCCGGCGGGGTTGAGCAGCGCCCCGGTCACCTGGTACGGGAACGGGTCCCCGCCGTCGGCCACCAGGGTCAGGTACGACGTGAATAGCAGGTCCCAGTCGTCCCGCGGCGGCTCGGCGATGACCGCCCCGGCATCGAGCGACCAGCTCGTCCGGTTGTACGCCTCATCGCGCTCGGCCGCGAAGGACTGCGCCCCCGTCCCGTCGAGATTCGCCACGCGCAGCACCCAACCCGCACCCTCTTCCACCAGCAGGAACTGCTTGAAGCCCCGCGAGTTGCCCGCCGCATCCAGCCCGCGGTCGAGCACCAGCACCTGATTCCAGTCATTGCCCAAGGCCAAATCCTCCAACCTCCGCCCCGGCAAGTCATACCGCCATTCCAATCCCTCGGTCCCCACCGTCTCGCCCCAATTCACGCCCGCCTCGGCCACCCGCAACCCCGGGATGGACGAGTTGAGCCACAACCGCGGGGGATCGTCATGGGTCAGGGCGATGTCCCAGCTGTACTTGTCGTACATGCCCACGAGCGAGTCCAGCCCCAGGTTGTAGTAGGCCTGGTAGGTGTAATCCTCCCCGATGGACACCACCGCGACGCGGTTGCCATACAGGTCGGCCAGGTCGATGGTGTCCACCCACTCCGCAACCATGGGCTCCTCCGCCTTCCGGCACCCGGAGAACAGCACGACTGCGAGCCCCGCGGTCCA
>JBEEPJ010000140.1:0-5744 GCA_041191165.1 Bacteroidota bacterium | reverse complement strand
GGGAAACGGAGCGGGTGTTGATGCACTTCGACGCGAATGTGCCGCACAAGTTTCTCAGTCCCTGGTTGGGGAGTGGCACCCGGCAGGACGTTTACCTGCGGGCGCAGCATGGGGAAAATTACCCGCCGTATGCCTTCAGCTGGGAACAGAGAGCCGTGCTGGTGCAACCGTACTGGCTGGATTACTTTCAGCGGCACGCAGGGATTTTGAAGGCGTTTTGTTTGTGGAATTTGGCCTTGTTCCTCCAAAACCGCAATCCCAATGTGCCGGACATTCCGAGCAAGTTGATGCGGCCGGAGCGGCGGGGCAGTTTGCTCAAACACAAGCGGGAGTTTTGGGACATCGTGTTGACGGCGCGCGCGGGGGTCGCTTGCATTTACACGGGCAAAAGGCTGGAGCCCGGCGGTTATGCCGTCGAGCATTTCGTGCCGCACCAATTCGTGGCGCACGACCAAATGTGGAACCTGATTCCCGCCGATCCGGCGTTCAACAGCCGCAAGAGCGACCGGTTGCCTCCGCTAGACCGCTACTTCTCCGGGTTTTACGGCATGCAGCGCGAGGCGATTGACATCATCCGCAGGGAACGGCCGAGGAGCCCGTTTCTGGAGGACTACCTGCAGGTGTTTCGGACGCTGGATGTGACCGAGGAACAGTACCGGGATTGTGTGGAGCCGATGGTGACCATCGCGCACAACAATGGGTTCCTGTTCCTGGCCGAGTGAGGCGGTTACTCGCAGGGAACCTCCTGGTAGGCGCTGCACGACTGCTTGCTCGTCATGCAACCCGTCGTGACCGCCATGATTCCCACCAGCACGGTCGCCAACAGCATCCATGCGAAACGACCCCGACCCGATTTCGATGCAGTGCTCATCTTTCTTGCTTTACGTTGTAACGCAATTTCTGTCGGAATTCGTGCGGACGAAAGCGCCGGATACTTTTTTTTTCACCGCCGATTCTGCAAATCTTTGCGACATGATTCGAAACGCCGTGTTGTTGGGTTTTGTGTGGGTGTGCCACGGGTTGTTTCTGTGGACGCGGTTGGGGTCCGGGGGGGAGCATGGACCCGGTTGGTTGGCGCAGTGGAACGCGGCCATCGGGGCGCACAGCGGCTTGTACCTGCTGACCCTCGGGGTGGCGGCGGCCACGGTGGCGGCGTCCACCGTGGTCCGGTTCGACGAACTTCCGCGCCGCATGCGGTGGTGGTGGGTGCCGGCCGTGGGGGTCGGGGCGGCCGGGTGGGTGTTTCAGTGCTTCGTGACGTATTTGCATGGGGCTTCGGATTTGGCCTGAAAGCCCGCGAAGCCCTTTCCCCGCTCAGTCCAGCTGGTACTGGTAGTCCGCGTCCTGCAGCCGCTGGGGCCGGGACTGGAACTCGAGGAAGCGCCGCTTGACGTAGCGGATGAAGTCGTACTGGCTCCACGCCGCGAGGAGTTCGTCGCCTGGATCGCAGAACCGAATGAACGCATCGAACTCATTTTCATCGAGTTGGATGATGTCATATGCCACGTAACGCACGAAGAGCTCGCGGAGCAGGGCACGGCGCCGGTCGTCGTTCTCCCATTGGGCCACCGTGCGGCGGGACTGCTCGGTGCGGCTGAACTGCTCGTACAGGTAGGTGATGGGGCTCGAGATGGCGTCCACTTTGGAGATGCGGAAGTCCGCCTCGTCGTAGCCCAGCGCCTGGATGTCCCGCAGAATCTCGCGCAGCTCCCGGGGGGCGACGACGTCGGCGGTGCCCAGCTGCACGTGGAGGCGGTGGAGCTCGATGACCCAGTCGGCGCCGGGGTCTGTCCGGGGGACCGGCACTTGCCGCGTGATGTACCCCAGGGCGCCGAAGGCCAGCGTGTCGCCGGGGCGCGCGAGGATGTGGAACTGGCCGGAGGCGTCCACGAATTGGCCGGCGCCCGGTCGCATGCGGTTGACCACCATGGCCGAGGGGATGCGGCCGCCCCGGGCGTCCACGATCCAGCCGGAGTAGGTGCGGGTGGAATCGGTTTGGGCTGCCAAATCGGAAAAAGCGCCGAAGGCAGCCAAAAGCCCGCCCGCTAGGAGCCCCAACACCGCGTGGAATGGCAAAACCCGCATCGGGCGCCAAGTTACATCAATCCTTTCGAGTAACTTCGTCGCATGGCGGACGCTGTAGGCAACGACGGTCCGGTGCGGCCCGAAGGACAGGGGCAGGCGGCGCGCCACTGGGCGCGCATTCAGGCCCTGGACGCGATTCAGCGCGCCCGGTCGCAACCGGCGGGGACGGCGGAGTGGGTGGACCGCATTCTCGCGGGCGACCGCAACGCACTCGCGCAGGGCATCACCTTGGTCGAGAGCCGGCGGGAAGCGGACCGGCGTCAGGCGGAGGCCCTGCTCGACGCTGTGCTCACCCGCGATGTGGCGCGAGAGGCCGCCCGGCGCTCGGCCCGCATCGGCATCACCGGCATCCCCGGGGTGGGCAAAAGCACCCTCATCGAGCGGCTGGGCCTGGCGCTACTGGGGCGCGGCCACCGGGTCGCCGTCCTGGCCATAGACCCCAGCAGCCCCCAGTCCGGCGGCAGCCTCCTCGGCGACAAGACCCGGATGGAGGGGTTGATGCAGCAGGAAGGCGCCTTCATCCGGCCCAGCCCGGCGGCGGACGCCCTCGGCGGCGTGGCGCGGGCGACCCACGAGGCCCTGCTCCTGTGCGAGGCCGCCGGCTACGACCGCATCCTCGTGGAGACCGTGGGCGTGGGCCAGTCCGAGACCGCCGTGCGCCACCTCACCGACATCTTCCTGCTGCTCACCCTGCCCGGCACCGGCGACGAGCTGCAGGGCATCAAGCGCGGCATCATGGAGATGGCGGACGTCATCTTCGTCAACAAGGCGGACGGGGACCGGTCGCGTGTGGCGGAGGAGGCCGCCCAGTCCCTGCGCAACGTGTTGCACTGGATGTTGCCGCAGGCCCACGGGGCGACCGTGGAGGTGCTGACCGGAAGCGGACTCAGCGGGTCGGGACTGGACGCCTTGTGTGCACAGCTGGAGGCCTTGGAGCAACATCTGCGCGGCACCGGCTATTGGTTCGCGGCCCGAGAGCGCGACCTGCTGCACCTCTTCGATCAGCACGTGCGGACCCTGTTGTTGGACACCCTCTTGGCGGGGGCGCCGCGGCGGGCGGTTTGGGAGCAATTGCAAAACGAAATCCAACAAGGACAAATTTGTGCCTTCTCCGCCGCACGCATCTTCGTGCAAGGTGTAGATTCGTCGGGATGAAAGCGGGTTTGGTCTTGTTTCTGTTGCAATTGCATGCCGCGGCCGCGTGGGGTGCACTGGCGGCTGGACTGCCGGCCCGCAGGGTGTGGCAGGCGCGATGGGCCGGGATTCCCGCACTGGGGGCTGGGGTGCTGGGCTTGTTGTTGGGCGGGACGGGGGCGGTGGTGGAGGCCGGGTGGGCGGAGGCGGTGGCTTGGGTGGGTTTGGCCTGCATGCTCCTGTCGGGGATGGGGTGGGTGCAACTGGTGCGGAAGTTCTATTTCGGAGACCGGCGCGCGCAGGTGCGCATGAACCATCGCCTCATGGATCTGCGGGGGCAGCTCGCCCGGCTCGAGGAGCGCGAGCGGATGCGGCAGCGGATGGAAAACACCCGGCAGTCGCGCGACGTGATGGAGCGCACCACGGCCCGGTTTCAGGCCATCCTCGTGGCCGTTGAACACCACATCGCCTACGGCGACATGGACCGCGCGGAACGCATCCTCACCACTTTTGGGAAGCATTTGCGCCAAATCCTCCACGAAGGCAGCATCCCCTTTCTCTCGCTGCAGTCCACCTTGGAGTCCATCCAGACCCACACCGAACTCATGGAGCTGCTCACGGCCTACCGTTTCATCTGCGACCTCGATGAGGACGCCCTCGACGAGGAGCACCTGTCGCGGTACACGGAGAGCTTGCGCCTGACGCCGTGGGTCGAGGCCCTGTTGTGGCCGTTTTACGAGCGGGCGGAGCGGTCGCTAGAGCCCATGGATCCGGTGAGGCTGCAGGTCCTGGTGGAGCAGGGAGAGGTGGTCATCCGGGCGCACTTTCCCGCCCGCAGTGCGGTGGAGCCGGCGGAGGTGCGGGTGCGCCTGCTCGGGCAGGACTACGCGCAGGAGCAGCGGGCGTGAGGGCGGCGGCGGGCGCGACGCGGGCGTGAGGGCGGCGGGTCAGTCGGCGCTGCGCACCTGCAACAAGTGGGCGAGCCAGCCGTCTTCGGGCAGCCGCCATTGGGTGCCGCTGGTCATGTCCTTCAAGGCCACCTCCCCTGTGGCGGATTCCTCTTCGCCTTGGAATAGGACAAACCGGACGCCCGTGTCGGAAGCGAACTTGAGCTGTTTTTTGAGTTTGGCCTGATCCGGATAGAGGACGGTCGAGATGCCGGCGGCGCGCGCTTGTTGGAGGCGGTGCAGGGACCGGTCGAGGGCTTCGGGTTCGAGGCGCAGCATCAGCAGCTCGGGGCCGGCGGTGGCGGTGGGCGGGAAGGCGTCCTGGTGGGCGAGGACGTCGTAGATGCGGTCGGCGCCGAAGCTGATGCCCACGCCGCTGAGGCCGGGCATGCCGAAGATGCCCGTGAGGTCGGCGTACCGGCCGCCGCCGCAGATGCTGCCGACGGGGGCGCCGGGCACCCGCACTTCGAAGATGGCGCCGGTGTAGTAGTTGAGTCCGCGGGCGAGCGTGGGGTCGAAGACGAGGCGGTCGGGGCCCAGCCCGGCGGCAGCGCACCGGTCGAGCAGCCACTGCACCTCCGCGCGCCCCTCGGCCCCGGCGTCCCCGCATGCCTTCGCGAGCCAGGCCAGGCGCGCCGCCGCATCCCCTCCCGCCACGGCGGCCAACATCTCCCCTACCCGCTCCTGCAGCACCGCGTCAAATCCCCGGTCCGCCAGCTCCTGGCGCACGCCGTCGGGGCCTACCTTATCGAGTTTGTCCAGTGCGACCGTCCAAGCCGTCAAACGGTCCGCAATGCCCCACGCCTCGGCGAGCCCCGCCAAGATGCGGCGGTCGTTCACCACAATCTCGTAGCCCTGCACCCCCAGGGCCTGCAGCACCTCGTGGAACAGCATCAGCAGGTCCCACTCGCACAGCGGATCTTCCGAGCCGATGATGTCCGCATCGCACTGCGTAAACTCCTGGTAACGGCCGCGCCCCGGGCGGTCGCCGCGCCAGACGGTTTGGATTTGATAGCGTCGGAAAGGCATCGCGAGCGCATTCCGCTCCATGACCACGAACCGCGCGAACGGCACCGTCAGGTCGTAGCGCAGCGCCTTCTTCGAGAGCTGCGGCAGCGCGGCCCGGCTGTCCTGGCGGCCTAGCACCTCGGCGTCGGCTCCGGCCAGAAAGTCGCCGTTGTTCAGGATTTTGAAGATGAGCTGGTCGCCCTCTTCCCCGTATTTTCCGGTCAGCGTGGCCAAATTCTCCATCGCAGGGGTCTCGATGGGCACGAAGCCGTGGCGTTCCATGCCGGCGCGGATGACGCCGAGCATCCACTGCCGACGGGCCATGACCTGGGGACCGAAGTCGCGGGTGCCTTTGGGGATGGAGGGTTTGCTCATGAGGCCAAATTTACCGCAACCCACGCCATCCTCCCGCCCCCTAATCCCCCGTCGCTCCCTCCTCGTTGCTCGCCCCGGTTTCTTTGCGAACTTTGGGGTGGAGATGGAACGCAAGGGACCACAGGCGGTGCTCGCGGGGCACCAAGGGGCCGTGTATGACGCGGTTTGGCATGCCCAATCCGGACGCTGGGTCAC
>JBEEPJ010000139.1:0-5838 GCA_041191165.1 Bacteroidota bacterium | reverse complement strand
ATGCCCGCAGCCATGCGATGCGCTTTCCCCAGGTTTTCAGTCCAAATCGTACATGCCAGTCCATATTCTGTGGCATTCGCCAGCTCCAGGGCCTCGGCTTCGCCCTTGAACCGCTGCAGGGTGATGACCGGCCCGAAGATCTCCTCCTGATTCACGGCGCATAGGGGGTCGAGGCCCTCGATGATGGTGGGGGCGACGAAGAAGCCTTCCGCGCAGCGGTCGCCGGCCGGGACCGCGGCGTGACCGCCGCAGAGGATGGTGCCGCCGAGTTCCCGCGCCAGCTGGATGTAGGAGAGAATTTTTTCCTGGTGGGCGCGGGAGGAAACGGCGCCGAGGCGCGTGCCGGGCAGGGAGGGGTCGCCCACTTCCCAGGTGCGCACCTTGGCCACGAGGGCGTCCCGGAACCGCTCATACAGGGCGTCCTCGATGAGGATGCGGGAGGCGCAGAGGCAGATTTGGCCTTGGTTGGCGAAGGCGGATTGGAGGGTGGTTTGCAGGGCCCGGTCGAAATCGCAGTCGGCGAAGAGAATGCCGGGGTTCTTGCCGCCGAGTTCGAGGCAGATTTTCTTCTGGGTCCCGGCCACGGCGCGGGCGATGTGCGTGCCGGTCGCCGTCCCGCCGGTGAAGGAGATGGCCTTGATGTCGGGGTGTTGCACGATGGCCTCGCCGGCCTCAGCGCCCAGTCCGTGGACGATGTTGAAGACCCCGGGGGGGAATCCGGCTTCTTCGATCCATTGGGAGAGGAGGTAGGCGGAGGCAGGGGTGACTTCGGAGGGTTTGGCCACCACGCAATTGCCCATGGCCAAGGCCGGCGCCAACTTCCACGTGAACAGGTACAAGGGCAGGTTCCACGGGGAGATGACCCCCACCACGCCGAGGGGTTTGCGGTGCACATAATGAATGTGCGTGGCGCCCGCCGTCACATGGCTTTCCGTGACAAAGTGCTGTACGGCGGTGGCGAAGAACCGCAGATTCTTCTCGGCCCGCGGAATGTCCACATGGCGCGCCACCTGAACCGGCTTGCCATTGTCCCGGGACTCAGCTTCCACCAGCAGCTCGAAATTCCGACGCACCGCATCCGCCAGCCGCTCGATGCAAGCGCTGCGCTGGTCGACGTGCATGGCAGACCATGCCGGAAAGGCCGCCTGGGCCGCTGCCACCGCCGCCGCGACATCTTCCGCACCGGATCGTGGGATGCGACCGTACACTTTCCCGGTGGCGGGCTCGATGTTTTCAAGCCAAGCTCCCCGGGCTGCCGGCTGGTGCCGGTTCCCAATCCAGTTGAGGATATCCATGGTGAAGCGCCGTATTTCTTGTGGGATGGAAAACCTTTCGTATATTCGCGCTCGATTTTCTGCGAAGGCGTTTCAAAGTTAATCACTCCCCGATGGTGTAATGGTAACACACCGGATTTTGGTTCCGTTTTTCCAGGTTCGAGTCCTGGTCGGGGAACATCGAAAAAGCCCTCCCGCCCCCGCAGGAGGGTTTTTTATTTCCGGTTGGCACATTTTGGGGAAAGAGATGCGGGGGCGACAGGGGTTTGGACTAATTTCAGACCAAATCCATAAAACATGCGCTTATCTTCCTTTTTGAAGCAACCGATGCTGACCTCGGTGTGGGTCGGGTGCGGTTTGTTGGGCGGGATCAATGGGGTCTGGGCTCAAGGGCCGGACGTCATGGGGGCGGTGCCTTACAATCCCAACGTGGACCAGCATTGGGTGATTGAGACGGTGGATCTGGTGGAGTTGCTGGCCCTCTTCGGTCAGCGCGTAGAACCCGTGGTCCTCACTGCGGGCGAGGAGGGTTCTTGTGGGGCGCAGGTGGCGGCGTTGGAGGCCCGGTTGGCGCTGATGGAGGCCCGGTGGGAAGCGATGGGTGCCGGGTTGATGGATTTGGTGGCGTCCGCCCAGTCCGGTCCTTTCGTCTACGATGCGGAGAAGGGCGCATGGGTGGCTACCGCTCCGTTGGAGATTCAGTCGACCTTGTATGCGGACAAGTTGCGGTCTCGCCGCCTGGAAACGGGAAGCGCCCGCATCGGCGGAATGACCGCCGGCAGTTCGAGCGACGCCGCCGAATAAGTTGCGGGTCCGGTGTGGGAGGTCAGGGCCGGGGCTTACTCGGCCATGAGCTGATCGACCTGGGCTTGGAGGAGGTTGACCTGTTGCTGGAGCGTGGCGATGGTGCCGAGCAGGGTGTTGAGGGTAGCGGCGAGCGGCACGCCGTTGGCGGTGAGGTCTCCGGCGAGGAAGGCGTTGTTGTCCGACGTGACCGTGAAGGCGTTGGCCCGGGAGGAGGTGCTGGCTCCGTTTCCGACGGCGAAGAGCAATCCCGGAACTTGCAGGGTATTGAACTTGCCCACCACGAAAGCGTTGTCGCTGTCGGCCACCGTGCTGGTTCCATTCGCCGTAGCGGACAGGTGGGAGGCCACGGTGCTGCGGCCGGTGGCGGAGCTGTAGAGTCCGGAGGCGAGGGTTTGGTAACCCTGGGCATGGGCGGCGTAACCCGTGGCGTCGGTTTGGAATCCCTCCGCGTGGGCGGCCGTCCCGGTGGCTTCGCTGCCATCGCCTTGGGCGTGGGAGCTGGTGCCCGAGGCGACGGTGAGTCGGCCTTCGGCGTGGCTGTTTTGGCCGGAGGCAGTGGTATTGAGTCCTTCTGAGTGGGCGGCCGAGTTGTTGGCGGTGGTGTTGTTGCCCTCGGCGTGGCTGTAATTTCCCAAGGCGTCCGTATTGATGCCCTCGGCATGGGCCGCGATTCCGGTGGCCAGGGTGGTCATGCCCTCGGCATGGGCGGCGGTGCCGCCGGCGGTGGTTCCCTCGCCCTCGGCGCTGGAGCAGATGGCGCTGGCGGTGGTGAGTCGGTTTTGGGCGTGGGAGAAAGGACCGGTGGCGCTGGAGTTCATGCCCGAGGCGTGGGCGAAGTCTCCGGTGGCCACGACGCCAGAGCCCTGCGCGAGATTTGTGGTCACGCGAAGGGTGCCGTTGACCCAACCCCAAGGCGCTTCCTCTGATGCCAGCAGCGTGTCGGAATAGGTGGACAGTCCCAGAGCGGCCCGGGCGGCGCTGGGGGTGGAGGCCCCGGTGCCTCCAAATTCCACGGGGAGCACGCCATCCACGGAGAAATTCACGCCGTAGTAGGGGAGAAACTCCAGCAAATCGACCACCTCAATCATCCCGTTGTTGTCAAAGTCCGGGTTGTAGGGCATCTGGGGGATGGCGGTTTGGCCCAAAGCCGATACCATGCAGGTCCCGGCAAACCCGAAAACCGCAATCGAACGCAAGAGGTAAGGGTGCTTTTCCATGCATACAAGGTACGAAAAAGGGGCGACCCGCTGGGCCGCCCCTTCCTGCACACCGTGCCGATTGTGGATCAGTCGGACACGACGAACCGTACGATTTTCTGGTCGAACTCGCTCAGAATGCGCATGTGGTAGAGTCCTTCGCGCAACCCGAGGGTGGAGACCGTCAGCGATTGCACGGTGGCCGCCTGGACCTGTCCGCGGAACACATGTTGAACGAGTTGTCCCGAAGGCATGTAGATTTCCACCAGGATTTCCGTGTCCTCCGCGCTTACGTACATCATCTCCGCGCGGTCGATGACGGGGTTGGGCTTCATGGACACGACGGACAGTCCCTCAGGCAGTTTGCCCGGGACGGGCTCTTCCACTGAGCCGGTGCCCTCGGACCCTTCAGCTCCTGACAAGTCATCGCCTTTGCCCATGGGCGGAGCGAAGAGTCCGCAGGGGAATCCGTCGTAGTTCAAGGTGTACGAGAACGTGGTCGCATTGCCCGAACAGTCGGTCGCCGTCCAGGTCCGCACGATGCTCGTCGGCAGGGTGCAGTCGAGGTCGCCGAACAGGTCGCCGGAGCCGTTGATCGTGCTGCCGTTGAACTGGCCGTTGTAGAAGAACCAGCCGCTGTAGCCGTGCTGGCTGTTCTTGTTGTTCGCGCCTGTGCCCACCTGCAATCCGAAGTAGAGGTTTGCGGGTTGGTGGCTCAAGGCCAAACTCGAGCCCTCAAAACCTCCCCAGCCCACCAGCGTGCCGGTCTGCATCACGTGGTACATCCAGTTTTCGTGGTCGTCGATTTGGTCGCCACAATCGAACTTGTAACCCTGTGGGCCGGGCAGGGCCACCCACTCTTCCCAGGTGTAGCCCGGGCCGTAGGTCACTTGCAGGGTCCAGCCCGCGGTCGGATTGGTCTCGCTGACCAGGGTTTGAGTGAGCGTCCAGCCCCCGTTGGCGAGGTTCGTCACCACACCCTCCACGCTCTGGTAGAACTCCCCGCCCGGGAAGTTGAACAACCGCAGGCTGTGGGGCGTGAAGTCATCGCAGGTCATTTCGCCGTCCACAGGTGCGGGATCGAGCGCGGCGCAGTACCCGGCGACCTCCCCACTCGGAGCGCCGTAGACACTCTCGATGGTCTCGGTGTAAACCACGTCGACCGCCGCATCGCAGTTGTCCACAGCAGTGAACAGGCAAGGATCCGGCACCGTCATGCCGCCCAACACGTCATCGTAGCACAGGTTGACCGACTGGCCATTGGTGAAGTCGCACGTGCCCTCGAGCACCGGGGCCTGCGTGTCGCTGACCTTGATGGTCTGCAGGAATCCGGTGGTGTTGCCGCAGTCGTCGATGGCCGTGTAGAAGCGGATCACCGTGTACTCAGAATCGCATTGACCTGGGATGACATTCTCTGTCCAGGTCAAATCGATCAAATTCTCCGGCGTCGCATTGTCCGTGACCCCGATGCCGGCTGGAATCATGGGTTCGGAGCACTCCAGTTCAATGATCGACGGCAATGCCTCGAACACCGGGGCGACCGCGTCGGTCACGGTCACCACCCGGACGGCGGTGGACGTGTTGCCGGCCGCGTCGGTCGCGGTGAACTGGATTTCCACCACGAAAGATCCGATGCAGTCCTCGCTCAGGTTGTTTGCCACGTAGCCGAGCATGGGCTGCGGGTCGCAGTTGTCCGTCACCGCTGGGAACAGGTTCCACACCGAGGTGGCCGCCCAGGCATCCCAGGTCATGTTGAGGTCAGCTGCCGGGGCAAAGACCGGGGCCTCGAGGTCGAGGATTTCGATGGTTTGGACTGCCGTAGCGGTATTGCCACAGTCATCCTCAGCGGTGAAGGTCCGCTGCAGGAAGCTGCCCATGCCCATCGGGCCGGTGACGTACTGGTCGACGTACGTGACGACCACGGCGTTGTCGCAGTTGTCCCAAGCCTCCGGCATCACCACGGGAATCTCCTCGTCGCACAGCACGCTCATGTCGGCGGGCACGCTCGTGAAGACCGGCGCCACTTCGTCGATCAGCGCGATGATCTGCTCGAACTGGGTCGTGTTGCCACAAGCGTCCGTCGCGGTGTACATCCGGGTGAACATGCCGATGGGCTTCACACAGCCGCCGGCGAAGGGCAAGGTGCTGAAGGTCAGCGTCACGCCTGCATCGCAATTGTCGCTGGCAGTGGCGTAGGCCAAATCAGCGTCAAAGACATCACAAGCCACCTCCAGGTACACTTCCGCGGTGATTTCCGGCGCCTCGTCATCCCCGACCTGGAGGGTCTGGGTGTGGGAGGTGGAGTTTCCGGAGCAGTCGGTGGCGGTCCAGGTGCGGGTCAGGGTGTAGGTCTGCGCGCAGTTGCCGGGGGTGCTGGTCTCGTTGAAGGTGACCGACGGAGCGGCGTCGCAGTTGTCGGTGGCGCCGAGGGTAGCGGGCGCGGGGACGCTGCCGCAGGCGATGTTGAGGTCGGCGGGCAGGACACCGGCGAAGACCGGGGCCTCGAGGTCCTCCACGGTGAGGGTGAAGTCGACGGAGGCGCTGTTGCCGCAGTCGTCGGT
>JBEEPJ010000138.1:0-5891 GCA_041191165.1 Bacteroidota bacterium | reverse complement strand
GTTGAGCCCGGGAATGCGGCGCAAACCCTCGATTCCCGCTTCACAGATGGGCTTGAGTTCCTCCCGCATCCATCGGTCCCAGGGCAGGACGAAGCCCATCTTGGGGCGCTCCACCACTTCGCGGGGCAGCAAATCCCCGAGTGCACCCACGAGCAGCGGTTTCTGGGCGCCGGGAATGCGCTTGACCGCGTCTTGCATCGCAAGCACCTCGGTCACCAGCCGGTAATCCAGGAACGGCACGCGGACCTCGAGGGCGTGGGCCATCGACATTTGGTCTGCATCGCGCAGCAGCGTGTGGGCCATGTAGGTGTGTATCTCCGCCCAACTCACCTTGGACAGGAAGGGCAGTTGAAAACCCACTCCGGTGGGCGAAATAGCCGCTTGCAACCATTGGAAGACGGCGTTCGGATGCTGGCGAGAAGCCGGGAAAATCTTGCGCAAGTCCGACTCCAAGTACATCTGACGGGAGAACGGATAGGTGTGCTCCAGGTCGAAGTAATCGCCAGCGAGAATGGCCGCTTTCTTGCGCGCCGTCACATCCCGCTTCCACTGGCTGTAAAGCGCCCCAGCCGCACGTCGGAGTCCCTTGGGCCAGCTAGCCAGCCACCGCAACTCCATCAGCGACCGGGATCGTTCGAAGACCGGATACCCGGCGAAGACCTCATCCCCGCCGAGCCCGGAAAGGGCAACGGTGATGCCCGCCGCCTTCGTCTCTTCGCTCACCACGAAGGTGTTGGGGCCGTCGCCGGAGGGATGGTCCATGGCCGCGAGGGCCGCCGGGATGCGCCGAAGAAAGGCCTCTGGCGTGAGGCGAATCTCGTGGTGGTCGGTATCGAACTTCGCCGCCACCATCCGCGACCACTGGCTCTCGTCCCACTCCCCCTCCTGAAACGTCACACTGAAGGTGGCGATAGGAGCGTCCGTCACCTCGCGCATGAGTCCCACCACCGCACTCGAATCGATGCCCCCGGATAAAAAAGCCCCTAAAGGCACATCCGCCCGCATCCGAAGCGCCACCGCATCGCGCAACAACTCCCGGACCCGCCGACGGGCTGCCAACGCTCCCAAGCCGGCCGATGCGCCCACCCGAGAAGCCACCTGCTCGCCCAAGTCCCACCAGGCCCATTCGTCCACCTCCGCGTCATGCAGCCGAAGCACATGCCCCGGAAGCAGCATCTTCACCTCCGCGAGCAGCGTCCGGGGGGCGTGCACCGTTTGGTACCGCATGTAATCCACGAGGCCCGCGGGGTCGTGCCGGCGCGAGACCATGCCCGAGGCGAGCAACCCCCGCACTTCACTGGCAAACAACACACTCCCCCGAACCTCTGACCAGTACAGCGGCTTCACCCCCAACCGGTCGCGGACCAACCACAACTCGCGGGTGGACGCTTTCCAGTACGCAATCGCGAACATGCCATTGAAGCGGTGAAGCGCCTCAAGGCCCCACTGTTGCAAGGCCGCCAAGACCACCTCCGTGTCGCTGTCTGTGCGGAAGGCAAAACCCCCGCTCAACTCGGGCTTGAGCTCCCGGTAATTATAGACCTCACCATTGAAGACCAGCGCATCGCCTGTGATGGGGTCGAACCAAGGTTGATTCGCCGCCGCGACCGGGTCGATGATGCCCAACCGACGATGGCCCAACACCACCTCTTCCCCGTCGGACCAAATCCCGTCCGCATCCGGGCCGCGGTGCGATTGAGCGTCATTGATCAAACTTACCGCCCGTCGGGCCGCCGCCTCCCCGCCCGTGCCCCACGCATCAAACCCGAAAACCCCTGCAATTCCGCACATAACTCACTCAAGCTGAGGTGAATCCGTCCCAACCCTGCGCCTGCAACGGCACCTCCAGCCCTTGCTTCGTGACGAGCACCTGGCCCCGATGCGGCTCCGTGAAGTGCCCGATGACCGAGAACAGCGGGTGGTTGAGAAACTGATTGATATCCGACGGCGACACGGCGAACAGCAACTCATAATCTTCCCCGCCACTCAAGGCGCACATAGTGGGATCGAGCTCGAAAGAACGGGCCGCCGAATAGGTCTCTTGCAGCACTGGAATCTTGTCCTCATACAGCCTCACGCCGACCTGGCTGCGCTTGCATAGGTGTTTGATTTCCGAGGCCAAACCATCACTCACATCGATCATCGCCGTGGGCTTCACCCGCAGCTGCTGCAACTCCCGCACCACATCCAGGCGCGCCTCGGGTTTCAATTGCCGCCCGATGAGCGATGCGTGGACATCCAGCTCCGGGCGGGCTCCGGGCGCCGCCTGCAGCACATGCTTCTCCCGCTCCAGGATCTGGAGCCCCATGTACGCCGCACCCAGGTCACCCGAAACGACCAACAAATCCCCGGCCTTCGCTCCCGACCGGGAGACGACCGCATCCGGCTTCGCCAGTCCCATCACCCCCAACGACAGCACCAGTCCCGATTGACTCGAGGTCGTATCCCCGCCCACGAGATCCACGCCGTAGGCCTGGCATGCCGCCCGGACCCCTTCGTACAGCAAATCCACGGCCTCCACCGAAAAACGATTGGACAAGGCCAGGGAAACCGTGATGTGGGTGGGAAGGGCATTCATGGCGCAAATGTCCGAGAGATTGACCGCTACTGCCTTGAACCCCAAGTGTTTCAAAGGCACATAGGCCAAATCGAAATGCACGCCCTCACACAGCATATCGGTCGACCAAACCACCTGCATCCCCCCGGGATCGATGACAGCGGCATCGTCTCCCATGCCCAGCCGGGTCCCGGCCTGCCTCGGCTCGAAGTCCACCGTGATGCGGTCGATCAACCCAAACTCCCCCAACGACCCTATTTCCGTTCGTGACATGCCACGAAGTTAAAGCCTCTCCGGCCACAAGTGCCGGGAAGCGCGATGCAAAATACCCGGTTTCGTGAACCGGAAATCGGGATTCGCTTCGAATTAGTTCGCCTGGGGCGGCGCCTTCTCGATCAGGGTCACCTTGCCCACGAAGTGCAAGTTCATGCCGGCATACGGGTGGTTGAAATCCACCACGACGGAGTTGAGGCGCACCTCGTCGATGATGCCGATGACCTCGTCGCCGTCCTCGGTCTCCATGGGAACCACCTCGCCCACCTCGAACAGCGATTCGTCAATCTCTCCGTCCACCATGAAAGCGGATTTGGGCAGTTCGACGAAAGCCTCTTCATCCTCTTCCCCATACGCATCCTCCACCGACAGGCTGATCTCAAAGGTGTCCCCCACTTCCTTGCCCATCATGGCTTGCTCGAATGCAGGCAAAACCTCATCCGCTCCCACCACGAAGGCAAAGGGATCCTCGGCGGTGTACAATTCGAGTTCTTCTCCGTCTGGACCGTCTTCCCGCAGTTTGTAGGAGACTTCGACGTACAGGCCGTCGGCTACGCGCATTTGATTCATGGTGCGAAAGTACATCGCGGCGAGGACACGAACTACATTTGGAACATGTCGATTGCAGGAAACACTTTTGTGCCCCGCCTGCCGGGGGCGAGACTGGGATGGGGAATCGCGCTCGCTGCGCTGCTGGCTTGGACAGGTGCGATTCCTGGCTTTGCGCAGGAGGAGGACGGCCCCAAGCCCCGGGTGTTCAGGCCCATGCCTTGTCATCCCTACCACGGTCCCCGGGCGGGCGCAGCGCAGGCGAAGCTCCTCAACTACGATATGACTTCTTCGATCGCGCGCAGTGACACCTTCGACATCCTCTCCTACCACATCGAATTGGATGTCACACAGGATGAGATCCAGTGGGTGAAGGGCCACACGACCCTGTCGCTCGTGGTATTGCAAACCAGCGCCGATGGGTTGTGGTTGGATTTGAAGGATTTGGCCGTAGACAGCGTGCATGTCGATGGCGCAGTGGCCCCTTTCGATCACACGGAAGAGGTGCTGCGGGTGCACTCCCCGACCGGCGGCGGTTGGTCGGCGGGCAATGCGCATGAGGTGGAGGTGTGGTACGGCGGACACCCCTACCGCGACCCGGTGTGGGGCGGCGTGTACTTCGAGGCGGGTTATGTGTACAATCTGGGCATTGGGCTCAGCACCATCCCCCCCAACTTCGGCAAGGTGTGGTACCCCTGCTTCGACCAGTTCGTGGAACGGGCCACGTACACCACCGCCATCACCTCGGACGGGGGCAAGCGGGCCCACAACCAAGGCACCCTCGTGGAGGAAGTGGCGCTCGGCGGTGATACCCTCCGCCGCGTGTTCCAAATGGAGCACCCCATCACCACCCACCAAAGCGCCTTTGCAGTATCCAACTACTTGGATTCCAATTATGTACATACCGGTAATTACGGCGACATTCCCGTGCGCCTGACCGCCAAACCCGCCGACCTCGGGGCCATGGCGGATCGTTTCCAGCACCTGGGGTATGCCATCGACGCGCTGGAGCATTGGTGGGGACCCTATGCTTGGGAGCGTGTCGGATACGTGCTCACGACGGATGGGGCGCTCGAAATCCCGACCAATGTGGCGTATCCGCAGTTCATGACGGGGGAAAGCCTGTCCGCAAACGGAGGCCTTTTCAGCCATGAGCTGGGGCACTTGTGGTGGGGCGATGAGGTCGCACCCACCCTGCACAACCACATGTGGCTCAAGGAAGGCCCTGCGGAATACAGCTCCCACCTGTTCGTGGAGTGGAAGGACGGCCCGGAGGCTTTCGTCGAGGCGGTCAAGGACAACCACTACTTCGTGCTGGACCAAGCCCATGCCCAAGACGGGGACTTCTTTGCCCTTTCGCCCATCCCGGATGAAGTGATCTATGGCCGCCACACGTACTACAAAGGGGCTTCCGTGATGCACAATTTGCGGGCCTATCTGGGGGATGAACTCTTCCGCTCTGCGTGCCAGTCCGTGATCGGAGCGCTGGCCGGCAGCCACATGGACGTGGCGCTTTTCCAGGAGAAGCTCGAGGAGTTTACGGGGATGTCCCTCGCTCCGTTCTTTGCGGGCCAGGCGCTGCAGCCGGGTTTCTCCACGTGGATTATCGATTCCACGAGCACCGGCCCGGGCATCAATCCCGCGCTGACGTTGCACCTGCGGCAGCGGCTGCGGGGCACCGAGGTCTTTCACGATCAGGTTCCCCTCGACGTCACCCTGTGGGATGCCGATGGCAACCGCTTCGAGACCGCTGTCGTGGTGGGGGGCGAAAGTGCTGAAGTCACGGTGCAACACCCGGGATTCGGGCCGGTGGCCCTGGTGGCGCTCAACGCGAATGGGCGGCTCAATCAGGCCCGAATGGACCACACTTACGTCATCCACGAGACGAGCGGGCTGGACGCCATCCCCTGGGTCGATTTGCGCATCGGTTGCGATGCCATCGCAGAAGGGGACTCGGCCTTGATGCGGGTAGAACACCATTGGGTGGCCCCGGATGGCGAGAAAGCGCCGTATATCGAGAGCCTGAGCGACAGCCACTACTGGGAGATTGGGGGGATTTGGCCTGAAGAAGGCCTGCTGCTCGACGCGCGGCTCGGCTATGTGGGAACAGAATGGCACCGGCTGGATGCGGGGCTCTATGGCACCACCGAGGAAGGGGCGATGCTGGCTTGGCGGCCTTCTGCGCATGAGCCTTGGACGCTGTACCCGGACTATGAGTGGCAAGGTGGATCGCTCACGAACGGGAGCGGTTATTTCCGCATCATACAGCTCAGGAAGGGTCAGTACGCCTTTGCCAAGGGCGACGTGACGGCTGCGATTTCATCACCCGAGGCTGCAAATGGGACCGAAATATCTGTGCTTCAAGCTTTTCCATCGCCTGCGACAGATGCCATTTCCCTCACTTTGCCCGCGAAGACCCATCATTTGACGGTGTTTGATGCGGCAGGCCAAACCCATTTCACAACCTCCTCCCCGGCCTCCCAACACACCCTTTCCGTATCCCAGTGGGCTG
>JBEEPJ010000137.1:0-5962 GCA_041191165.1 Bacteroidota bacterium | reverse complement strand
GCGGACTTTTGAGGCCCAGCCCAGGATGGTTGCGGCGGCAGCATGGCTCAAGGAGGTGAGATCGGCGGCGGGCTCAACCCCTTTGAAGTTGATCCTGGAGACGGGCGGTGGCTGGTCACCTGCCCACATCGCGGCGGTAGCTCAGCAGGCTGTGGAGTCGGGAATGGACTTTTTGAAAACCTCCACCGGCAAGGTGCCCGTGGGGGCCACGGATGCGGGTTGGCAGATTTTGCTGGAGGCCGCAAGAGGTCGATGCGGAGTCAAGGCGAGCGGAGGGATCCGCACCTGGGAACAGGCAGCGCACTTTTTCCAGATGTTACAAGTGGCTTGGGACCGAACAGAGGCTTTGCCCGATGCCCGCTGGTTTCGGGTGGGAACCTCGGGTTGGGCACCTTCTATTTCTTGATTCATGCAAGATTCCAGTTTCTCCACCGCAGAGTTTATCCGCAAGAAGCGGGATGGTGGGGTTTGGGCTGACACGGAAATACAAGCCTTCATCCATGGGGTAACCCAAGGGACGGTTTCCGATGCCCAAATCGCTGCCTATGCCATGGCTGCCTATTTCCAGGACGTGAACATGGCCGAGCGCATCGCACTGACCCAGGCCATGCGGGACAGCGGCACGGTGCTGGACTGGCGGAGCATGCCGCTGCGGGGACCGCGGTTGGACAAGCACTCCACGGGCGGGGTAGGCGACCTGGTTTCGCTGGTGCTAGGCCCGCTGTGGGCGGCTTGTGGGGTGGTGGTGCCGATGATTGCGGGGCGGGGTTTGGCCCACACGGGAGGGACGGTCGACAAGCTGGAGTCCATTCCAGGCTACCGAACGGATGTCAGCGTGGAGCGATTTCAGCAAGTTGCCGCCGAGGTGGGCGTAGCGATCGTAGGCCAAACCCCTCAGCTCGCCCCCGCCGATGGCCGCATCTACGCCGTCCGGGACGTCACCGCCACGGTGGAGCAGGTGGGGCTGATCACGGCCAGCATCCTCTCCAAGAAGCTGGCGGCGGGGCTGGAGTTTCTCGTCATGGACGTCAAGGTGGGGAATGGCGCATTCATGCGGACGGCGGCCGAGGCGGAAGCCCTGGGGGACTCGTTGCGCAGGGTAGGGGCCGGGGCGGGGCTGCCGACGGAGGTGGTGGTGACGGACATGTCATCTCCCCTGGCCCGGTCGGCGGGCAACGCCCTCGAGGTGGAGGAGGCGGTCGCTTTCCTCTGCGGGGAGGTGCGGTCGCCGCGGCTCCGGGAGGTGGTCTGGACGCTGGGGGAGGTGGGGCTGGTGCAGGCGGGGTGTGCCGCAGATCGGGCGGAGGCCGCGGCCCTGCTCGACGCCGCGTGGCGCTCGGGCCGGGCTGCGGAACATTGGGGCCGCATGGTGCACGGGCTGGGCGGAACTTGGGACGGGTTGCAGGGAGGAATGCGGCCCGGCCCGGCGGCGCCGGTTTGCCGGGAGGTTCTCCCGCCGGAGGAGGCCCGGTCCGCGGGGCATCGGGTCGTCGCCATCGACACCCGGCGGGTGGGCAACGCCGTGGTCGCCCTGGGCGGCGGCCGGACCCGTCCCGGGGAGACCATCGATGTCAGCGTGGGGTTGACGGGGCTGGCGGCCCTCGGTGAGCGGGCGGAAGGCCCCATGGCTTGCATCCATGCTGCGGACGAAGGTTCCGCTCGAAACGCAGAAGCGATGTTGTTGGAAGCCTACCGTTGGGGGTGAGGGTGAGGTGTGAGGGGGGGGATGACTAAATTTGGCCCGCAATGGTGAAAGTAAAGGTGTTCGACAGCACGGAGGCGACCAGCCGGCCGCGCGTGCCCGAGTCCGCGCCCACCGTGGACGCAGCCGCTTTCCACGCCGTGGTGCAATCGCGCCGCAGCGTCCGGATTTACACCGACGAGCCCGTACCCGAGGACGTGGTGCGCCGCTGCATCGACGCGGCATTGCTCGCCCCCAACAGCTCCAACCTGCAGGTCTGGGAAATTCACTGGGTTCGAAGCCCAGAGCAGCGGGCGAAGCTCGTGGAGGCGTGCTTGGGGCAACCGGCGGCCGCGACCGCTCAAGAACTGTTCGTCTTCGTCGCGCGACCGGATCGGTGGCGGGCGAACAATGAGCGGATGATTGCGCATTTGGCCTCGCAACCGGGCACCCCGGAAAAGGCCATCCAGTACTTTCGGAGCATCACGCCGCTGGTGTACACGCAGGGTCCCTGGAGTATCCTGCGGCCTTTCAAGTGGCTCTACACGCGGGTCAGGGGGCTGCGGCAACCGACACCGCGGGAGCCCATTCACGCCGGGGACATGGCCATCTGGGCCCACAAGAGCACGGCGCTGGCCTGCGCGCATTTCATGCTGGCCATGCGGGCGGAGGGCTTCGACACCTGCCCGATGGAGGGACTGGACTCCGCCCGGGTCAAGCATCTGCTCGGACTGCCTGCCGCCGCGGGCATCACGATGGCCATCTCGGCGGGCAAACGGGCCCAAGGAGGGGTGTATGGCCCCCGTTTCCGATTCCCATCTGATGCCCATGTTTTCGAGCACTAAACGGCGTTTTCGCGGCCATTTGTGCCACGTTGGGCTACTCGGTATCAGCTGGGCCCTGGGATGGGGTCATGCCTCAGGCCAAACCCTCGTCGGCTCGGCCACCGCACTCGCGCAACCGGGCTGTTATCAGCTGACCCCAGATGCCCTCAATCAGGCCGGGGCGTTGTGGATGACCCCCCTGCTCAACGTTACCCAACCTTTCGATTTTCACGCGCAGGTGTACCTCGGCACGTCCAACGCAGGGGCGGATGGCATGGCCTTTCTGTTGCGCAACCCGTCGAGTGCTGCCTTGGGGCCCAACTCCGGTGGCGCTTACATGGGATTTGGGGGCATCAACCAGTCCCTCATCGTGGAGATCGATACCTACACGAACACAGGCGCACCGGCCAACGATCCCGGCCCTGCGGGCAACCCCAATCCCGGCGACCACCTGGCCGTCCTGCGGAACGGAAGCCCCGATCACAACAGCGCGAACAACCTCGCGGGTCCCGTGGCGGCCGTCCTGCCCAACGGGAACATCGAAGACGGCCAGTACCACGACTTTCGCGTGACCTACCAACCGGCCACGCAGACGTTGCAGGTATACTTCGATTGCGTCCTGCGGCTGACGGCCACGGTTAACCTTCAGACCCTGCTCGGGACTGCCAATGCCCGATATGGTTTCACCGCGAGTACCGGGGGCCTTTCCAATTCACAGCGTGTCTGCGACATCGCCCTTTCCCCGACCGCCACGGGCAATCTCCTTCCGCCCACGGCCGTGGCCTGCCCGGGAAGCGGCGCGGCCCTCTCGCTGCCCGCCTCTGCCCTCAATCCGACCTGGTCGCCTGCCGCTGGACTTTCTTCCACCTCAGGCAACAACTTGACGGCCAGTCCGTTGGCAACTACCATCTACACCGCCACGTGGCAAGATGCGTGTGGGGTGACGTTCACCGAGACCATCGAAGTACAGGTGCCACAGCCTCCGAGTGTTTCTTCCGATATCACGCTCTGTCCGGGGGAGAGCACCACCTTGACCGCTTCCGCTCCGCTGGGGACGGTGGGTTGGCAGGGTGGTCCCGCATCGGGCAGCTGGACGGTGTCGACCCCTGGCAACTACACGGCCTATGCGCAGCTCGGGACGTGCACCCTGACGGCGATGGTGGAGGTGGCAACTTTTCCGGTGTTTGCAGTGGACTTGGGACCGGATGAAATCCTGTGTTTGGGGGAGACGGCGGTGCTGGATGCATCGGATTCGGATTGGGCTGGGGGAGCGGTGGATTATGCCTGGACCGGGTGGGCTGGCTCCGGGGGGGCGAGCGCGGGGCCAGTGGGTCCCGGGGTCTATTCGGTGGAGGTCACCACGGCGGATGGATGTGCCTTTTCAGACGCCATCACCCTTACCGCTTCGACCAATACGGGCGTGAACCTCGGGCCGGATGTACAGATTTGCGAGGGGGAGAGCCATGTTTTCACTTCGGGATATGCTGCAGGCCAAACCAGTTGGACCGGCCCGGCAGGACTTTCGGGGTCGGGAGCCACGTGGACGGTGAGCCAGTCCGGCCCGGTCGAGGTGGTCGTGACCGTGGGCGACTGCGTCTCAAGCGATGTGGCGGGGGTGGTGGTGATTCCGGCTTTTGCCCCGGGCTTGCCGGAGGAGGCGTCCTTTTGCGCGGGGACCGGGGTGACCCTGACCGCTGCGCCGGGTGCGGATGCCTACCTGTGGAGCAATGGCGCGGAGACGTCCGCGGTGTTTGCGGATGAGCCGGGTTGGTGGACAGTCGATGCGCAAGTGGCCGGATGTTCGCACCTCGACGAGGTCTGGGTGGAGGAAATCCCCTTGCCCGTCT
The DNA here is from genome assembly GCA_041191165.1 of Bacteroidota bacterium. GTDB lineage: Bacteria > Bacteroidota > Bacteroidia > Flavobacteriales_D > Sanyastnellaceae > CAMCYM01. The sequence goes on along the minus strand of JBEEPJ010000137.1, from coordinate 1,610 downwards.
TCGATTTGGGACCGGACGCCGTCTTTTGCGAAGGAACAAGCCCGCAACTCACCACCTCCCTCTTCGGGGCGGACGAGACCCTCTGGTCCGGCCCGCAAGGCGCCGTGTCGGGCCCGGTCTACAACGCCACGGTCACCGGGGAATATGCTGCTGTGGTGACGGACCAGGGATGCAGTTATTCCGACGAGGTGGCGTTGGAGTTCATTCCGCTGCCTGTCTTCGAGTTGGGGCCGGACTGGAGTCTCTGTCCCGGAGAGGTGGCACCGCTCTATGCCAGCGGCGTCCCTGCCGGGGTGCCAGTGACCTGGAGCCACGGAGTGACGGGGGACTTTGCGCCCGTTTCGAGCACGGGAACCTACGTGGCCACGGCGGTGACGCCACAGGCAGGGTGCACGTGGACGGATGCCGTTTCGGTCGAAGTGGCGGCCCCGCTCGGTCTGGACCTGGTGACCCCCATCGCCTTCTGTCCTGGGGATTCGGTGGTGCTCGATGTGGCCCAGGCCCCCAATCTGTTCCCCGTGAGTTACTTGTGGAGCAACGGGGAAGAACAACCGGTGCTGCTGTTTGACCGCCCCGCGGTGTTGGAAGTCTCGGTTTTCAATGCCTGCCAGGTGCTGACGCAACGAGTGGAATTGCGTTACAAACCCTGCGCCTGCGAGATGTTTGTCCCCACGGCCTTTACGCCGGACAACGATGGAGTCAACGATGCTTTCTCCCCCGTTTTTGAATGCGTCTTAACGGATTATTCGCTGAAGATCTTCAACCTCTGGGGAGAAGTGGTGTTTGCGACCCAAGATCCACAACAGGCTTGGGTAGGAGAAGCGGTGCCCGCCGGGGAGGAGGCAGATGGTCAGGGCTACTTCGGGGCCAATGGGCTCTACCACTGGAGTTTGCAATGGACGTTTGAGCAAGACGGCGTTCTTTATCCCCAATCGGCACAGGGGCAGGTCTTGCTCGTTCGTTGATGTTTTTTGTTCCAAAAAGAGCGTTGGGAGCGTATTTTCACCGCAGAACTGCAAGCAAAATGAAGAACTTTTCTCTCGCGGCAGGGCCCGCGTTGCTCGGGGTGCTTTTGTTTTCGATGGTGGGGGGAGGGTCTGTGAGCGCCCAGGGCGGGGAAACGCCCTATATGCCTGGGGAGATGTTGGTGATGTTGGAAAAGGGCATCGATGCGGAAAAGTGGGGCTGGGAATGGTCCCGCCACACGGGAGCTCCTGCGGACTGGCATTGGGCGGCCACGCCGAGCCCGAGCGCCGGGGTGCATCTTTTTCGATTTGCTTCCGATGGGGCGGGGGATGCGGCTTGGTTGGAGCGCATCCGGGGAGACCGTCGGGTGGTGGCTGCGCAATGGAATCATTACATCGAGGACCGTTCTACGGTGCCCAATGATCCCAACTTCGGGCAGCAATGGCATCATGTGCAGTCCGGAGATCATGATGTGGATACGGATTTGGCCTGGGACTACAGCACCGGCGGCTTCACGGCAAACGGCGACCGCATCGTCGTGGCGATTCTCGAGACAGGCGGCTCCAACTACAACCACACCGATCTCATTGGAAATCATTGGACCAACATCCACGAAATCGACAACAATGGCATCGATGACGACG
>JBEEPJ010000136.1:0-6029 GCA_041191165.1 Bacteroidota bacterium | reverse complement strand
CATGGACTGGATGGTCCAGGAGCAGGAGCGCGGAATCACGATTACCTCTGCTGCGACGACTTGCTTTTGGAAGTTCAATGGGGAGGATTACCGCATCAACCTGATCGATACCCCGGGCCACGTGGATTTCACCGTGGAGGTGGAGCGCTCTTTGCGCGTACTCGACGGTGCAGTGGCTTTGTTCTGCGCCGTTTCCGGCGTTGAACCGCAATCGGAAACCAACTGGGGCTTGGCGGACAAATACAAGGTTCCTCGCTTGGGCTTCATCAACAAGATGGACCGCTCGGGAGCCGACTTCTACAATGTTCTCGGCATGATCAAGGACATGCTTGGCGCACGTCCTGTGCCCTTGCAGGTGCCCATTGGAGCCGAGGAGACTTTCGTCGGCGTGGTGGATTTGGTCTCGAACAAGGCCTATATCTGGAACGAGGAGGACCAGGGAATGACGTGGCGTGAGGTCCCCATTCCTGCGGATTTGGTGGAAACCGCAGAAGAGTACCGTGGCAAGCTGATCGAAGCCGCAGCGGAGCAGGATGAGACCCTGATGGAGAAGTATTTTGAGGATCCGGACAGCTTGACGGCGGATGAGATCATCGCGGCGATTCGCAAGGCGACCATTGCAATGCAGATCACGCCCATCCTCTGTGGTTCCGCCTTCAAGAACAAGGGCGTTCAAACGATGTTGGACGCCGTGATGCAGTATCTGCCCTCTCCGCTTGACATCGGTGATGTGGAGGGTTGTTCCGTGGACGATCCCGAGGTGAAAATCATTCGGAAGCCTTCTCCTACGGAACCGTTTGCAGGTTTGGCTTTCAAAATTGCCACGGACCCGTTCGTCGGTCGCCTGTGCTTCGTACGTGCTTATTCCGGTGTGCTGAATGCGGGGTCCTACGTGATCAATACGCGCTCGGACAAGAAGGAGCGGATTTCGCGCATCTTCCAGATGCACTCGAACAAGCAGAACCCCATTGAATTCTTGGAAGCGGGTGACATCGGTGCAGTAGTGGGCTTCAAGGACATCAAGACCGGGGACACGCTCTGTGACGAGAGTGCGCCGATGGTATTGGAGAGCATGAGTTTCCCTGAGCCGGTTATCGGTATCGCAGTGGAGCCCAAGTCGCAAGCCGATTTGGACAAGCTCGCCAATGGCCTGTACAAACTCGCTGAAGAAGATCCTACTTTCCGGGTTCGCACGGATGAGGAGACCGGCCAAACGGTCATCTCCGGCATGGGCGAATTGCACCTGGAAATCCTCGTGGATCGTCTCCGCCGGGAGTTTAAGGTGGAATGCAACCAGGGAGCACCTCAGGTCAATTACAAGGAGGCTATTTTCGGCACCACGCAGCACCGTGAGGTTTACAAGAAGCAATCCGGTGGACGGGGTAAGTTTGCTGACATTATCGTCAAAATTGGTCCCTCTCCCACCCCAGAAGAACCCGGATTGGTGTTCACCAATTCTGTCAAGGGTGGAAACGTGCCCAAGGAATTTGTTCCCGCGGTGGAGAAGGGCTTTGAGCAGGCCATGAAGAACGGCGTCCTTGCGGGTTATCAAATGGACAGCATGGCGGTTGAGTTGATCGACGGCAGTTTCCACGCTGTGGACTCGGATGCACTCTCTTTTGAGTTGGCCGCGAAGATGGCTTACCGCAATGCATTGCGCCTTTGCAATCCCAAGATTCTCGAGCCCATGATGCAATTGGAGGTTGTAACTCCGGATGAAAATATGGGGGATGTCATCGGTGACTTGAACAAGCGCCGCGCATTGATTGAGGGAACGGGAACGCGTGCGGGAAAAACCGTAATCAATGCGAAAGTTCCCCTGTCCGAGATGTTCGGTTATGTAACGGATTTGCGGACGTTGACCTCAGGTCGGGCTACCTCGAGCATGAGTTTCAGCCACTACACGGAGGCGCCGAATAACATCCAGGAGCGCGTAATTGCGGAATCGAAGCGTTGATCAGCCTATTGAAATCATGACACAAAAAATTCGGATCAAACTGAAGTCTTACGATCACAATTTGGTTGACAAGTCAGCTGAGAAGATCGTGAAGACGGTGAAGACCACTGGAGCTGTGATCAGCGGTCCCGTGCCCCTTCCCACCCACCAGCGGATATACACGGTTCTCCGTTCGCCGCACGTGAACAAGAAGTCGCGCGAGCAATTTGAATTGAACTCCTACAAGCGACTCATCGACATTTACAGCTCTTCTTCGAAGACGGTAGATGCGTTGATGCGTCTCGAGCTCCCCAGCGGAGTTGAGGTAGAGATCAAGGTCTGACAGAAAGCATTCATTTTTATCCACAACATACCCCATAATCATCATGCCCGGACTCATAGGGAAGAAGATAGGTATGACCAGCATCTACAGTGCCGCTGGGAAGAACATCCCATGCACAATCTTGGAAGTTGGTCCTTGCGTCGTGACGCAAGTTCGTACCCTAGAGAAGGATGGCTACGAAGCCGTCCAGCTCGGTTTTGGAGAGCGCTCAGAGAAGCACACATCCAAGGCAATGCAAGGTCATTTTCAGCGTGCCGGTGTCGCTCCCAAGCGCAAATTGGTCGAGTTTAAGAACTTCGACAAGCCCCTCCAGTCCGGAGATCAGTTGGCTGTAGGAGATGTCTTTGCGGAAGGCGAATTTGTCTCGGTCATCGGGACTTCGAAGGGTAAGGGTTTCCAAGGTGTGGTCAAGCGCCATGGCTTTGGTGGGGTAGGTCAGAGCACCCACGGTCAGCACAACCGTTTGCGCGCGCCTGGTTCGGTGGGTGCAGCCTCGACGCCTGCCCGGGTGTTCAAAGGCATGCGCATGGCGGGTCAGACCGGCAATGCAAGAGTGACCATGGAGAACCTCGAGATCGTTCGGATCCTTCCTGAGGAGTCGGTTATGGTCGTCAAGGGCGCAGTCCCCGGGCACAAGGGAGCATCTGTTGTAATCCGTAAACCCAAGGCACAATGAAACTCGACGTTTACAATAAGTCTGGCGCCAAAACCGCCAAGACGGTAGAATTGGACGCTGCGGTTTTTGGTATTGAGCCCAACGACCACGCGATTTACTTGGATGTGAAGCGCTATTTGGCGGCTCAGCGTCAGGGTACGCATGATTCATTGCATCGGGGTATCGTCTCAGGATCGACCCGCAAATTGAAGAAGCAGAAGGGAACAGGGGGCGCTCGTGCGGGTAGCATCAAGAACCCATTGTTCCGGGGCGGTGGTCGGATTTTCGGTCCTGAGCCCAGGGATTACACCGAGCGCATCAACCTGAAAGTAAAGAAATTGGCTCGTCGGAGTGCGTTGAGCTACAAAGCGAAGGAAGGTGCGATCAAGGTGCTTGAGGCCTTCGATATGGCTCAGCCGAAGACGCAGGAAATCGCTGGGGTTTTCAAGGGGCTTGATTTGGCACAGCACAAGACCTTGATGGTTCTCCCACAGCAGAATGATGTCATCTACCGCAGCTGCCGGAATTTGCCTCGTCATCGCGTGATGGTAGCCAGTGATCTGAGCACCTATGACATCATGAATTGCAAGGCGATTGTGTTTGTAGACAATGCACATGAAGTACTTCAAGACCTTCTAAAATAATCCGGCCATGCAACAGCAAATTCTCATCAAACCGTTGCTCACTGAGAAGATGACAGCGGATCAAGACCGGAACCAAGCCTACGGATTTGTCGTCGCTCTGGGCGCGAACAAAATTGAAATCAAAAAGGCTGTGGAGAAGGAGTATGGCGTGAATGTAACCTCTATCCGCACGGTGCGGGTGGACGGAAAGGCTCGCCAGCGCTACACAAAAACAGGGATGGTCAAAGGCCGCACTAGCACTTATAAGAAGGCCATCGTACGGTTGGGCGAGGGAGAGATGATTGACTTCTATCAGAACATTTGAGATGGCACTTCGGAAATTCAACCCCATTACGCCGGGAACCCGGCACAAGGTGGCCTCGAAGTTCGAGGAGCTGACCACTGATACACCTTACAAGCCTCTGCTGGAGCCGATCACCAAGTCGGGTGGACGGAACAGCGAGGGACGGATGACCATGCGCTACCGCGGTGGTGGACATAAGCGTCGTTATCGCGTGATTGATTTTAAGCGTGACAAGCACGAGGCTGCTACAGTGTTGACCATCGAGTACGATCCCAACCGCACCGCGCGAATTTGCTTGGTGGAATATGCTGACGGAGAGAAGCGTTACATCATCGCTCCGCAGGGAATCAAGGCAGGGATGACCATCAACAGCGGAAAGGGTGCTATCCCCAACGTAGGTCACGCCATGTATTTGAGTGATGTTCCACTGGGTACTGTGATTCATAACATTGAGCTTTATCCGCACCAAGGGGCTTCGATTGCCCGCAGTGCAGGTTCTTACGCTCAGTTGACTGCGCGGGATGGGAAGTATGCCGTAATCCGAATGCCAAGCGGTGAGACCCGGAAAATTCTGCTGACATGCATGGCGGTCATCGGTTCGGTGAGCAATGCTGAACACAATCTTCAGATTTCGGGTAAGGCCGGTCGTTCCCGCTGGTTGGGTCGGCGTCCGCGGGTACGCGGTGTGGTTATGAACCCTGTGGATCACCCGATGGGTGGTGGTGAAGGGCGGGCCACTGGTGGGCATCCTCGTTCTCGGAAGGGTATTCCTGCGAAGGGATACAAGACCCGGAAGAACCGGAAGAACAGTTCGAAGTTTATCATTGAGCGCCGGAAGAAATAATAGCCATGGCTCGTTCCTTAAAGAAACCCCCATTCATTCATTACAAGTTGGCGCAGCGGGTCGAAGCGATGCAAGCTTCCGGCAAGAAGGCTGTTATCAAGACCTGGTCGCGCTCAAGCACGATTACGCCAGACTTTGTTGGATTGACCATTGCCGTTCACAATGGCCGCCAGTTTATTCCTGTCTTTGTGACGGAGAACATGGTGGGTCACAAGCTCGGAGAATTTTCACCCACCCGCACTTTCCGCGGTCACGCGGACAAGAAGGACAAGAAGCGCTAAGCATCATGGGAAAACGTAAAAGACTGGCCGCAGAGGCCCGCAAGGCGGACATGAAGCAAATCGCCATTGCAAAACTCAATGATTGTCCGACCTCACCTCAGAAGATGCGTTTGGTTGCGGATACGGTTCGTGGAAAAGATGTTTTCCAAGCTCTGAGCGTGTTGAAGTTCAGCCCACGTGATGCATCTAATCGCTTGGAAAAACTCCTCCGCTCTGCCATTGCGAATTGGGAGGCGAAAAATGAGGGAGCGCGTCCCGAGGATGCGTCTCTTATCGTTCGTGAGATCAAGGTAGACGGTGGTCGCATGCTCAAGCGCTTGCAAACCGCACCCCAAGGTCGTGCCCACCGTGTTAGAAAGCGCAGCAACCACGTAACGGTCATTGTAGACTCCGCCAAAAACTAAGAGATGGGACAGAAAACGAACCCTATTGGAAACCGCTTGGGTTTCATCCGTGGATGGGATTCCAATTGGTATGGTGGAAAGCACTACGCCGATAAGTTGGTCGAGGATGAAAAGATCAGGGAGTACCTCATGGCGCGCTTGCGCAAGGCGAGTGTCTCCAGTATCGTCATCGAGCGTACATTGAAGTTGGTCACCGTGACCGTCAAGACAGCACGCCCAGGCGTGATCATTGGCAAGGGCGGACAAGAGGTGGAGAAGATTCGGGAAGAGTTGAAGAAGCTTACCGGAAAGGACGTTCAGATCAACATTTTCGAAATCAAGCGCCCGGAATTGGATGCGCGCTTGGTGGCGGAGAGTGTGGCTCGCCAGATTGAGGCCAGGATCTCACATCGCCGTGCCATCAAAATGGCCATCACCTCCACCATGAAGATGGGGGCAGAAGGCATTAAAATCAACATTGCGGGACGGGTGAACGGCGCTGAAATTGCCCGTTCGGAATCTTACAAGGAGGGACGCATTCCGCTCCACACCTTCCGTGCGGACATTGATTATTCCATTGTGGAGGCCCACACCACCTATGGTCGAATCGGCATTAAGTGCTGGATTTGTCGAGGGGAGGTTTACGGCAAGAAAGATTTG
>JBEEPJ010000135.1:0-6056 GCA_041191165.1 Bacteroidota bacterium | reverse complement strand
TTGTTTGAGGCGGGGTGGGGGCTGGCGGGGGTGGGATTGTTGCTCGCTGCCTGCCTGCACGGGCTCTTTAACTTCTTCCTCTCTCAGCCCGAAGGACTGACGGGCTCCTTCGTTTTTTTCCTGATCACCTTTTTCCTGGGGTTGCGTTACGCGCTCCGGGCCATCCGCCTGCACCGCACCGACTCGCCCTTCCGGTTGGGAGGTGGCCCCCGCAACGCTCCACCGCTGTAAATTTGACCTTGCATGGAAACCCGCGCATCCCTCCCCCCAACCGCTGATCGCTATTGCACCAGCCTTTTTTCCTACCAGCGGCGGCTGAGCCGTGGCGTGCAGATCGGGGACCTCACCCTCGGAGGCACCGCGCCCATCCGGGTGCAATCCATGACCACCGCGGACACCCGGGACATCGCTGCCACCGTGGCGGAGAGCATCCGCATGATCGAGGCCGGTTGTGAACTCGTGCGCATCACCGCGCCATCGCTGGTCGAAGCGGCAGCCCTGAAGGACATCAAGGACCAGCTCCGCGCAGCGGGTTGGGGACACATTCCCCTGGTGGCGGACATCCACTTCACCCCCAATGCCGCCGAACTCGCTGCGGATTACGTGGAAAAAATCCGCGTCAATCCGGGCAACTACGCGGACAAGAAGAAGTTCGAGGAAATCGAGTACACCGACGAATCCTACGCAGCCGAACTCGAGCGGATCCGGGAGCGCTTTACCCCACTGGTGCTGAAGTGCAAGGCCCTGGGTCGCGCAATGCGCATCGGCACCAACCACGGCTCCCTGAGCGACCGCATCATGAGCCGATATGGGGATACGCCCCTGGGGATGGTGGAGAGCGCGTTGGAGTTTTTGCGGATTTGTCGGGATTTGGACTACCATGAACTGGTGATCTCCATGAAGGCCTCCAATCCGCAGGTGATGATTCAGGCCTACCGGCTGCTCGTCGCACGCATGGAGGCAGAAGGCATGGATTATCCGCTGCACTTGGGCGTGACGGAGGCCGGCGATGGGGAGGATGGTCGTATCAAGAGCGCGGTGGGCATCGGAACCCTGCTCGAGGATGGGCTGGGGGATACGGTTCGGGTATCGCTGACCGAGGCCCCGGAGGCAGAAATTCCCGTCGCCCGCAAGCTGGTCGACCGCTACGCGCAGCGTCCGCCCCACGCGGCGATTCCGGAAACGCCCCTCACCTTCGATCCCTTCTCCTACACCCGGCGCCGCACGCATGCCGTCGATCGCTTGGGCGACCGACACGTGCCAGTGGTCATCCACGACTTGCGCCATCGTCCCTCTCAAAATCCGGCGGCGCTTTACGGATGTGGGTATCGGTATAGCGTGCCGTTGGACAAATGGAATTTGGACGATTTGGCTTGCGACTTCGTGTATACCGGAGCGGAGACCATCGATTTCGCGCTGCCAGGGACGCTTGGCGTCATTCAGGATGCTTCTCAATGGCGGGGGGCTCCCCGGCATGTGCCGCTCTGGGCGGCGGCGGAGTGGAAGCCAGAGGTGGAAGCTCCGTTTCACTTGATCCGGGCGCAACGTGCTGATCTCACGTCCGACTTCTTGGCCTCCATCGCCGCACGGCGCGATGTCATCTTGGTATTGGAAACCGACCATCCCCATGCCATGGCGGACCTGCGTGCCAGCTGCATGCACCTCGACGCGGCTGGGGTGACTTGCCCCGTGGTGTTGCGACGGAGTTATGCCACGGAGGATGTCGAGACTTTCCAACTCTACGCCTCGACCGATGTGGGAGGGCCCTTAATCGATGGCTTGGGAGATGGGATTTGGTTGGAGTCTCCCCTTCCGCTTCAGACCGTCAACTCCACCGCTTTCGGAATCCTTCAAGCCACCCGAACCCGCATTTCCAAAACGGAGTACATCAGCTGTCCCAGTTGTGGGCGGACCTTGTTTGATTTACAGGAGACTACCGCCCGCATCCGTGCCGTCACCCACCACCTCAAAGGCATCAAGATCGGCATCATGGGATGCATCGTGAACGGACCGGGCGAGATGGCCGACGCCGACTACGGATACGTCGGAACCGGTCCCGGAAAAATCACCTTGTACAAGGAGAAGGAAATCGTCCGTCGAAATGTACCCGAAGCGGAGGCCGTAGACGCGCTCATCGATTTGATTCGTCAGCATGGCGATTGGGTAGAGCCCCCCGTCTGACCCGGGAGAATCCCCTCTCCCCTGCGCTGCTCCCCGCAATCAGGCGGCCCCTGATTCTTCCTCTGCTCCTTGCTCTGAAGAAGGTTCCGAAGCTTTCACCTCCCCTGGTTCAGGGGGGAAGTAAGTCCGTTGACGGATCAGGATCCAAATCATTCCGCAGGAAATCGCCGCATCCGCCACATTCCATATCGGCGGAAAAACCTCCCGTCCCTGCATTGAAGCGATGGGCCAGGAAGCAGGCCAACGCAAAGTGAAATGAAACATGTCCACCACATGGCCCATGCCCAACGGCGCATAGCCGCCTTCCACAGGCAGAAAACGGGCCACCATTTCCCAACCACTTGCCGAAAAAACAAGGCCGTAAACTGCGCTGTCAATGATATTGCCCATGGCACCCGCCCAGACAAACCCCACCGACAAAATCAATCCCCGGTGCGCCGACTCCCGAATCAGCTTCAGTGCAAACCAACCGATTCCGATGGCAGCGATGACCCTAAAAAGCGTCAAGGCCAACTTTCCAGCCACGCCAGGCAGCGCCCAACCAAACGCCATGCCTTCGTTTTCGATAAACTGCAACTCCAGCAAGCCCGGCACCATGGGGTACTGTTCTCCTATCGTGAAACTGGTCTTGATCCAGAATTTCACGAGCTGATCCAGCAACAAGACGGGAAACACCACAGGCAGCACCAGGTTCCGGAACAGAGCCTTCACGGGCGCGGGAGATTATTGTTGATTTTTTGCCTCGATGGACATCGTGGCATGGGGCACAAGACGCAAACGCTCTTTGGGGATGAGCTTGCCGGTCACACGGCACACGCCATAGGTCTTGTTCTTGATGCGCAACAATGCATTTTCCAAGTTCAAGATGAACTTCTGTTGCCGCGCAGCGAGCTGGGCGGTTTCCTCCCGGCTCATGGTTTCCGAGCCGTCTTCCATCATCTTGAAAGTCGGGGCCGTATCGTCCGTGCTGTTGTCATCTTGGTGGGAGAGCGCCTTTTGCAACTCGTCCAAGTTCTCCTTCGCCAACTTCAATTTCTCCAAAATCAACGCCTCGAATTCTGCGAGGTCGCTGTCGGAATAGCGAATCTCTGCCATCTCCTTGAATCAGTTTAATTTAGTAATCATCAATCCCACCTGAATACCGTCCCCCAAATCGACAGGAACCGCATTCAAACCCGCCGTCCAACACACCTCGTCAGCGAGCACTTCGGTTCGAAGATAGGTCAAATTCCTCTCCAAATCCCGGCATACCCCCTCCGCCGCGTCTACTTCCAACCGGATGCGATCCGTCACCTCTAAGCCCGCATCCTTGCGCAGGTTCTGAACCCGATTCACCAGCTCCCTGGTGAGACCTTCGGCCCGGAGTTCTTCGTCGATATGGACGTCCAAGGCCACCGTCAATCCCCCTTCCGAGGCCACCGTCCAACCGGGGATGTCGTCGGTGAGAATGGCCACTTCGGACAGCAAGACCTCCACCTGTTCCCCCCCGCCGGGCAACGACACCTGGGCCGTACCGGTCGCCTCCAAAGCTGAAATCTCAGCCGGTCCCCACTGCTGCAAGGCCGCAGCGACCTCCTTCATATGCTTTCCACATTTGGGGCCCAATGCCTTGAAATCCGGCTTGATGCGCTTCACAATTCCCCCCTCACCATCCTTCAAGATCTGCAATTCCTTGACGTTGACTTCCCCGAGGACCCAACTTTCAATGGAGGCCAAACGCGTCCGAAAATCCTCCGTCAGGGCAGGCACCATGATTCTTCGAAGCGGCTGGCGTACCCGCAACTTCTCCCGCTTGCGCAGCCCCAATACCAGAGAACTCAACTGCTGCGCCAACGCCATGCGCCGTTCGAGTTCTACATCGATCCACTCCGTCCGAACGACCGGAAAATCCGCAAGATGTACAGAAGCCGCGAAGCGCTCCTCATCCTCAGGCAACCCCGCAGCCAGGTCGCAATACAAACGATCCATGTAAAATGGCGCAATGGGAGCCCCCAACACGGCAAGGGTCCTCAAGCAGGACGCCAAGGTCTCGTAGGCACTCGCCTTGTCCTCATTCATGGAGCCCTTCCAAAAGCGCCGCCGGCTCAACCGCACGAACCAATTCGAAAGGTCGTCGATGGCAAAGGTTTGAATGGCCCGGGCCACGCGGGTGGGCTCCAGTTGCGTATAAGCATCATCCACCTCTGCGATGAGCGAGTGCAACCGGGAGAGGATCCAACGGTCCAGCTCCGGTCGGCGAGCGTACGGCACCCCGCCCCCCTGGCTTCCTCGATAACCATCGATGTTCGCATACAAGGCCAGGAAACCATAAGTGTTGTGAAGGGTTGCGAACTTCCGTTGCACCTCCGCAATGCCCTCCAAATCGAAGCGCAAATTCTCCCACGGCTGGGCATTCGCCATCATATACCAACGTGTGGCATCCGGTCCCAACGTGCGCAAAGTCTCGAAAGGATCCACCGTGTTGCCCAATCGCTTGGACATCTTCCGCCCCAACTTATCCAGCACCAACCCATTCGATAAGACGGATTTGTAAGCCACCCGATCGAATACCAGGGTACCGATGGCATGAAGGGTGTAGAACCAGCCCCGGGTTTGGTCTACCCCTTCTGCGATGAAATCAGCCGGAAACGCCTCTCCTCCATCGATCTTTTCTCGGTTCTCGAAAGGATAATGCCATTGTGCATAGGGCATCGCACCGCTGTCAAACCAAACATCGATCAAGTCGCTCTCCCGGTACATCGGACGTCCATCCTTCGCCGCCAACACAATGGAATCCACCGTGTGCTTGTGCAGGTCCACCCCGGCGTAATTCGCTTCCGACATGTCCCCCACCTCAAAGGACGCCAACGGATTCGAAGCCATCAAGCCCCGCGCCACCGCTTCCTCACAAGCCGCCTTCAACGCCCCGATGGAATCGATGCAACGCTCCTCGCTTCCATCCTCCGTCCTCCAGATGGGAAGCGGAATGCCCCAAAACCGCGAGCGGCTCAAGTTCCAGTCGTTCACGTTTTCGAGCCATTTTCCAAATCGCCCCGTACCCGTGCTCGCGGGCTTCCACCGGATGGTGTCATTGAGCTCCATCATCCGATCCCGCACCGCCGTAACCCGAATGAACCAGCTGTCCAAGGGATAATAGAGCACGGGCTTGTCCGTGCGCCAGCAGTGCGGATAGCTGTGTTCGTATTTCTCGACCATAAATGCCCGGCCTCGCTCCTTTAAAAAGATGGCGATTTCCACATCCACCGATCGTTCAGGCGCCTCCCCCTCCGCATAGTACTCCTGCTTCACGTAGCGACCCGCCAACGGCCCCACCCCAGACCGGAACCGGCCCTGCAAATCCACCAGCGGCACGCCGTTCCCCTGACCATCCTCCACCAACATCGGCGGAACTCCGGCCGCTGTCGCCACCCGGGCGTCATCCGCCCCGAACGTGGGCGCGATATGCACGATGCCGGTGCCATCCGCCGTGGTGACAAAATCCCCGGGGATGATGCGAAAAGCATCTTCCGGCCGCTCCATGGGGGTCGCCCAATCCAACAACGGCTCATACCGCACCCCGCACAAATCCGCCCCGCTGAACCGGGCCACCACCTCCGCCGCCTCTCCCAAATGCCGCCCCACCAAATCCGCGGCCAGCACCACCAGGGAGGGTTCTTCCGTGTATCGATTGCGGTGCTTCGCCAGAACATATTCTATCCCAGGACCCACCGCCAGTGCAGTGTTCGAAGGAAGGGTCCAAGGCGTCGTCGTCCAAGCGAGAAAATCCACCGGCCAATCCGCCCACTCCCCCTCCACGACAGGGGCATGCGCCTTGACCCGGTCCGCACAATCCGGCAGCGCCCGGAACTGAGCGACCACCGTCGTATCCTTGACCA
>JBEEPJ010000134.1:0-6078 GCA_041191165.1 Bacteroidota bacterium | reverse complement strand
TCGGCCGTCCCCCCGGCGGCCCGGTAGGCTCCGAAGGCCGCCAGCATGCCCGGCAGGTTCTTCCGGGGATGTAGGCTGCCCACAAAAGTCAGGTACGGCCGCCCCGCGTTCCACCGCTGGCGAGCCGCCGCCCGTTCCGCAGCCTCCAGAGGCCGGTACGCCCCCGCCGGCGCATTGGGCACCACCGCGATCCCGGCCCGCTCCACCCCCAGCCGCGCGGCGATGTCGTTCGCCGAAAAATCCGACACCGTGATGACCTGCCGCGCTCGGTGCGCCGCATCCCCCACCCTCGCCCGATAATGCGCCGCCTCCCGGGCCGGCAACCAATCGGGACGGTGCAGAAAGTTCAGGTCGTGCATCACCACCGCCTGGGGCACCCCGGTCCGCCGGCTCAAAAACCCCTCCGGCGAGACGAATGCGTCCGCCCCCCAGGCCCGCAAGGCCAACGGCACAGCAGCGTCGAACCACAGATCGTACAGCCACGGCCGCCGTGCCGGCGGGGGCAACATCACCGACCGCGCCCGCCCGCCGTAGCGAAACTGCGCATCGGGCATCCGATCGAAGAGCAGCAGAAACTCGTGTTCGGGCCGGAGCGCCACCCAGCGCGAAAAAATGGCATGTGCGAAGCCGCCGATGCCTTCCAGCCGACCGGGAATGAGCAACCGAGCGTTGAGAGCGATGCGCGCCATGGCCGCGAAGATAGGTCGGGGGCTTCGACCCGGCGAAGCCCGGGGCGGCACCGGCGAAGCCCGGGGCGGCACCGGCGAAGCCCGGGAGAGACCCGACGAGGCAAGGGGGAGACCCGACGAGGCGAGGGGGGCGCCGGAGGGAATCGGGTGGTGCTGTACATTTGGCCTATGCAATCCACGCCTTCCGAGACCCGAGACCCGCAACACGCCCAGGCTTCCGCCTCTTTCAATTCCGCGCACCTGCTGCAGTTCATCTTCCTGCGGCGCAAGGTGTTCGCCCTCGTGGGGGTGGCCGCTGCGCTGCTCTCGGCGGGTGCTTCCCTGCTCATCGAGGAGAAATTTCAGTCCACGGTGATCCTGTTTGCCACCCCGCAGCACTCCATCGGCGAGCAGTTTTTCGAGGAGTTGAAGCAGAAAGACCTGTTGGAGTATGGCGAGACCGAGGATGCGGAGCGCCTGCTTCAGATTCTCAATTCAGACCAAATCCGGTCCCGCATCATCCGCAAGTACGACCTGTGGAAGCATTATCAGATCGACTCGGCCGGGGCGGGGGCGAAAGCGGATTTGGCCAAGCAATACGACAGCCAAGTCGACGCCAACCTGACCAAATTCGGCTCCATCGAAATCCGCGTCCTCGACAAGGATCCGCAGGTGGCCGCCGACATCGCCAACGACATCGCCTTCCTGGCGGACTCGCTCGCCAACCGCTTGCGCAACGACCGCGCGAAGGAGGCGCTCCGCTACGCGACGGCGTCGTACCAACAGGTGAAGGATGAGATTCGCGACATGGAAACGGAGCTCGCCGCGCTCCACGCCCTGGGCATCTACGACTTCGAAACCCAAATCGGCGGCCTCAACGAACAGTACGCCACCGCCATGGCCGTGGGGGCGAAGAACAACGCCGAGCTCATCCGCCAGCAGATGGCCGAGCTCTCCCAGAACGCGACGGAGTTCAACAAGCTGACCAATCTCATCGAAGGCGCTTACGAGCGCGAAAAGATCCTCAAGCGGCGGTTCGAGCTCATGAAGCTTGACGCGGAGACCCAGATCGCCTCGGCATTCGTGGTGGACCGGGCGGCGCCGGCGGACAAGAAGGCGTACCCCATTCGGTGGCTGATCGTCGCCGTTTCCGTGGCCTCCTCGATGCTCTTCGCCCTGCTGGCCCTGCTGGCCGCAGACGCCCTCAAGTCGACGAAATCCGCGGAATGACCGCCCCCACCTCCGGCATCGGTTCGCGCTGGCCGCTGGCGCTGGCGTTGGGTTTTGCCGCCGTGCTCGCCGGAGCCGTGGCGATGGAGTGGTATGCCGTGGCGCTGGTGCCCGCCGTGCTGGCCGCTGTGGCGCTGGGGATTTGGCGCATGCCGGCCTTTATGGGGCTGCTGTTGTTCTGCGTTCCGCTCAGCCTCAATCTCGAGCAGTTGGAAATCGGAGGTCTGGGCATCTACCTTCCCACGGAGCCCATGCTCGTGGGCATCCTGTTGCTCTTCCTCTTCCGCAGTTTCTCCGGGTTTCCGGTGGATGCCCGGCTGATGCAGCACCCGCTCTCCCGGTGGATTACCGCCGGATTGCTTTGGATGGGGCTCACGGTGCTGATGAGCCATTTGCCGGGGGTATCGTTGAAGGCCTGGTTGGTGCGGATTTGGTTCGTGGTGGGGTTCTTCTGGGTGTTGGGGCATCTGGTGCGCCATCGGCAATTGACCGCAGGCCAAATCGTTCTGCTCTACGCCGTCCCCCTCGCCATCGTGGTGATCTACACCCTCATCCGTCATGCGGGTTATGGGTTTGACAAGACGTCGGGTCACTGGGTCATGACGCCCTTTTACAAGGACCACACTTCGTATGGGGCGGTGCTGGCGATGTTCGTTCCGCCGGTCTTTGCGCTGTTCCTGGGACGCGGTGCCACGTTGATTTACCGCACGCTCGTGGGTCTGCTCCTGGCCATCTTGCTCATCGGGCTCGTGCTGTCTTTCACCCGGGCCGCTTGGATTTCCCTGGCTGCGGCGGCTGTACTCTGGGGGCTCATGTGGCTCGGCTTCCGGCTCCGAACGCTCCTGGTCTTGGGGCTCCTCCTCGGTGCGGGCCTTTTCATCGCCCGCGACGCGCTCATCATCCAGCTTCAGCGCAACGAGCAGGACAGTTCAGACAACCTGGCAGAGCACGTGGAGTCCATCTCCAACGTATCCTCCGACGCTTCCAATCTCGAACGCCTCAACCGCTGGCGATGCGCCCTGGCGTTGTTCCAAGAACGCCCCCTCACCGGTTGGGGTCCGGGGACGTACCAGTTCGTCTACGCCCCATTCCAACGTTCCACCGACCGCACCATCATCAGCACCAACCAGGGGGATGGCGGCAATGCGCACAGCGAGTACCTCGGACCGCTGGCCGAACAGGGCGTCCTCGGGCTCTTCTTTTTCCTGGGCATCCTGGGGTTTACCCTTCACCTCGGATTTCGCCTGCAGCGCATCATGCCCGCAGGCGACGAACGCAACCTGGCCTGGGCCCTGTTTCTCGGGCTCATCACCTACTTCGTCCACGGCGTGCTCAACAATTACCTCGACACCGACAAGGCCAGTGCTCCATTCTGGGGGTTCTTGGCGGTGATGGTGGCTTGGGATTTGGCCTACAGCAAGCCCCGGCATTCCGCCGCTGCAGACGTGCGGACTACTTGAAACGCAGGGTGAGCAGCGCGGTGTCGTCAAACGCCGGCTCGCTTCCGCGGAAAGTCTGCACCTGATCCACAAGCGCCTGCTGAATATCAGCCACTTCCATGCCCCGGTGGCGGATGAGCACTTGCTCCATGCGCTGCACCCCGAACGGCACCCCCTCCTCGTTTTCCTGTTCCACCAGCCCATCCGTAAAGCAGGTGAGGACCCCGCCCTTGGGAAGCTGCACAGACCCCACATCGATCGAGGGAATCTGATCGAACATCCCCAAGCCCACCGATCCCGCCGTCAACTGGATGCACTGCCCATCGGGATAGAGGAGCACCGGCGGATTGTGACCGCAATTGACAAACTGCATCGTGCGGTTGCTTCTGCGGTATACCGCCGCAAACAGGGTGATGTATTTCTCCCCACGCGCCAATTCCATCACCCGGTCGTTCATCAATCGCACTGCCCGGACCAAATCATCCGGCTCGTACTGAAAAATCGCCCGCAAATGGGCCTGAAAGTTCGACATGAGAAAAGCCGCGGACACCCCCTTCCCACTCACGTCCGCCATGCAGGCGATGATGCGATCCTCGTCCACCGGGAAGAAGTCGTAATAATCGCCCCCCACTTCCCGGTGGGGCTTGTAGTAGGCCGCCACCTCCACATCCCGATCCTGCGGCCAACTCGTCCGGACCAGCTGGGCTTGCATCTCCGCCGCCAACTCCAACTCCCTGCGGGTGGCCTCCTGCTTCAACAGCGCCTCGGACATCCTTCGGTTGCGCAGCGCCACCATCAATACGCTGGAGAGGGTTTGGATGAAATGCAAGTGCTTCACCACCGCACTCACCCCGCGGGAAGCGGCTTGATCTCCCACCAACAGATACGCCAGCACCTCCTCCTCTTGCGCCACAGGGATGACCACATCAAACTCCTCCGTTCCTCCGGGGGCCTGCAAGAAAATCCGGCCCGGCTGTTGAAAAAAGGCCTCCTCTCCCACATTGGGGATGCCCCCTTCCACCCCACGGGAATGCAAACAACGCCAACCGCTTTCCTCGCGGGCGAACAAAACCAGGCGCTCGATGCCCAGGAAGTCGTTCAAGCTCTCCCCAAAGTGGGCGAGCAATTCCGACTCGGATGCGCGGGCGTTGATTGCGCGGGTGACCGAGAGCAGGGCCTTCAGCTTGAAGTCCTGTTGCTCGATGCGCCGCTCCAGTCGCTCCACGCTGGGATTCATCCGGCCTTATTTCTTGACCCGCTCAACGTACTCCTTGGTTCGCGTATCCACCTTGATGCGATCCCCGGTGTCCACGAAGAGGGGAACCCGAACCTCCACCCCCGTATCCGTGGTGGCGGGCTTCATGGTGTTGGTGGCCGTATCTCCTTTGATTCCCGGTTCCGTGTAGACGATTTCCGTCTCGATGTACTGCGGCAATTCGCAGTTCAGCACCCGCTCCTCATCGGCATGAAACTGCAACTGGCACACCACCCCATCCTGCAAGAACTCCGGTGCCGAAATCACTTCCTTCTCCACGGCAATTTGCTCGTAGGTCTCAAGATTCATAAAGTGATACCCGGTCTCATCGTTGAAGAGATATTGATATTCCCGGGTTTCGATGCGCACCACATCAATCTTCACGCCGGCGTTGAAGGTGTGGTCGACCACCCGACCCGTGGAGAGGTTGCGCAGCTTGGTCCGGACAAAAGCCGCCCCCTTGCCCGGCTTGACGTGCAAAAATTCGATGATTTGCCACAACCCGTGGTTGTGATTGATGCACAGACCGTTTTTGATGTCGGCTGTCGTTGCCATGTTCCTTGGATTTTGCCCGCGAAGATAAGGCTAGAGCGCAAATGCGAAATGCACCTGCCACGTGTGGCGTTGTGCCCCTTGGGTACGGGTCGCATCGCTCCCCTGCCATCGGACAGCGCTCCGTTCAATGCGGGAACCGCTCACACTGATTTCGCCTTTTTTTCCCAATTCCCTGCGCACGCAGCAACCCCAGCGAACCGCCTCTCCCGTCAGCACCGTACTGCTCCAGCGCAAGGCCTCAGGTTGCAATCGATACCACACCATCCCCGGCTCAAGTTCGTGGATCCACAACAGCCCATCTACATCCCAGGCGCCTTCAGGCGGATGCCAACCCAGCACCACCCCACCTCCCCGCCCCCAGGACAAGTCCTCATCCCAATGCCCACCTCCAAGTTCCCCTTGCGCCCAGACCTTGACCCGCATTCCCTCTCGATGCTCCCATGTCCCCTCACCCAAAACCTGCAGCCCCGCTGAGGATGCCCCGCCCAGGCCTTTCACCAAAACCCGCCATTCCCCCGACCCTGTTTTCAGCAGCTTCTCTGGACGAAACTTCCTCCTCCACTCCGCCTCCCAAGTCGAAGCCCCCTGCTCCCAACCTCCACGCAGCCAAAATCGCCCCATCCGCTTCCCCGGATGCTTCCAAAGGAATCCGGCCAAGCACGCGGTTCCGGGGTCAGGCGCCTCCGCCTCGCCCCAGCGCAAGGCCGGATGCATGCCCGCGCCGGCCCAGCAACGCACGAAGTAATCCCGCTGCTCCCCCTCGGACAGCAACAACCCCGCACGACCCCGCCAACCGCCCTCAAAGGCACAAAACTCTCCCCCCCAACGCCAGGCGTGCCGCATGCCCTGCGCCCAAACCGACCCCACAATCCCTTCTCCCCAAGCCTGTGCGCTCCCCCATCCCACTTGCCCCCACTCCATTGCCCCTCCC
>JBEEPJ010000133.1:0-6133 GCA_041191165.1 Bacteroidota bacterium | reverse complement strand
TCCGTCCGTTGCGTCCGGGACTGAACCCCATGAACCCGACAGGCGCATTCGTGCGCCTGTTTTAATTCTTAAACCATGCTGCAGTGGAGATTATTTGACGAAGAGGAATATATCCAGTTGTGCGAGGAACTGTTTGCTGCCTATTATGCTTGCCGAAGCAACAAGCGCAACAAGTTGCAAGCCCTTCACTTCGAGCGGAACTTGGAGGCGAATCTCTTTCTCCTGGCCGATGAAATTTTTTCAGGCGAATGGCGGCCTGCACCCAGCCAGGCTTTTCTGGTGACTCGCCCCGTGCGGCGAGAGGTATTCGCGGCCACTTTTCGCGATCGGATTGTCCACCACTGGCTGATGGCGCATCTGAACCCCCACTTTGAAGCGATGTTCATCGTAGACAGCTATGCGTGCCGCACGGGCAAAGGCACTCACTTCGGCATAAACAGACTCAAGTCGCATCTCAAGGAGGAGCCCATGGCTTGGGTGCTGAGATTGGATATTCAGGGTTTTTTCATGAACATCCACCGCCAGTTGCTCTGGCGTCGTTTGGATGATTTTATCATCTGTCGCATGGATTTGAGGCGGTCGGAGAACCAGCGTATCCATGCCATCTGCGAATTGCTGGCGTGTTGGGATGCCACACGGGGAGCGAAACGAAGAGGTCCACTTCAAGATTGGAGATTGCTGCCTCGGGACAAGAGTTTGTTCACGACTCCACCAGGTTGTGGCTTGCCCATTGGCAATTTGACCAGTCAAACCTTTGCGAATTTCTTTCTCCATCCGTTGGATGTGTTTATCCAGCAAGACCTGGGCATCAACAGTTATGGACGCTATGTGGATGACCTTTATATTGTAGATGGCAGCAAGGAGCGCCTGAAGGCCTGCATTCCACAGATTCGGGATTTTCTGCAGCGGGAGTTGCAGCTGCGCTTGCATCCTCGAAAGATTCATTTACAGCAGGGGTGCAAAGGGGCGGCTTTTCTTGGGGCTGTGGTGTGGCCGGGTTATTCCACGCCTGGGAAGCGGCTCAAGGGAAATTTCTATGATGCAGTTTCCCGACTGATCGCAGGGGATGAAGATGAGGAACGCGCTCGCGCCATTTGGGCCTCTTACACGGGTATGCTCAAGCACCACCGTGCCCAACAATTCCTGCAGCGCCAAGCGGTTAGGCTTCAGTCCGGTGCGATGACCCAGCGGACGGACTGGGCGGGGGCGCCGGGGACCTGCCAGCGGAGCAGGTAGAGGCCGGGGAGGGCCGGGTGGAGTTCGGAGGGGATGCGGTAGGAGCCCGGGCCGTCGGGGAGCAGGAGGGCGCGGCGGAGGGCCCGGCCGTCCGGGGTGAGGAGGGTGGCCTCGAGGGGGGTGGTGGGGACGGTGGTGGGGGGGGCGGGGCGCAGGAGCAGGGAGGCCGGGGCGGCGCCGCCGGCCGCCGAGGGGTTGGGGACGACCTGCCAGAGCGGGGAGGGGTCGGAGGCGGTGGGCGGGGCCGGGCGGGCGGGCTCGGCGATGCCCACGACCGTGCCGGCGTAGAAGCGGAGGCCGCCGTTTTGGATGCCCAGCACCCACTCGGGGAGGCCGTCGCCGTCGAGATCCGCCAGCGCCGCCGCGCCCCGCAGTCCCGGGGCGTCCTCCAGGACCGAGCTGCTGACCTCCGGGAGCGGGGCGAGCCAGTCGGCGCCATTTACCGTGCCGAAGTACTGCACCCGCCCGAGTTCGTTTGCCACGAAGACATACACGGTGCCGTCGGCGGTATACAAGGCGGGAACGCTGTACCCGTTGATGCCCAGGGCATTGTCCACAAGGATGCCCCCCCATTCGAGCCCTGAGGTCGGGGAGGACGCCGGACACCAAGCCGGCGCCCCGGCGCCGTCCACGCAACGCGTGAAGAGCCGCAGGCCGCCGTTTTTGTGGCCCACGACCAGGTCGCGCAGGCCGTCGTTGTTGACGTCGATGGCTTGGGGCGTTGCGAATTGGCCTACATCGATGACCGCCCCCGTCACATCCGTCAACGACAATCCGGGCGTCTCGTACACCGGCCAGCTGCCCGCTCCCGCCACGTTCCCGAAGCTGTGCAGCAGCCCCAGCTCATCGCCCACCACCAGGTCCAGGTCGCCATCGCCGTCCAAGTCCACGAACGCCGGATAAATGCTCTCGATGCTGAAGGTCGCAAAGGGCACCACGTTCACCGACCAGCGCGCGAAGGCAGGCGCATCCGCCGTCCCCACATTGCGGTAGAGGTCCAGCGCCGCAGGCGTCATGCCGATGCCTTCAAACCGTTCCTTGTTCGCCAAGGCCAAATCCACCAGCCCATCCCCGTCCAAGTCCTCCCACACCGGCGCCGCCCCCCGTCCCACGTCCAACATCCCCGACTGAATGAAGTCGTCGGTGACGAAGGTCCACAGGGGTTGCGCCGCGGTACCGGCGTTGCGCCAGAGTTGCACGGCGGCGTCGTCATCGGTTTCGATGTGGGTGTTGGGGGAGACGAGCAGGTCCCGGACGCCGTCGCCGTCCACGTCAATGGGGAAAGCGCCCGGAAATCGGGGGCAGGAGAGGGTGTCCACCGGCCCGGAGTGGGGGAGCAGGGCGGGGAAGGCGTCGTCCACGAAGACGGTGCTGTCCTGCCCGTCCGAGGCGTCTTCCAGCACCAGGGCCGTCAGGGTGGGGTAACTCACGTCGCCCAGCAGGAGGTCGGGCAGGGGGGTCTCCCCGTCGAGCTCGAGCAGGGCGACGGTGCCGCCGGCGTGGACCCCGGTTCGGTTGCCCTCCGCCCCCACCCGCGGGTCCACCACGTTGAAGCTGCACTCGTGCTCCGCCCCGATGAAGACGGTGTTGTCCTCCGAGGCTTCGGTGAAGGCCCCGTAACACCGGTTGGTGCAGACGAAGTCCAGTCCGCAGGGGGTCATGCCCTTGAAGTAGTAGAGTCCGCTGGAGATTTCGGTGAAGGCCACGATGTCCAGGGCGCCGTCGCCGTCGGGGTCCTCGATGGCCGGCAGGTCGATGCTCAGGCACAGGACCGAGAGGGTTTCCGGGCCGTTGCCGAAGTCCCAGCTGGCGAGCAGGGGGGTGGCGACGGGGGTGAAATTTGCGGCCCCGGTGGCGTCTGGTCCGAGGTTGCGGTAGACGTGGATGCCGTTTTGGTATCCCGTGAAGAGGTCGGGCAGGCCGTCGCAATCGTAGTCCCGCAGGAGGGCCCAGTTTTCGAGGGCCGGCCAGCCGCGCTCCCAGGCGAGGCGTTCCCGGTAGCCGTCCCCGGGTCCCGGGGCGCCGCCGTCCGCCTCGCGCTCGAAGAGGAGGACCCGGTTTCCGTCCCGATCGAAGGCGAACAGGTCGAGGTCTCCATCGCCGTCCCAGTCGACGGCGGACCACTGGGGCGCCGTAAGGCCGCCGGCAAAGGGGTGCGGCAGGAGCTCCCCGTCCACCTCCACCGGCGGCCCCGGCACGAGCTCCGCCGCGAACGGCGCCCCGCCCTGCGCCCAAACGCCCGCCCCCCCGACCAGCGCCGCCCCCCCGACCAGCGCCGCCCCGACCGCCCGCAACCAAGTTGAATTCCGCTTCATGTTCGCAAGTTGGGGAAATTGCGGGAAACTCGGGTGCGCTGGGTCACCTCCATCGCAGGGAGGCCACCTAACTTTGGCGGCGACGGAGCGAGAGTTTTTTTGTGGACGAGTTTGGCCTGCGCCCGATAGCCCCGAAAGACGCTCAACCTGTTATCTTTACCCTGGGAAATGCAATGATCATTCTCAATGAAACATCTCGGTAACACACCGATCAACGCCTCGTTGGAGGCGGTTGGTCTGGAAGGCGTGGCACGTGCCCACTGGAACCTTCCCCCCGCAAAGCTCATCTTGCAGACCATTCTGCGCGGCGAGGGCATCCTCACCGACAAGGGCGCGCTGGCCGTCGATACGGGCGAATTCACCGGCCGGTCGCCCAAGGACCGCTTCATCGTGCGCGACGGGCTCACCGAGTCGACGGTGGCCTGGGGCAAGGTGAACCAGGGCATCACTTCGGCGGATTTCGATCGGCTGCACGCGGACATGGTCGCCTACCTCAACGGGCGCAGCGTGTTCGTGCGCGACGCGGCGGTGGGGGCCGACGAGGCCACGCGCCTGCAGGTGCGGGTGGTCACGGAAAAGGCGTGGTCTAACTTGTTCGTTCACAACATGTTCATCCGGTTGGAGGCACAAGATGTGCTCATGCCAAACCCGGATTGGCACATCGTCTGCGCACCGGGCTTTCACAGCGATCCGGAGCGCCACGGCGTCCGCCAGCACAACGCCTCGGTCATCGACTTTTCGCGGCGGGTGATTCTGATTGCCGGTTCGGCCTACACCGGTGAAATCAAAAAAGGCATGTTCTCGGTGATGAACTTCCACCTGCCCACGGCCCACAATGTCTTCCCGATGCACTGCTCGGCGAACGTGGGCGCGGATGGCCGGGTGGCGGTGTTCTTCGGGCTTTCTGGCACGGGCAAAACCACGCTCAGCAGCGACCCGGACCGCTTCCTCATCGGCGACGACGAGCACGGTTGGGGCGCGGACGGCGTCTTCAACATGGAGGGCGGCTGTTACGCGAAGACCATCGATCTCACGGCGGAGCGCGAGCCGCAGATTTACAATGCCATCCAGTTTGGGGCGATGCTCGAAAACATCGGCTTCGAAGAGGACGGGGTGACGCCGGATTACACGGATGCCTCGCGCACCGAGAATACGCGGGTGTCGTACCCCATTCACCACATTCCCGGGGCGGTGCCGGAAGGGAAGGGCGGTCATCCGACGGACATTTTCTTCTTGACGTGCGACGCCTTCGGGGTGCTGCCTCCGATCAGCCGCCTGGACAAGGGGCAGGCCATGTACCACTTCTTGTCGGGTTACACGGCGAAGGTGGCGGGCACCGAGGTGGGCATCACGGAGCCGACGGTGGCTTTCTCGACTTGCTTCGGAGCGCCGTTCATGCCGCTGCATCCGACGCGGTATGCGGAGATGTTGGGAGAGCGGATGGAGCAGCACCAGGTGCGGATTTGGCTGGTGAACACGGGCTGGACGGCGGGCAATTACGGGGTGGGGCACCGGATGGCGCTGAAGTACACGCGGGCGCTGATCTCTGCGGCCATGAACGGCGCGCTGGATGGGGTGGCCTTCGAGCGGGAGAACATCTTCGGGTTGTCGTTCCCGACGGCGTGCCCCGGGGTGCCGGCGGAGATGCTCAACCCCCGCCGGACGTGGGCGGATGGGGCAGCCTATGACGAAAAGGCGCACCACCTGGCCGAACTCTTCGTCCAAAACTTCGCGGCGTTCGAGTCGATTGCTTCGCCCGAGATTTTGGAAGGGGCGCCGGTGGTGTCCTGAACCCGGTCCTGAGGGGGCGCGACGAAGGGCTCGGCGGTGGACGTCGGGCCCTTCGTATTTTTGGGGCATGCGTTTCTTTTACGCGCCGGTCATCGGCTCGCCGTTCCATGTGCTGGATGAGGAGGAATCCCGCCACGTCTTCAAGGTGTTGCGCCTGCGCGAAGGGGACGAGGTGCTGCTGACGGATGGCCGGGGCGGTCGCTTTGCCGGGGCCTTGGTGGCGACGTCCCGCACGTCGTGCACGCTGGCCACCCGCGCACTGGAGCCGGACCCGCCTCCTGCCCGCACGGTCACGCTGGCCATCGCCCCGCCGCGCTCGCCGGACCGTTGGGAGTGGCTGCTGGAGAAGGCGACGGAGGTGGGGGTGACGGACATTCAGCCCGTGCTCACCGCCCGGACGGAAGGGTTCAAGGAACGGCGGGACCGCTGGGAGCGCATCCTGGCTGCGGCGATGAAGCAGAGCCAGCGGTGCTGGTTGCCCCGGCTGCACGCCCCGCGGTCATGGGAGGACTTTCTGGCCCAGGCCGGGTCCGCCCAGGGGCTGCTCGCGCACTGCTTGCCGGCCCGCGCCGCGGTCGAGAAGGTGCACATCCTGCAGGCGGTGCCTTCCGCGGGCGACGTCTGGGTGGCCATCGGGCCGGAGGGCGACTTCACGCCCGAGGAAATCGACCGGGGGTGCGCCACGGGCGCCCGGGAAGTGGACTTGGGCCCGCATCGGCTCCGCACCGAGACCGCAGGCCTCGTGGCCCTGCTCGCCGTGGACTGGGGGGGACAGGTAGGTTAGCGGCCTG
>JBEEPJ010000132.1:0-6412 GCA_041191165.1 Bacteroidota bacterium | reverse complement strand
CCGGGGGCGGTCTCGTTCCCGCTTTTCGACGACGAGGAGCGGGCGTTGGTGGGGACGTTGTACAAGGAGCGGGGCAAGGACCGGGCGGTGGAGGAGGGGCTGGCGCTCGTCGCGCCCAAGATGCAGCGGTGGGTCCGGGAGGCGCGGGCCTTGCAGGAAGCGCATGGCGCAGCGGGCACGTTGGTGGTGTACTGCTGGCGCGGCGGGATGCGCTCCGGGTCGATGGCCTGGTTGCTGTCGACGGCCGGCCTGCCGGTGCCAGCCGCGCGACTACAGGGTGTTGGGGGGCATGACGGGCGTGGGCAAGACCCAGTTGTTGGATGCCATGCATGCGGCTGGAGGCCAAACCCTCCCCCTCGAACAGCTCGCCGGTCACCTGGGTTCGGCTTTCGGCAATCTCGACCGCCACCCCCAGCCCACGTCCGAGCATTTTGCCAACCTCTGCCATCGGGTGCTGTCCGGCTTCGCCGACGACCAGCCGGTGTGGATGGAGAATGAAAGCCGAACCATCGGCAAGGTGCACCTGCCCGAAGAGCTGTTTCACCGGCTGGTCGCCGCGCCCTTGTGGGTCATCGAACGAAGCCGGGAAGAGCGATTGGATCACATCTGCGCCATTTATGGTGGGGCGGATCCGGCGCAGCTGATGGCGGCGTTCGAGCGCATCCGGCCCAAGTTGGGCGGGGCGGCGACGGAGGAGGCGGTGGCTGCGATTGCGGCGGGCGATTTGCGGCGGGCTGCGGACTTGGGTTTGACCTACTATGACGCGCTCTACGCCCACTCTCGGCGCAAGCGGCCGCGGCCGGTGGCCGGCACCTTCGATTGGACGGGCCTGACGCCGGAGGCCGCAGCCGAGCACCTCCTCACCTTCCCGTTTCCCGGCCCCTCCCTTTGAACACGATCCCATGGAACCCATTCGACTCACCCAGTTTTCCCACGGCGCCGGTTGCGGCTGCAAGCTGTCCCCCGCGGTCCTGCACGACATCCTCTCCGGCGTCGACCGGAGCGAGCACTTTCCGCAGCTCATCATCGGCAACGACACCAAGGACGACGCCGCCGTGATGGACCTCGGCGATGGCACGGGCATCATCTCGACCACGGACTTCTTCATGCCCATCGTCGATGACCCCCGGACCTTCGGTCGCATCGCCGCTGCGAATGCCATCTCCGACATCTACGCGATGGGCGGGACGCCGCTGATGGCCATCGCCATCCTCGGCTGGCCGCTGGGCAAAATTCCCGAGTCCGTGGCGAGCGCGGTGGTCGATGGCGGCCGGAGCATCTGCTCGGAAGCCGGCATCCCGCTGGCCGGGGGGCACAGCATCGACAGTCCGGAGCCCATCTTCGGGCTGGCCGTGACGGGCCGCGTCCGGCTCGACCGGCTCAAGGCAAACGCCGCCGGCCAGCCCGGTGACTTCCTCTACCTCACCAAGCCCCTGGGCGTGGGCATCCTCTCCACGGCCCAAAAACGCGGCGAAGTCGACCCCGCAGACCTCGCCCTGGCCGTGGAATCCATGCAGCAACTCAACGTCGCCGGGGAACCCCTCGCTGCGCTGGCCGGCGTGCATGCCCTGACGGACGTGACGGGCTTCGGGCTGCTGGGCCACCTGCTTGAAATGTGTGACGGAGCGGGCCTGCACGCCCTGCTGGACCCCGACGCTGTGCCCCTGCTGGCCGGCGACCGCCTCCCAAAGTACCACGCCGCCGGCTGCGTCCCCGGTGGCGCCAAGCGCAACTGGGCCAGCTACGGTCACCGCTGCCAGCCGGTCGACGGCTTCCACCGGGATATCCTGTGCGACCCGCAAACCTCGGGCGGCCTCCTCGTGTCCGTCGCCCCCGACCACGCCCCCGCCGTGGAGGCCTTGCTCACCGCCTATCCCGCTGCTGCACGACCCATCGGCCGCCTTGTCGCTGCCGACGACCCCGCCTTACTGCACCGGAAACTGGACCGGGATGCGCTTGAAAGCGCTGCCATCCTTTTCGCTCCAGGAGAGCTCTAAGTACGCCAAGCCCGAAGGCGGGGACTCCAGCTTCTGGCGCAAAGTGGCCATTGACGGATCGCCAGGTACTGGCTTGAGCGAATTCTGCCAGTACCACACGACATCCTTCGAAGCATCCGACGGCACATACAACCGCGCCTCGCCGATGCCGTAGATCATGAGGTCCACCGCGGGCCCCTTGACAACCAGCTCGCCCGCCTCGAAATAGGCCTCAGGCGTAGCCCGGCGGTTGCCGCGCGTCTCCTCGACCTTGCGCGCATCCACCGTCGCATCCTTCTCGGCGTAATCCTCTTCGACCAACTCGTGGGAGACCTGGTTGGATTGGTAGGCCAAATACCCCATCCCCCCCGCAAACCCCACCAACGCCACCAACAGCCCGTGACCCCAATGAAATTTGCGGCCCTTGGGCGTGAAGTTTTCCGGATTGTTTTGCATGTTGTCCATCGTTCAGTTGCCCGAAGAAGGGATGGGACCGGGAAACTCGGTGGTGGCGCGCGCCACAACCCGGTCGCCTTGGGAGCAGACCAGCCGGACCTTGTTCTTCGCGGCCGCTAATGTCGCACCGGACGCCTTCAAAAAGAACACCCCTTCTGTCATTTCCTCCGGGGCCACCCAAAGTCCCCCACCGTGCCCGGAAGCGTCAGCTGCCACCCGTTCCCCCACGGGCTCCACCCGAAACCGCTCGTCCTCCGGCCAAATCTCCACCAACAGCGAATCCCGCGTCTTGTTGAGCAGCGTAAAGCGATACAGATTGGACACCTCCCCCGCGTCATCCACCTGGTAGACCATGCCGGCGGTGCGGTAGATGTTCATTTGGACTGCATCGCGCATGAAAATCAACCCGCCCAGCACGCCCAGTAGCACAATCAGCACGGCGGAATAAGCCTTCGCCCGCGTGGTCCAGCGAAACGGCTCCCCCCGGGCGATGCTGTTCTCGGAGGCGTAGCGGATGAGCCCGCGCGGCCGCTTCACCTTGTCCATGACCCCGTCGCACGCATCGATGCAGGCCGTGCAATGGACGCACTCCAGTTGCAGCCCGTTGCGGATGTCGATGCCTGTAGGACAAACCTGCACACACAACCCACAATCCACACAATCTCCCGAGCCGGCCTCTGCCCCCGCCGCCCGCAACGGCCTCCGGGGCTCGCCGCGCACCCGGTCGTAGGTCACATTGAGGGTGTCGGCATCCACGAGCACGCCCTGCAGCCGGCCGTAGGGACAGATGGTGGTGCAGACCTGCTCGCGCAGCCGGGCGAAGACCCAGAAGAACACTGTGGTGAAGGCGAGCAGGGCGCCCAGCCCACTGAGGTGCTCCGCCGGCGGCTCCAATTGAATGCGCAAGAGCTCCTCCGAACCGATGAGGTACGCCAGAAACGTGTTGGCGATGGCGAAGCTCACCGCGAAGTAAATCGCCCACTTCGCGCCCTTGCGCAGCATCTTGTCCGCGTCCCAGGGACCGGCATCTCGCCGCATCCGAGCCGCCCGATCTCCCTCCAGCCACCGCTCAATGGGCCGGAACACAAACTCGAGGAACACCGTCTGCGGGCAAATCCACCCGCAGAAGATGCGCCCGTACACCACCGTGAAGACGATGACCGCCACGAAGAAGGTGATCATGGCCAAGGCGAACAGAAAGCCATCCTGCGGCCAGAAAACCTGCCCCAGCAACACGAACTTCCGCTCGACGATGTTGAGCAACAACAGCGGCTCACCCCCGATGCGCAGCCATGGGCCGGCGAATAGAAAGGCCAGCAGCACCCAGCTCAGCGCAGTACGGCGGTTCATGTACCGTCCCTTGACGCGCTTGGGGTGCACCCAAACGCGCCCCCCCTTCGCATCCACCGTGGCGATGCGGTCGCGAAAATGGGTGGGGTCTTGCGGCTTCATGGCAGCGCAGCCACCAGCTCGCCCTGGGGCTCCTTGGGCTTCGCCGGCGTCGTTCCCTGCAAGGTGAGGATATAGGTAGAGACGTTTTGGATCTCGGTGGGGGTGAGGTCCGCCCGCCAGGACTTCATGCCCTTCGCGGGTATGCCGTACTTGACGGTGGTGAAGAGGTCCTGGATTCCGCCGCCATGCAACCAGTACGCATCCGTCAGGTTGGGCCCGACGCCCCCTCCGCCATCCGGCGCGTGGCAGGCCACACAGTGCTTGGTGAAAATCTGAAGCCCATGCTGTACCCGATCCGGTTCCGGCAAGAACTCCACCGTGCGCTCGTCCACATTGGACGCCATCTGAGCCAGGTACGCTTCCGTGGCGGCCTGGGCTTCTGCCATCTCGATTTCATAGGCCTCCTCACTCAGCGGCTGATAGCCCAGAATGTGGTAGTTGAACAGGTACAGTACCCCCACCACGATGGAGAGGTAGAAACCATAGAGCCACCACGGCGGCAACCGGTTGTCCAGTTCTTTGATGCCGTCGTACGCATGGTTGAGCAGCAAGTCCTCCTCTTGGGCGAGCGGTTTGTGTCCGTTAAGCCAAACCCCCACACGCTCCCAAATCCCCGGCCCAGCCACCTTCCCCTCCGTCCCTGCAGCCGGCGCGGCTTCCCTCGCCGGGGCCTGCGCCCGGCGGGGGCGCAAGTCCCGCGATAGGGTGCGGATGTAGTCGAGAAGCAGCAGCAAGAAGCCCATCAGCACCAAGTTGCCCACCACCAGTCCCCAGAAGGTGGAGTCGCTCAACACCGTGACGGCGAGCAACACCCCGCCGCCGAGGCTGTTCAACTGCCCGCGCTGTTGCTGGGCCCGGTGTTCGATGAGGTTTTTCAGAATGCCCATCGCGCCGACCACCAGCGCCGTCAGCAGGAACGCCGAGGTGAGCAACAGCACCAACCATACCCCGTCCGACAACCCGAAGTGCGTGCCCAGCGTCGTCACGGGAACGGCGGCGGCATCGGAAGGGGGTGGGGCGCTGGTTTGGCCCAAAACCTTCCCTGAGCCCAGCCCGGCAACGAGCAGCACTCCCACCAGCAAACTCCGAAGCCCTACAGTCTCCGTCCCAGTCGGGGTACTTTCCCCATCGGATTTGAGCGGCATCGACGCCATCTCGTCCACGTGGGACTTGCGCATCCGCCACACCCACCAGCCCAGCACGACGAAGAAGGCGAAGAACAACAACAGCGAGATCATGGGCCAAACCGCAACACCGTCGAGTTGGGCCAAATGGTGTTTTATGTAACGCATTAGTTTACAGATGCTGTAGGGGTGGCTTGAATGTCCGTGCCCAGCCGTTGGAGGTAGGCGATGAGCGCGATGATTTCTTTTTCTGGTGCGCACTGGATCTCACTGTCCTTGAGCCGCTGGGCAATCTCCTGGGATTGGGTGTTGATTTGGCCTAAAATGGCCTTCTCATCCATCTCGGCGGGATAGGGAACCCCCAGCGTGCGCATGGCTTCAATCTTCGCCGCCGTGTGCTTCGTGTCCAGGTCATCGGTGATGAGCCAGGGATAGGGCGGCATGATGGAGCCGGGAGACATGGACCTCGGGTCGTACATGTGGTGGAAGTGCCAAGAGTCCGGATAGCGCCCGCCCTCGCGGTGCAGATCGGGCCCGGTTCGCTTCGACCCCCACAAGAAGGGGTGGTCGTACACGAACTCCCCAGCTCGGGAATAGGGGCCGTAACGCTCGGTCTCGTCGCGGAAGGGGCGCACCATCTGGCTGTGGCAGTTGTTGCAGCCCTCGCGGATGTAGATGTCGCGCCCCTCCAACTCCAGCGGCGTGTAGGGCTTCACCGCGGCGATGGTCGGGATATTGCCCTCGATGAGCATGGTGGGAATGATCTCCGCCGCGCCGCCGATGAGGATGACCACGAGGCTCATCAATAACAGGGGCATGGGCCGGCGCTCGATGACGCGGTGCCAGGATTCCCCGGCCATCCGACCCTGCACCGGAACCAGCGCAGGAGCCGATGCCGCCTCGTTGGGGACAAAGGTTCCGTGGGCCGCCGTCTTCCAGAGGTTCCAGGCCATGACCACCGCCCCCACGATGTACAGCGTGCCACCCACGACCCGCATGGCATACATGGGGACGATCTGCAACACTGTATCCAGGAAGTTGGGGTACAACAACATGCCCTCCGGCCGGAACTGCTTCCACATCATGGCCTGCGTAAATCCGGCCCAGTAGAGCGGCAGGGCGTAGAAGAGGATGCCGAGCGTCGCAATCCAGAAGTGGAAATTCGCCGCGCGCTTGCTGTACAGCGACACCCCGTACATGCGTGGGATCATCCAGTACAACATCCCGAAGGTGAGCATGCCGTTCCATCCCAACCCCCCGACGTGCACGTGGGCGATGGTCCAGTCCGTGAAGTGGCTGATGGCATTGATGTTCTTCAGCGAGAGCAGCGGCCCCTCCAGGGTGGCCATGCCATACGCCGACACCGCCACCACCATGAACTTGAGCATCGGATCCTGACGCACG
>JBEEPJ010000131.1:0-6254 GCA_041191165.1 Bacteroidota bacterium | reverse complement strand
AAGTCATCTTCGCCCGGCAAGTGCAGCAGACGCCTCCCAAGCAGCTGTAGGGCACATCCAAGCCCGCATCCAGGGCGGCATCCATAATCGTCTTGCCCTCCTGCACTTTTACTTCCGTCGTCAAACCATCCAAGACAATCGAAACGGGGATGGGGCCTGAACCGCTGGCGACTTCCACACTGGGGCCGGCGCTCGCGGCTTTGCCAGCTCCCGAAGTCGTGAAGAGTTCAAACTGGATGGCAGATTCCTCTACGCCAGCTTGCAGCAGGGCTTCTTTGCATCCGAGAATCATCGACTCCGGACCGCAAAGAAAGAAGCGGTTCGTGGTTTCCGCTGCCCAGAAGCCGGCATCCCGCAACTTTTGCAATCGTGCCCCATCGATTCTGCCATGAAAAAGCGGAGCTTCCACGGGCTCGCGCGTCAGGAAAAAATGAAGCGAAAAACGCCCCAAGAATCGATCCTTCAAATCCTGCAGGACCTCGCGAAAAATGATGTGCTGGGTGTCCTGATTCCCGTAAAACAGCGTGAACGAACTGTCCGGTTCCGACTCCAGCGTCTCGCGAACCAGTCCCAGGATGGGCGTAATGCCCGAACCCGCGGCAATACCGACAAAGTGGCGCTTGGCTCCGCCCCGAGCCGGTAGCACGAAACGGCCTTGGGGGGGCATGGCTTCCAGCACATCGCCCACTTGCAAGTCTCGGTTGGCGAAGCCACTGAACTTCCCACCCGGAACCGCTTTGATGGCCACACGCCATTCTCCTTCGTGGGGTGCCACGCACAACGAGTAGCTGCGGCGCACCTCTTCCCCATCGATTTTTGTGCGCAAGGTCAAATATTGCCCTGCCTCAAATTTAAAAAACGCCCGGACCTCCGGGGCGGGGAGCAATGC
This sequence comes from Bacteroidota bacterium, assembly GCA_041191165.1. Classification (GTDB taxonomy): domain Bacteria; phylum Bacteroidota; class Bacteroidia; order Flavobacteriales_D; family Sanyastnellaceae; genus CAMCYM01. The sequence goes on along the minus strand of JBEEPJ010000131.1, from coordinate 5,365 downwards.
GACCGAGACGCAATCCGGGGTTTCGCGGCGGACCTCGGTGACCTGCAAAGGGTAGAATGAACTCATGGCGGGCAAAATTAACGCCTTTGTTCCCCCCCAATCCGCTCCTGGGCTTTTTCATGCCCCGCAAAGGCACAAATCATTCACTCCAGGTGCCCAAGGACGTATCTTGCGGCATCGAACGACCCGGAAAATGGAAATGCACCTGAACGAACGCTTCGAAGCTTATGTCGCAGCGGATCAGAAGATTGAGCCCCGCGATTGGATGCCGGATACTTACCGAAAAACCCTGATTCGGCAAATCAGCCAGCATGCGCACAGCGAGATTGTCGGCATGTTGCCGGAGGGAAATTGGATTTCCCGGGCGCCGTCCCTGCTGCGCAAGGCCATCTTGCTGGCGAAGGTGCAGGACGAGGCGGGCCACGGGCTGTACCTCTACTCCGCCGCGGAAACGCTCGGGGTGAATCGCAATGACTTGCTGGAGGATTTGCATGCAGGCAAGGCCAAATACAGCAGCATCTTCAACTACCCCACCCTGACTTGGGCCGACGTAGGCGCCATCGGCTGGCTCGTTGACGGCGCGGCCATCATGAACCAGGTGCCCCTGTGCAAGTGCAGTTATGGGCCCTACGCCCGCGCCATGGTCCGGGTTTGCAAGGAGGAGAGTTTTCACCAGCGCCAGGGATTCCAGATCATGTTGCGCCTGAGCGAGGGAACCCCTGCTCAACGAGAGATGGCCCAGGATGCCCTCAATCGTTGGTGGTGGCCTTCTTTGATGATGTTTGGTCCGGCGGATGATCATTCGCCCCACAGCGCTCAATCCATGCGCTGGCGCATCAAGCGTTTTTCCAACGACGACCTGCGGCAGCGTTTTGTGGACATGACGGTACCCCAGGCCGAGCTCCTGGGCCTCACGGTTCCCGACCCGGATTTGAAGTGGAACGAAGAGCGAGGGCACTACGACTTCGGCGCGATCGATTGGACGGAGTTCAACGAGGTCATCGCCGGAAACGGTCCATGCAACAAAGAGCGCATCGCCACCCGCAAGAAAGCCCATGAAGACGGCGCTTGGGTACGCGAAGCCGCCAATGCCCATGCCCAAAAAGTCAGGGCACGCCAACAGAAATCCACCCACCAAGCCGCCTGAGCATGTCCCATTCCAACCAAGATTGGCCCCTTTGGGAGATCTTCGTCCGCAGCCGCCAGGGCCTGGGGCACCGCCATGTCGGCAGCTTGCACGCCCCCGATGCGGAGATGGCCATCCAGCACGCCCGCGACGTATACACCCGACGGCAAGAAGGGGTGAGCATCTGGGTCATACCTGCGGAACATATCGTGGCTTCGGCCCCCGGTGACAAGGAGGCCCTTTTCGACCCCGCTGACGATAAAATCTACCGCCACCCGACGTTCTATTCGTTACCGGATGCCGTCAAGCACATGTGACCGTGACTGAAAATCAATACTTTGCATTTCTGCTTCACTTGGGGGATGACGCCCTCATATTGGGCCAGCGGCTGGGCGCTTGGTGCGGTCACGGTCCCATTCTCGAAGAGGACATCGCATTGACCAATCTGGCGCTCGACTGCATCGGACAGGCGCGGGCGCTGCTGACGCTGGCGGGAGAGACCGAGGGGAAGGGGCGGACGGAAGACGATTTGGCCTACCTGCGCGAGGAGCGCGCCTTCCGCAACCACCTGTTGGTCGAACGGCCCAATGGCGATTTCGGGCACACGCTGGTGCGCCATTTGCTCTACAGCACGTTCGCGCATCTGCGCATGGCCCATCTGGCAGGCCAAACCCACTCCCCTGCCCTGGCCGAAATCGCCGCGCGCGCCACCAAAGAGTGGGCCTACCACCGCTCGCACGCGGCCGATTGGGTCATCCGCCTCGGCGACGGGACGCAGGAGAGCCACGACCGGGTGCAAGCGAGCCTGGACGCCCTCTGGCCTTACACGGGCGAGATGTTCCTGGAGAACGACATGGACCGGGCCGCGGAGGCGGCGGGGCTCATGCCCAGCCTCACCTCACTGCAACAGGATTGGGAAAAACAGGTAAGCGCCGTGCTCGAGGAGGCGACCCTCCAGCGCCCCGCCTCGGGTTGGATGCACAAAGGGGGCAAGGACGGCATCCACACCGAGGACATGGGCTACCTGCTCGCCGAGATGCAGTCCCTGGCGCGCAGCCATCCCGGCGCTACATGGTGAACCACACAGGAAATTCGGGAACCACCTCCCCCAGTGACCCAGAAGCGGAGGGCGCCCGGTTGGAGCGGGTTTGGGCCCATTTGGGTGAGGTCATGGATCCTGAACTCCCGTTTCTCGGCGTGGTCGAAATGGGCATGATTCCCCGGGTTTACTTCGATGCGGGTCATGTGGTGGTCGAAGTTATGCCCACCTATCTCGGGTGTCCTGCCACCGATGTCATCCGCCAAGAGGTACAGAATCGGTTGCGAAGTGTAGAACCCGACGGAGAAGTTAGGCTGGTGCTCACCCCGCCTTGGACCACGGACTTCATCACCGAAACGGCCCGGGAAAAAATGCGGGCGAACGGCATCGCCCCCCCGGAGGGCCAGCAGGCGGATCGTTCTTTCCTGCTCGGCAAAGACCGGGTCATCCCCTGTCCGCGCTGTCGATCTTCGCACACCCAGCTCGTCAGTGCTTTCGGCTCCACGGCGTGCAAAGCCCACTACCGCTGCCTTGATTGCTTAGAGCCGTTCGATCACTTCAAGTGTATTTGAACTGCTTTTCGTAGAGGGTGCGGTAAGGCCCCGGTTGAGACACCAGGACATCGTGGTGGCCTGATTGCACGATTTGGCCTTGTTGCACGACAAAAATGCGGCTCGCATGCCGGATGGTGCTCAGTCGGTGTGCGACGAGCAAGGATGTCCTCCCCTCTGTCATCTCCTCTGTTGCCCGTTGGACCAGACGCTCGCTCTCCCGATCGATAGAAGAAGTCGCCTCGTCCAGCACCAAGATGCTGGGATGTTGGATTTGGGCACGCATGAAGGCGATGAGTTGGCGCTGGCCCACGGAGAGGATGGCCCCCCGCTCCCGCACATCCTGGTTCCAACCATCGGGAAGCCGTTGAATCCAATCTGCGGCACCGAGCGCTTCAATCGCTGCGTCCAACTGGGCATCGCTCACGCCATCATGGTGCAAGGTCACGTTGTCCCGCAAAGTGCCTGAGAACAGGAAGACATCCTGCATGACCACCCCAATTTCCCGGCGCAGCACCTCCAAATCCCATTCCCGAATGTCCCGGCCATCAATGTAGATCGCTCCTTTCTGGATCTCATAAAAGCGGGTCAAGAGGTGAACGATGGAAGATTTTCCCGCTCCCGTCGCTCCCACGAGAGCGATGCATTCCCCGGGTTCGATATGAAAACTGACATCCCGCAACACCCAATCCTCATCGTTGTAGGCAAACCAAACCCCCTCAAAACGGATGTCCCCCTGGAAGCGTTCCGTGGCCTTCACCCCCCCGTCGGGTGCCGGAAATGCATCCAGCGCCAACAACTTAAACACCCGATCCGAATTCACGATGCCCATTTGCAATACGTTGAACCGGTCTGCCAACTGCCGAATCGGACGGTACAGCATGAACACGTAGAGCATAAACTGCAACAGCGCCCCCAAGGTCATGCGCTCCGAGACCACATCGTTGAGCCCAAACCACAGCAACAAGGCCACGCTGATGGCGGAGAGCAACTCCACCACCGGAAAAAAGACGCTGAATGCCCAAACCGAGTGAATGTTCGCATCCCGGTGGGCCGCATTGATCGCTTCGAACTTCTGCGCTTCCCTGCGCTCCCGGCCAAAGGCCTGCACCACGCTCATGCCGGTCACGTGTTCTTGCACAAACTCGTTCATCCGGGCCACCTCATTGCGGACATCCACAAAGGCCTTCTTGATGTGCCGCTGAAACACCCGCGTAGCCCAAATCAGGAACGGAATGGGAACCAATACCCACAAGGTCCATTCCCAGTCCATCCAAAACATGGCGCACACGACGACCACGAGGGCCAGCAAATCCCCCACCGCATTCAAAATCCCATTGGAAAATACATCCGCAATGCCATCAATATCGCCGATGTGACGCGTCACCAACGTTCCCACAGGAGTCGAGTCGAAGTATTTCACCCGGAATCGAATCACCCGTGCGAACAGCTTGCTCCTCAAATCCAAACTCACCGATTGCGCCACCCAGTTCGCCAGGTAGGCAATCCGATACTGCAAGAACGCTTCGACCAACAGCACCCCCACCACCGCCAAACAGGTCCACATCAATCCCAGGACATCTCCCTCCGCCATCTCGACATCTATCGCATGCCGTATCAGTGCGGGCCGAATCCAGATCATGCCGGACACCACCAAAACCCAAAAACCTGTCCACAAAAACCTCCGCCGATAAGGGGCGGCCTCCCGCAAGAGCATCAAAAGCAACTTGCTATCAAAAAAACGACCGGCGCCGGGCTGAGAGGGTGAGGACATGCGGCAAAATTAGTCCCTATCCACCACCCATGCCTTGCGGGCAACCGGATTCCCTGCCGCAGTCCAAATCTCGTCCGGATACACCACATCCACCAGGAACAATCCGCAAGCCGGGGCCGACTTGCCCGCTCGGGTCCTGTCCTTGGCCTCGAGCAATGGCTCCATGTCCTCCGGTTGTCGACGGCCGTTGCTCACCTCCAACAAAGTACCCACAACCGCTCGCACCATATTTCGCAGAAAACGATTGGACGAAAGCGTGACCTCAACCCGATGCGGGCCGACCCGGTCCACCCGAACTTCACGCAAATCGCAGAGGGTCGTAGCGTGGGGATCCGTCCCGGACTTGCAGAAGGAGGCAAAGTCCCGCATGCCGACCAGACGTCGGGCCGCATCCTGCATCTTGTCCACATCCAGGGGACGATACACCCGCGTAGACCGCCCGTCGAGAAAGGCATCCTTCTGCTCATGAAGGCGATAGATGTACCTGCGGGTGACCGCAGAAAAGCGCGCGTGCGCGTTCCCAGCGACCGGAACGATGGATCCAACGGCTACCTGGGGGGGCAACATCCCGTTGATGCGCCGGAGGGCATCTTCCCATCCCCGCTCGGCGAGATGTTCTGGCAAGTCCGTGTGCGCCACATAGTATGAAGCATGCACGCCGCTGTCCGTACGACCGCAACCCACGACGCCGACAGGCAACCCAGACCACCGCGATAAAACCTCTTCGAGAACGGATTGAACAGACACCGCATGGGGCTGGCGTTGCCAACCACAAAACGGCGACCCGTCAAATTGCAGTTCGAGAAAAACCCGCACTTCGCAATCCCTCAGCCCCAATCAGGCCCAGGAGGCGATGGATTCGCTCTTGTAGGCCC
>JBEEPJ010000130.1:0-6272 GCA_041191165.1 Bacteroidota bacterium | reverse complement strand
TTGAGCGGTTCTATCTCGGCGGGGTATTCTTAAGTGGATTTGTATTGGATGGCCGAGAGATCATCAACCTGCGCGGGTTCGACGACTTGAGCCTGACCTTGCCGGATCGGAACACCGGAGCCCCAGTGGTGGCGAAGTACGGAATGGAATTGCGGTATCCACTGTCCACCAACCCCAGCGCGACCATCTTCATCTTGGGTTTCTTGGACGCAGGAAAAACTTGGTCCGATGCCCGTGAGTTCAATCCCTTCCAAGTCTATCGCAGTGCTGGGGTGGGCATGCGCATTTTCCTGCCCATGTTTGGTTTGCTCGGTTTGGATTATGGCTGGCGTTTGGACGACGTGCCTTTCCAGCCCAACATGAGCCGTGGTCAATTCCACTTCAGCATGGGCATGAACATGGGCGAATTGTGATGAAACAAAGACTGGCCTGACATTTGTAACTTTCCGACCCATGAGGAACTTCATTCTTCTCTTCGCCATGGCCTTTTTGGGGTCGGCGATTCATGCCCAGAAATTTGCCTACATCGATTCGGATTATGTGTTGATGCACATTCCAGAGTATGAGGCTGCACAGCAAGAGCTCAACCGGCTTTCCCAGGAATGGCAGGCGGAGATTGAGGCGAAGTGGGAGGCGGTAGAGCGGTTGGAGCTCGCATACCGTGCGGAACGGGTCTTGTTGACGCCTGAGATGCGGGGCAAGCGCGAGACGGAAATCGAGGCGAAGCGGGTGGAGGCGCGGGAGTTACAAAAAGAGAAGTTTGGCGTGGAAGGGGAGCTTTTCCGCAAGCGCCAAGAGTTGATTCAGCCCATTCAAGACCGCATTTTCGAGGAACTCAAGGAGATCTGTTCCGGCAGCGGTTACATGGTCATCTTCGACAAAAGCAATCAGAGCAACATGTTGTACACGAATCCGAAGTACGACATTTCAGATCGTGTGATCAAGGCACTCGGCTATGTCCCGGGTGAAACGACGGAAGGCAAGGGTGAGGGCGATGGGGAGGAAGGGGAGAAGGAAGAGGAAGAAGGTGAAGAGAAGCCCGGAGGGGGGTCTGCAGTGGATCGGGTTCGGGGTGCGGTGAATGGTGCTGGAGCAGGAGGAGGATCGCCGAGACCGGGAACACAGGGTCCATCCCGCACACCGGGAAAGAATTGAAAGATTTAGAAAATTGAAAATGGGAATGAAAAACGTTTGGATGGTGGGTCTGCTGCTCGTGGTTGCGGCAGGAAGTGCTTGGGCGCAGAAATTGGGTCATGTGAGTTCGGAGGAGATTCTGTTGTTGCTTCCCGAGCGCGCAACAGCCAAAACGACAATCGAAACGCGAGCCGCGGAGTATGAAACGGCCATGGCTTCCATGCAGCAGGAGTTGCAGACCAAGTTTGCGGATTACCAGGCCAAGGCCGAGAGTTGGCCCCCTGCCATCCGCCAGCAAAAGGAGCGCGAGTTGCAAGGATTGGATGAGGGTTTGCAGGAGTTTGCGACCACCGTTCAGTCTGAATTGGTACAGCTGGAACAGGAGTTGCTCCAGCCCATGATGCAGCGGGTGCAGCAAGCCATTGATCAGGTGGGAGCCGAGAAGGGTTATGCTTACATCTTCGACACGAGCGCGGGCGCTATCGTTTACAAGGGTGGAGGAGATGATGTAACTCCGCTGGTCAAGGCGAAGTTGGGTCTCTGATTGCACCTCAGGTTATTGCATGTCTGAGAAACCGATCGGAATCTTCGATTCGGGAATCGGAGGGTTGACGGTGGCACGTGCCGTTGCGGATCGGTTGCCGCATGTGCCGATTCTCTACTTCGGGGATACGGCGCACCTTCCCTATGGCGATAAGTCCCGGGAGTTGATTCGGCATTTCTCCTCCCGCATTTCCCATCACTTGCGGGATTTGGGTAGCCGCATGATGGTGGTGGCATGTAACTCTGCGTCGAGCAACGCGCTGGATGCGGTCCATGACGCCTTGGGCCCTCAAATTCCGGTGGTAGACGTGGTTTCACCTGTGGTGGAGGCCGTGACCCAGCAGTTTCCGCGCGGTCGAATCGGTGTGATCGGCACGCGCGCCACCATCGAGTCGGGGATCTATCAACGGGAGTTGCAGGTGCGGGGTTGCCAGGTTGTGGCGCGCGCTACGCCGCTGCTTGCCTCGGCAATTGAAGAGGGTTTTGCCGAGAATGCAGTGAGTGAAGCGCTGTTGCAGGCTTACCTCGGTGACGGAGCCTTCGCTGAAGTGGATGCAATGGTGCTCGGCTGTACCCATTATCCGCTCATAGCGCATCAGATTCAGGGGTTCCTTCCCTCCTCGGTGCATATCGTGCCCAGTCCGCAAATTGTGGCGGAACGGGTTTCGCGCATTTTGGGTGAACCAGCACCCCATGCACAAGCAGGCAAATCATTTGTGCCACCGGTTCACCAATTCTTGGTAAGTGACCTGACACCGTCTTTTGCCCTTGGGGCCAAGAAATTCTTCGGGGAGGATGTGGAGTTGGTGGAGAGCCGCATTTGGGATCTCTGACCCCCTCGTGCAGGACCCTCTTCTGGTCTTGGGTTATGTCTCAACCTTACTTTCAGAGGAGTACCAACGGGCATAAGTGACATAGCGCTCGGCAGTCCGGGCGAGTTGATCAAGGAGTTCTGGGCGGGCTTCTCCACGTTGAACTGCAGGCACGCCTGCCCATAGCGTCCGGGGTGGAATTTGGGTCCCTGCCAACACCACCGCGCCAGCGGCAACCACGGCACCCTCCCCCACTTCCACATGGTCGAGAATGATGGCGCCCATGCCGATCAATGCGCCCGCTCCAATGTGTGCACCATGAACGACCGCAAGATGGCCGATGGAAGCGCCATCTTCAATCTGGGTGTGGCTCTTTTCGAATGTGCCATGGACCACTGCGCCGTCTTGGATGTTTACCCGTTTGCCGATTCGGATGGGAGCCACATCACCGCGCAGTATGGCTCCGAACCAAACCGTGCTCTCCTCACCGAGTTCTACATCTCCCACGAGGGTGCAATTGGGCGCCAGCCAACAACGGGTGTGCCAGCGGGGCGAAATGCCATGTACAGGTAGAACACAGGGTTGCATGGGATCAAGTCTGTGGGGAAAGATACTGCGCATTCTCCGTTTGAGATGGCGCTGATGCAGGGCCGGGAATGTGGCGGTCTTTTCGATCGAACAGCCGCCATAACATGGCTTTTTCGAGTATTTCGGGGGTCAGGGGTTGCCATCCCTGGTTTTCGATGAGAGAAAGGGTACGTGCGATGTGGAGGAGTTTGGATTTTCCTCGAGAGGTCAGCCCAAAATGCCTGACCATCATATGGAGGTGGGCATGCGTTTCCGGCAGAATCAGAGGGGTCCGTGCCAGAAGCAAGGACTGGGGTCCCGTCTGCATCCAGTTTCGCACTTGGGCCACCAGAGCGATTGCGGCCTCTGTACTTCGGGGCCATGGGCCTGGGAGGGTTTCCGTGGAGATCAATGGGGAGTCCACCGTTTCATAGTGGAGATCGAACCGGTCCATGATGGGCCCGGACAGCCGGCGGGCATAGTTTCGCACCTGGACGGGGGTGCATTGGCAGCGGCTTTCACCCTCACCGAAATATCCACATGGACAAGGATTGGCGGTGGCGACCACCAGCGTGTCGGCGGGCATGCTCGCGGAAACGCCAGCCCGAGCGACATCGACGCAACGGGTTTCCAAGGGCTGCCGCAATCCTTCGATGACGCTTCGCGGAAATTCGGGGAACTCGTCCAAACAGAGCACCCCCCGGTGGGCGAGACTCAGTTCGCCCGGCGTGCACAGCCCTTGTGCTGCATTTGCTCCGGGCCGTGATCCCAGCATGGCGGCAGTTCCCATTCCTGTGTGGGGCGATCGAAAGGGAGGCAGCCGATCGTGTTTTCGGGCCAGACCTTTTGCGGCGTGGATGCGCTTGACCTCCGCAGCTTGTGGAATTGTCAGCGGAGGGAGAAGTCCGTGCAGGCAGCGAGCCATGACGGATTTTCCGGTTCCCGGAGGGCCGATCATCAGCAGGTGGTGATTCCCCGCCGCTGCTACAATGAGTGTGGTGCGTGCATGGGTGGAGAGCTGCAGATCCTCCAGTTTCACCTCAGCTGTGGGCAGGGGGGCGTCATTGCGCCGCATCAAACGGGGAAGAATGCGCACCCCTTGCAGGTGTTCAATGATCTCGGGCAAAGTAGACGCCCCAAAAACAGCCACCTGGGGTTCTAGTCCGGCGGCCTCAGGGCCGATGCTGTCCGGAAGCAGAAGCACATCACAGCCCGCTTCTCGAGCGGCGAACGCGGAGGAGATCAACCCGGGAGACCCCGCCAAACTGCCGTCCAATCGAATCTCTCCCGCTGCGCAAATTCGGCCCAAGAGAGAGGGCGGCAGTTGTTCCATGGCGCCCAGCAATCCGAGGGCGATGGGCAGGTCCAAGCCCCATTCCGCTCCAGGTGGGAGCGCGGGGCTCACACTGATGGTCACCGCTTGTCGGGGCCAGGCGATGCCGAGCTGTTTCCAGGCCCCCCGGATGCGCAGGAGGCAGTCCTGAGCGGATTTGGCAGAAAGCCCCGCAACCTGGAACTGAATACCGCGATCCATGCGGATCTCAATGGTCAATGGCGTGACCTCTACGCCACGAAAAGCGGCGCCGTATGTTCGGACAAACATGAAAAAAGGAGATCAGCAGACTGCCCGCTCAATGGCGTCAATCCAACCGTGGATGACCTTGATGTGGATCTCTTGAATCCGGTCAGCATACCCATGCCAGGGCACGCGAACTTCGAAGTCGCACAACGCTGCCAAAGGGCCGCCATCCTTTCCCGTCAATCCTACCACCACCATCCCCCGATTTCGTGCGGCTTGCGCCGCGGCCAGGACATTGGCGGACTTCCCGCTCGTGGAGATGGCGAGCAGGACGTCTCCGGGCTGCCCGATGGCCTCCACAAAGCGGGCGAATACCTGGTCGTAGCCGTAGTCGTTGCCTACGCAGCTCATGTGGGATGCGTCTGAGCAGGCCAGCGCAGGCAGCGCACGGCGGTTCTCTCGGTACCGACCACTGAGTTCTTCGGCGAAATGCATGGCATCGCACAGCGACCCGCCATTGCCGCAGGAGATGATTTTCCCGCCAGCCCGAATGCTGGTCACAAAGGCCTCCGCAGCGCGGTCCACGTCCCGCAACCACTGCTCATCCGCCATCACCTGCGCCAGCAATGCCGCCGCTTGGTGCAGGTGCTCCTTGAAGTCGTGCTCTTTCATCATGACGCGAAGGTGGAGCGGATTTTCAGCGGGCCTTCAACCGATTCAGGGCTGAAAGGTGGGAGTTTGTGACTGTCCCTTTTCCGTGTACGCAGCGAGACCTTCTGCCAGGAAATCGAGGAACAATTGGGGGTCAGAGTCGTACCCCACATGCCCGCCCACCTGGTTGCCTTCGTGGTCCACCATGACATAGAAAGGCTGGCTGTTCGTGTGGAATTTCTCCGCTTGGAGCAGGGTCCACTTGTTGCCCACCGTCTTCACCGGGAAGGGCTTTCCTTTGTATTGGCCTTCAAATTGCTCACTTTCGGGAAGGGGAATTTTCTCATCCACATACAGCGAGACCAGGATGACGTCGTCGTTGAGGATGGAGGCCACTTCTGGGTGAGGCCAAACCTGTTCTTCCATCTTCCGGCAGTTCACGCAGGCCCATCCCGTGAAGTCGATCAAAACCGGCTTGCCTTCCTCGGCCGAAGCGGCGAGGGCGTCCTCGTAGTCTGTGAATCGCGGCGTGACATGCCCGCTCGCTCCGCCGCCGTGGGCTCCGCCGCCGGCGACTTGTTCAGCGTAGGTCAAGGGCGGAGGGAAGCCGCTGATGAGCTTGACGGGCGCGCCCCATAGGCCGGGCACGAGGTACACCGCAAAGAGAAAAAAGCTCAAGCCCGCTGCAAACCGGAAAACCCCCATCCGCTCAAACTTCGAGTCGTGCGGAAAAGCCAGCCAACCGAAAAGGTAAAAGGCGATCGCAAACGCCACAGCAATCCAAATGGCGATGAACAACTCCCTGGGCAGCAGCCCCAGTTGCAAGACGAGATCGGCATTCGAGAGGAACTTGAAGGCAAATCCGATTTCGAGCAAACCCAGCACCACCTTCACGCTGTTGAGCCAACCGCCTGACTGGGGGAGCGAGTTGAGCCAACCGGGAAAGGCGCTGAAGAGCATGAAGGGCAGGGCCAAGGCCAAGGAAAAGCCGAACATGATGGTCGCCGGCGCCTGATATGAACCGGTCGCGGCGCCCGCGAGCGCAC
>JBEEPJ010000129.1:0-6289 GCA_041191165.1 Bacteroidota bacterium | reverse complement strand
AGTGAAGCTCTGCAGCCTCAAGATACGTCGATGCCTTTGTCGAGAACGCAGCCGGCCTTCCCTGAGTGAGACCGGGGTCGGCCAGCGTTGTGGATTCTGCCAGCAGCGTGACTTTGCGACCCAGAACCTCCTCCGGTTGAAAGTGTTCTGCAATCCCGCTCAGTACGGTGCGTTCGTCGAGACCGGTTCGGATGGTGAGTCGCAAGAGTTTGTCCGCTTTGGGGACGCGCTCACAGGCGATGACTTCGCCCACCCGCAAGTCGAGTTTGGAGAAATCTTCGAATGCGATGGGCGGTTTTGCCGGGGAGACATCCCGATTTTCTGTGGGGTGATTCGCAGGCTCAGGGTTGACGGGCCGCTGGCCCAGGCGGGCCTTCAATGCGATGATGGTTTCTTCCTCCACCTTTTGAAAAAGGATGGGGAGAGAGGTGAGTTGGGTTCCAGCGGCGACGATGGGGCTTCCGCAATCCCTCCATTGTTTCCGGTCCACGCCGAATGCCTCAGCGATGCGCCTGGAAGTACGGGGAATAAACGGGGCGAGCAGCACCCCTGCGGCACCCGCCACCTGGATGGACCAGTATAGCGTATACAATGCCCTGTTTTCGTCGGTCTTGATCTGTTTCCAGGGTTCGAGTTCGGTGAGGTATTTGTTGCCATGGCGGATGAGTCCCATGGCTTCTTGCAGGGCATCGCGGTACCGAAAACGCTCGATGGCATCCCCGATTTTCTGAGCGGCTGCTCCGAGCGCCTCCTGCAGTTCCAGGTCTGCGGTTTCGGGCGTTACGCCTTCGGGCAGTGTGGGTACGCGGCCTTGGCAGAACTTCTGGGTCAGCACCACCACACGGTTTACAAAGTTGCCCAGAACGTCCGCGAGCTCGTTGTTCACGCGGTCCCGGTAATCGCTCCAGGTAAATTCGCTGTCCTTCTGTTCCGGCATGATGCTGGCCAAAACATACCGCATCTCGTCACTCCTTTCCGGGAACTCCTCCAGGAACTCAGCCACCCAAACCGCCCAGTTCCGCGAGGTGCTGATCTTGTCCCCTTCCAGGTTCATGAAGGCATTCGCCGGCACCTGGGTGGGCAAGTTGAAGTCTCCGTGCGCCTTGAGAAGGATGGGGAAGATGAGGCAGTGAAAGACGATGTTGTCCTTCCCGATAAAGTGAAAGAGCTGGGCCTCGGAGTCTTGCCACCACCGTCGCCAGTCCTGGCCATTCGCCTCGCACCACTCCATCGTGGCGGTGATGTATCCAATGGGCGCGTCAAGCCAAACGTACAGCACCTTGCCTTCCGCATCGGGCAGGGGCACCGGCACGCCCCAGTCCAAGTCCCGGGTCATGGCCCGGCTTTCGAGTCCGCTGTCGATCCAGCTGCGGCATTGGCCTACCACATGGGCCTTCCAGAGTGAGGGGTCGTGGTGGGGTTGACCGTCAAGGACGCCGTTTTCGATGTAGGCCCGGAGCCAGTGTTCGTGGCGCCCCATGGGCAGGTACCAGAGCGTGGTGTCCCTGAGTTCTGGCGTGGCCCCGCTCAGGGTGGAGGTAGGGTCAATCAAATCGGTCGGCGACAAAGCGGCGCCGCATTTCTCGCACTGGTCACCATACGCCCCGGGCTGGTGACATTTGGGGCACGTCCCGGTGATATAGCGGTCCGCGAGAAAAGTACCCGCTTGGGCATCGTAGAATTGCGCTTCCGTTTTCACTTCGAAGGCGTCATTCTCCAACAGCTTCAGGAAGAACTCCTGGGCCACAGCGTGGTGCTTGGGACTGCTCGTGCGGCTGTAGTGATCGAAGGAGATGTCCAGGCCCCGGAAGGCCTCTTGCATCTCTTCGTGGTACTTGTCGACCACTTCTCTCGGCGTCTTGCCGTCTTTTCGGGCACGCATGGTGATGGCGGCGCCGTGCTCGTCAGACCCGCATATCCAGAGCACTTCCTGACCGCTGGCACGCAGGTAGCGGGCGTGGATGTCAGCCGGCAAGTAGGCGCCCGCGATGTGGCCCACGTGGATGGGGCCGTTGGCGTAGGGCAACGCAGAAGTCATCATGGTGCGTTTGCGCACCGGTAGAGAGCCTGGATTCATGGTCAGAAGGCGCGATAGCCGCCGGTTTTTACAGGCCAAATTTCGGTCATCTCCCCCGCGATTTCGCCGCCTTCGCGGGATTTTCCCGAACTTCCCCCCATGTTGGTACTTGGAGCGGAAGCGCAGGAGCGGAGGTTGCCGCGGGCCCTGCAACCCGGGGATGGGGTGGCCCTCGTGGCGCCCGCCCGTTTTGCCATGCCCGAGCTGATCGAGGACGCGGCTTCGCAGGTGAGCGCCGCGGGGTTTCGCCCGGTGATTCCGCCGGGCTTGGATGCGCGCGAAAGTCAGTTTGGCGGGAGCGATCTCCATCGGGCGAACGTCCTCAATGGTTGTTTCCGCGATCCGGCGGTGCGGGCTGTTTGGGCCCTTCGCGGCGGGTACGGCAGCGCCCGGCTCCTCCCCCTGCTCGATTCGGCCGCGTTCCAATCCGACCCCAAGTGGATTGTGGGCTTCTCTGACATCACGGCGCTGCACGCCTGGGCGGACCGCCTGGGCATCGCATCCCTCCACGCCCCTGTGGCCTCCACCAGTTCCGCCCAGGCGGGAACCCCCTCGCTCTGGCACACCCTGCTCCAACCGTCCCTCCCGTCCCCCCCGACTCCCCTGTCCCCTCCCGTCGTCGGCGGCAACCTCAGCGTCCTCTACAGCCTCCTCGGCACCCCCTATTTCCCGGACGTCCGCGGTTGTGTCCTCCTGCTCGAAGACCTGGACGAGTATCTCTATCACATCGACAGAATGCTCGTTGCCTTTCGGCTGGCGGGCGTTTGGGACACAATCGCGGGCTTGGCTGTGGGTGATTTCACAGAACTTCGGGACAATACGCGGGCCTTTGGACAGGCCGTGGACAATCCCTTCGGGCGCGAGTTGCGCGAGTTGATCAGGGATGCTGTCCCTGCGGAATTGCCGATTCTCTGGGACGTCCCGGTGGGACACGGTCCCATCAACCGCCCTGTCGTCCTGGGCCACAGCGGCTGGATTGTGCCTAAATTCGCAGAAATTTGAAGGGATGTACGGAGATTTTCAAGATCATCTGAAAACACAGTTGGCGGAGATTGAAGCCGCGGGACTTTTCAAGCGGGAACGCATCATTTCCTCTGCCCAAGGCGCTGAAATCGAACTGACGACCGGCCAGCGGGTGCTGAACTTTTGCGCCAACAATTACCTGGGTTTGAGCAGTCATCCGCGCATTGTGGAGGCGGCGAAAAGTGCGATGGAAACGCACGGGTTTGGCCTATCCAGCGTGCGTTTTATTTGTGGCACACAGGACATTCACAAGACCTTGGAGGCGGACATTGCCGCATTTCATGGCACGGAGGACACCATCCTCTATGCGGCGGCATTCGATGCAAATGGCGGGGTTTTTGAGCCGCTTTTCGACACGGCTGATGCCATCATTTCCGACGCGCTCAACCATGCGAGCATCATCGACGGCGTTCGCCTGTGCAAAGCGCAGCGCTATCGCTATGCGAACAATGACATGGCGGATCTCGAAGTCCAACTCCAAGCAGCCCAGGCGGCAGGTCATCGTTTTAAAATCATCGTGACCGACGGGGTGTTTTCGATGGATGGTTACGTGGCGGCCATTGACAAAATCTGTGACTTGGCGGATCAATACGGCGCCTTGGTGATGGTGGACGAATGCCATGCCACGGGTTTCATCGGTGCCACGGGACGGGGGAGTATCGAACTGCGAGGGGCCATGGGCCGGGTGGACATCATCACGGGGACGCTGGGCAAGGCGATGGGAGGCGCCATGGGGGGGTTTACCACGGGACGAAAAGAGATCATTGAGATGTTGCGCCAGCGGAGCCGTCCCTACTTGTTCTCCAACAGCTTGGCTCCGGCCATCGTAGGGGCGGGCATCGAAGCGTTTCGGATGTTGAGTGCGTCCACGGCATTGCGCGACCAGCTCGAGGAGAATACCCGCTATTTCAAAGCGGGATTGAAGCGGCTGGGATTGCCCTTTCAGGACGGGGAGTCGGCCATTGTCCCAGTGATGTTGGGGGATGCGAGGCTTTCACAGGTCATGGCCGATAAGCTGCTCGACGAGGGCATCTACGTCATCGGATTTTTCTATCCGGTGGTGCCCCAGGGGAAGGCGCGCATCCGCGTCCAATTGTCTGCTGCCCACACGCGGGAGCATCTGGACAGGGCGTTGGAGGCTTTCGGAAAAGTAGCCAGGGAACTGGGCGTAACGGCCTGATTGGTCCATGCGAATCCTGGTGGTGGGTGGAGGATTAGCGGGGACATTGGCCTCGCAAGTCCTCCGAAACCAGGGTGCCGAAGTGGTGGGTTGGTGGAATGGTATGCCTGGCGCTTCCGAGGTGGCGGCCGGTATGTTCAATCCCGTTTCTTTTAGGCGGGTGGTGGAGGTTTGGGATGCGGCAGCGCATCTCGAAGTGGCACTGAGGGTGTACCGGCAAATCGAACACGCAACAGGAAGCACCTTTTTGTACCCCGAGGTTCCCATTCTCCGCGTATTTCCCAACGCGGATTATCGCGAATTGTGGGTAGAAAAGATGGGCGAGAGGGGAGGGGTGGCTCGCTGGATCTCTCTTGCAGATCCCGTTCCGGAGGGGGTGGTAGCTCCGCATGGAGCGGGATGGGTGACGGGCGCGGGTTGGGTGGATGTGCCGGCTTTGCTGAAGGCTTGGCGGGCATTGCCACCCGAGCGGGGCGGGGTGTTGTGGGAACAGCGGTCATGGGAGAGCGAGATGGGATTGCCCCAGGGATTTAACGCCTTGGTCGATGCCCGTGGAGCCGGGGCTCGGGAGGATTTGAGACGATGGGAGGTGCCGCTCAACCTGAATCAAGGAGAGGTGCTGACCTTGGGCCCGGCGGGCTGGCAGCCGACCTGGGGGCTCAACAAGAACCAGTGGATTCTTCCGGTGGGGGATGGCCATTCCCGGGTGGGGGCGACGTATCGATGGGATTTGTTGGAGAACCGGATTCATCCTGAAGTGGCGGAAGGGATGTTGCAAACCTTAGATGGGGCATTGTCACAACCCTTGCCGCGAAAGGCGGTGGTGGCCCATCAGTCGGGATTGCGTCCGGTTTCGCCGGATCGCCGTCCGCTGGTGGGAATTGTTCATCCTGAAAGGCCATGGCATTGGGTTTTCAACGGACTGGGAACGCGGGGCGTGATGGTGGGGCCGCGGGCAGCCCGGGATTTGGCCACGGCTTTGCTGAAACCTGATGCGGAAGCTCCCAAAGCGTCTTCATCGGTGGAAATCCGACGTCGTGCGCGGGATTTGAATCCAGGTCGATGGCGCAAATGACATTTTCAGTGGAATCTGAAAAATCAATTAATTTGGGGACATGAAACGGCTGGAGAACAACGACAAGGAGGTGGGAAATATCGAAGAGAAGGCTCAGAAGGCGGGAAAAGAGAAGAAGCGGAAACACCTCAAGAAGGAACGAAAGGAAGAAAAGCGGCTTGCCAAGCGGGCAAAACCAGGGGATTCAACTGCTGAAGTTTCGCTTTCATTCACGGATTGGCTGGCACACTGGGGGCGATTGGACGGGGAAGCGGTGGCCCCTGCTTCCGCTTTGCCGTCTGGGATGGAAGCGGGCATGGCAGCATGGCGAAAAATGGCGGTTGAGGCGGGCTGGCCCGATGCCATGGCTGCTGTACACGGGGTGCTTTGGTGGAACGGATCGGACTACACGCAGGATGATTTGATGGAATGGACGGGGGTGAGCAGGGGTTCGGTACACGGTGCATTGCAGGCGTTGATGGATCGCGGCCTAGCGGAAGTGGTGGACCCTGCGGTGAAAGGAAAAAAGCGATATCGAGCGATCCACGATCCGGGGCGCTTGGTGGAGGCGCTTTGGCTGGACCCTTGGAAGCGCAGTCTGCATCGATGGTCTGAGGTCGTGAGCTTATGGGCACAGCGTGCCACCTCCCAAGGGGTCACCGAAGGCGATGCAAACGCGGAGCGGTGGAAGGATTGGGCAAATCGGGCGGAACGCCTGTCCCGGTCTTTGCTCGCGTTTGAAAGAGGACAGGAGACGGATAGCAGGGAGGAGGGGAATGCCTAACTTCGCAGGGAGCATTGTTCATCGAAGTTTCACATTCTGTATCTCATTCCCATGTTGTCATCTGAAATTGCAAAAGCACTCAACGAGCAAGTGCAATTGGAAGCACAGAGTTCTCACACCTATCTGGCCATGGCGGTCTGGGCGGAGACCAGCGGATTTGATGGAACGGCG
>JBEEPJ010000128.1:0-6329 GCA_041191165.1 Bacteroidota bacterium | reverse complement strand
GGAGTCGGGCGATGGCGCGTACGACGTCTACGACGACGACGAACCCGCGCCCAAGCGCGCTTCCTCCCGCGCGGCGGGTGCGAAGTCGGGAGGGCGATCAGCTGCAGGGACGGCGAAGCGGGGCGGTGCGGCTGCCCCGCGGGCGCGGCGCAAGCCCGGACGCATCCGGGGCACGATAGAGGCCCTGCGGCGCGGATGGGCGAATCCCCGGACCCGGGCGGTGTGGGGCTTGGTCACCTGGACGGTGGCCGCCTTTTTGATGGGGTCGCTGGTGTCGGGGTTGATCAGCGGGGCCGAGGATTATGAGTTGGTGACGGAGGGGGTTCGGGTGGACGGTGAGGGGGAGGCGACCCCGTACCACAATTGGTTGGGAGGAGCCGGCGCCCACGTGGCTTTTTGGTTGGGACGGCAGGGGTTGGGGATGGGGGCGCTGGCGTTGCCGGTTTGGCTGGTGCTGCTCGGGTGGAGTTGGTTGTGGGGGCGGCCCCCAGCGGCGGGAGCAGCGGTGGGCGGCTTCGCGGGCTTGGGATTGGTGATGCTGCCCTGGGCCATTGCTTTTACGGGGCACCTGATGGGCACCTTGGGGGATCCGGCTTGGGACCCTTGGGTCGGCGCTTCGGGCCATTGGTTGCTCAAGACGGGTCTGCACTACCTCGGAAATGTGGGCACGGCCTTGGTCATCTTGTTGGTGGGCGGCGGAATCGCCGTGTACTACGCCCAGCCCGTCTTGGCCGAGGCCCCGTCGGGTTGGAGCCTGCGCAACTGGTTCCGCCGCAGTCCTTCGCCCGAAGAGGACGAGGAGGCCGGTGAATGGGGCGAAGAGGAAGAGGACACCTGGGAAAATCCGGGAGATGCCCTGCGGCAGGCAGCAGGTTGGGGGCGCAACACCACCCCAGCAGCGGACCCAGCAGCGGAGGCGCCTCCCGTGGCAAAGCCCCCTCAGACGCCCGCGGCTTCCGAGCCCCGGAATACCCGCACAGCGCCGCCGATGATGGGGGGCGACGAAACATGGCCGACGGCCCCCTCGCCGGAGCCGGAGCTGCAGACGAAGCCGCAGGCGCAGCCCGATCCGCTGGATCAGCTTTTTGACGATTTGCAGGACGACCATTTCGAGGAGGATCCGGAACCGGAGGGCGGTACCCGGCTCGAGGGCATGGGGTTTGAAGTGCGTTTGGCCTCCAGCGATACCCTGCTTTCGGAAGACCAAATCGAGCAACGCATCCAGGAACTCGGCGAATACGACCCTACGCTGGACCTCGCCCGCTACGAGTTCCCGCGCATCGACCTGCTGCAAAACCACGGGGACGGCAAGGTGCGCGTGACCAAGACCGAGCTCGAGGCGAACAAGAACCGCATCATCGATACCCTGCGGCACTTCAGCATCGAGGTGTCGAGCATCAAGGCGGAGGTGGGGCCGACGGTCACGTTGTATGAGATCGTCCCGGCCCCCGGTATCCGCATCTCCAAGATCAAGAACCTGGAGGACGACATCGCGCTGAGCCTGTCTGCCCTGGGCATCCGCATCATCGCCCCCATTCCGGGCCGCGGCACCATCGGCATCGAGGTGCCCAACTCCAACCCGGACGTGGTGTCCATGAAGGCCCTCATCGCCTCGGACAAGTTCCAGAGTGCCGACGCCGCGCTGCCGGTGGCCATCGGGAAGACCATCTCGAATGAGACCTATGTATTCGATTTGGCCAAGATGCCCCACCTGCTCATGGCGGGCGCAACCGGTCAAGGTAAGTCGGTGGGCCTCAACGCCATCCTCGTCTCGCTGCTCTACCGCAAGCACCCGGCGCAGCTGAAGTTCGTGTTGGTGGACCCCAAGAAAGTGGAGTTGACGCTGTTCAATTTGATCGAGCGGCATTATCTGGCCAAACTCCCCAACAGCGAAGATGCCATCATCACGGACACCTCGAAGGTGGTCGCCACGCTCAACTCGCTGTGCATCGAGATGGACCAGCGGTACGACTTGCTCAAGGATGCGCAATGCCGCAACCTGAAGGAGTACAATGCGAAGTTTGTGCAACGGCGCCTCCTGCCCACCGAGGGACACCGCTACCTCCCCTACATCGTGCTGGTGGTGGACGAGTTCGCGGACCTCATCATGACGGCGGGCAAAGAGGTGGAGACGCCCATCGCCCGTCTGGCGCAGCTCGCGCGGGCCATCGGAATCCACCTCATCATCGCGACCCAGCGCCCGTCGGTCAACATCATCACGGGAACCATCAAGGCGAACTTCCCCGCGCGGATCGCGTTCCGGGTCACCTCCAAGATCGACTCGCGCACCATCCTCGACGCCGGCGGGGCGGACCAGCTCATCGGCCGGGGGGACCTCCTGCTGAGCACGGGCAACGACCTCATCCGCATCCAGTGTGGCTTCGTCGATACGCCCGAGGTCCAGTCCATCTGCGAGTTCATCGGCAGCCAGCAAGGCTACCCCGACGCCTTCCTCCTCCCCGAGTACAACGAAGAGGAGGGCGGATCGGAGGGCGCTGCCTTCGACGATGGCGAGCGCGACCCCATGTTCGAAGAGGCGGCCCGCACGCTGGTCCTCCACCAGCAAGGCTCCACCTCCCTGCTGCAGCGCAAGCTCAAGCTGGGCTACAACCGGGCCGGCCGCATCATGGACCAGCTCGAACACGCCGGCATCATCGGTCCCTTCGAGGGCTCCAAGGCGCGCAGGGTGTTGTTTCCGGATGAAGCGAGTTTGGAACAGTATTTGCGAAGTCAGGGCAATTGACCCCATCTTCGCACGATGAATTCGTTCCAACCCTCCCTTCCCGGTCTCGCACGGGTTCGAATCGCACCCTTCTTGACCCTTTGCCTGTTGGTGCTCAGCGCCGTCACGGCCCAAGCCCAGGACGCCACCGCCTTGCTCACCAAACTCAGCAACAAGGCAAAAACCTATTCCACCATTGAGGCGACCTTCAAGTCCACCCTCATCGACTCGCGCAACAACCTGCGGGTGGAGCAGCGCGGAACCCTGTTTCTCAAGGGCAAGCGCTACCAAATCGACCTCGGCGACTTCGTGGTGGTGAGCGATGGGGTGACGGTTTGGACCTACGAAAAGGAGATGAACGAGTGCTACATCGAGAACGCCGCAGACATGGAGCAAGACGGCATCGATCCGGCGAAGCTCTTCACCATCTGGGAGGACAATTTCCGCAGCGAGCTCAAGGGCAAGGTGAACATCGGCGGGGTGAATTGCACGCAGGTGAACCTGTACCCCAAGGGCAGCGACAAGCGGTCTTTCCACACGATTCAACTGTTTGTGGATGAGGCCAAACTCCAAGTCGTCCGCGTCATCGTCAAAGGCCGCGAAGGCTCCGATGTCCAGTACGATGTCACCAAATTCACGCCCAATGTCGCCCTCGCCGACGACCGCTTCAAGTTCAACAAGGCGAAGTATCCCGGGGTAAAAATGGTGGACAACCGCCTCTAAATTCCCGTTCGCTTCACCGCCTCAGGGCCGATTTTCCTCGGAGGGCGGCCTTAACGCGGTAAAGGGCGGCCTTAACGCGGTTTCTCCTCGGGCGAAGGGGCCTCCACACAGGCGGAATCTGGCCGCCAACCCAAGTTGCAGAAAGTCACCAGGTGCCAGCCCCGGTTCGCGGCGCCTGTCTCCGGGCCGGTGGATTCCCAGTCGAATTTTCGGCTGATGGGGCACGGGGCTGATTCGCCCGCAGGAAGGCACCAACCCGCCGTTTCCAGCACCGCGTCATGGGCCAACAGCGCCAGTGGCCCCGGCTCCACCCCCACTTCTTCCCGGTACCAACGCACCCGCTCCCACACTTCCGGATGGTCCCAATCCATCCAGTCCTTGCGGGGCATGGTCAGGCGGGTACGCTCCAGGAAACCGCGCTCGAGAAACTCATAGTCCTCCGCATCGGGCGAAATGTAGATGCGCACATCCCGGTCCTTGACCAAGCGCAAGGCGGTTTGCAAGTGGGCCACCATGGCCCGCGTCGAACTTCCCGCGGGGATCACCAGGACATGGGACGTCCCTGCGGTCATTCGATCGGTAACTCCAGTTGCAAATCGGCTGGTCACCGCAATGGTGTCGAGCCGGGGACGGGGCGATCCGGCCACGGAGGCGGCTGCCGCTGCCGCGCGAAAGCCCCGGAGAAACGCCGCTTCTGCAGCCGCTTCCTCCCCGCCCACGCGCAACAGCCAGATGCGCTCGCCGGCATGGCGCCGGGCCACCTCCTGGCCCATGTGCTCCAAGGCGTCTTCCCGGCTCGGCTCTCCGAGCAGGGCATTGCGCGCAGCAGCCACCGAAGTGCGCGGCTGGGGTGTGAGCAGCCAATGCGGCCGCTGGAGGGATTCCGAAATTTGCAGCGCAGAGTCCATGGCGCTCCGCTGCAGGGGCCCCAAGATGACATCCGCCTTGCGCATGTCCTCCGATTTCCAGCGGCGTCCGGGTTCCGTCGCCTCCGAATCCACCGCTTTCAAGACCACCGGCCTTCCGGACTGCGCCCATTCCACGGCCGCCCACTCGGCCCCGGCATACAGCTCCTGGGCCACCATGCGCATGCGCTCTACCTTGGGAGGATATCCGCCGCCGGGCAGGGAATCGATTTCCGCACAAAACGGCAAAATCGCCAAGATGTGCAAGGTGTCATCCCCGAGGCACGGCAGGTCCGGACGCCAGGAAACGCCAGCCGCAGGGGAGGATGTGGGAGAGGGCTTGGGAGACTCGACTGCGGGAGCGGTCGGCTGAGCGCTGGCAGGCGATGCAGGGGTCGAAGTGGATCCGGTTTTCACGTAGGCCGTTGCTGGCAAGACCAGGGTTGAACCGATGCGCAAATCCGAAGTCAATCCGGGATTGGCCGCTTGGATTTCGATGACGGTGCATCCGTACTTGCGGGCCAGTGCGTAAAGCGTTTCCCCTGCTGCCACCTGATGCACGGGTAAGCCTGAGGAGGCGGATGCCGCGGGCGCTGCTCCCACGGATTCCACCGCATCGGGAAACTCGGGCAGCACAACAGCTGCCGGGATGCGCAACACCTGTCCGAGGCGAAGCGGTTGGTCCGCCTTCACATCGGGGTTTGCCTCCAAAAGTTGATTGACCGACAGCCCGTACTGCGTCGCGATGCCGTACAGGGTTTCCTTGCGGGCCACCGTATGGGTGCGGCGCTCCCCGCCGTTGGACCCTTGGGCCCACAACAGCACTGCGCCACAGGACAAGCACAACGCGAGCACCGCAGCACGGCTCCGGTACAGAAAAGCGATTACTCCCATTCGATGGTGGCGGGGGGTTTGGAACTGATATCGTACACCACGCGGTTGACGCCGCGCACCTTGTTGATGATTTCGTTCGAAATCCGTGCCAAGAAATCGTAGGGCAGGTGGCACCAGTCGGCGGTCATGCCATCCGTGGAAGAAACCGCACGGAGCGCCACGGCTTGCTCATACGTCCGCTCGTCGCCCATCACCCCCACGCTTTGCACCGGGAGGAGCATGGCGCCCGCTTGCCAAACCTCGTCATACAGCCCCGCTTCCCGCAGGCCCGTGATCCAGATCGCGTCCACTTCCTGCAACACCCGCACCTTTTCCGCGGTCACTTCCCCGAGGACCCGGATGCCCAGGCCGGGGCCCGGGAAGGGGTGGCGTGCCAGCAGGTCGGGCCGGATGCCCAGCGCCCGCCCCACCCGGCGTACCTCGTCCTTGAACAGCAAGCGCAACGGCTCGACCACCTGCAACTTCATGTAGTCCGGCAGGCCGCCCACATTGTGGTGGCTCTTGATGGTGGCGGAGGGGCCGCCCGTGGCGCTGACGCTCTCGATCACGTCCGGGTAGATGGTTCCCTGGCCGAGCCACCGGGCACCGACCACCTGCTGGGAGGCGAGGTCGAAGACGTCGATGAAAGTCTTTCCGATGGATTTGCGTTTGGCCTCCGGATCGGTCAAACCCGCCAATCCGGCCAAAAACGCCTCGCCCGCGCGCACGCCGCGCACCTGCAAGCCCATGTGCTCATAATCCGCGAGCACCTGCTCAAACTCGTTCTTGCGCAGCAGCCCGTTGTCCACGAAGATGCAGTGCAACCGGTCGCCGATGGCCCGGCGCAACAGCTCGGCCGCCACGGTGGAATCGACGCCACCGGACAGACCCAAGATCACCCGGTCCTCGCCCAGCTGTGCGCGGAGCTGCGACACGGTCGTCTCGATGAAGCTATCCGGCGTCCAATCCCCTGAGCAGCCGCAGATGTCCCGCACGAAGTTCGACAGCAACACCGGGCCTTCCGTGCTGTGCCAGACCTCAGGGTGGAATTGGATGCCCCACACCGGGCGGGCGGGATCGCGAAAACCGGCCACGCGCACATCCTC
>JBEEPJ010000127.1:0-6335 GCA_041191165.1 Bacteroidota bacterium | reverse complement strand
CCGCCCAATGAATCGCAAAGCACTTGCGGATATATGGCGTACTCCACTACAATGGGGGATGATGAGAACACCTGAACCACCTGGCTCACCGTATCCGGACAGGCCGTTTCCGTCCCCGCCGTCAGCACCACCGTATAGCTGCCCAACCCCGGAAACACATGCGTCGGGTCGGCGGCCGTCGACGAGGCATTGCCATGCCCGAAGCTCCACAAAAAGTTCTGGGCGCCCGTCGATTGGTTGTCGAAGGCCAAACCCGTTCCCGAACAAGGATCCGACGCCACCACAAAGGCCGCCTGGGGCAGCGTGGGGAGCTGCGTTTCCCAGTCCGCCGTCTCGACACAGCCGTAGGCCGAGGTGACCAGGGTGGCCTGGGCCAGCCCCCCTGCCGGGAACCAAACCGTCTCCGGCGTCGCATCCACCGCTCCCACCGGCACGGGGTCCTCCCCGGGAGCCGACGACGAGAAACTCCAAGCCCAACTGGCCCCCGCCGGCAACCCCGTCGGCTCCCCCATCGGCACCCACCAGCCCCCATCGGCACACGCCGGCGCCCCCACCGCAAACCCGGCCACCCAAGGCTCCACCGCCACCACCTCAAAAACCGCGGAACCCGAACAATCGCCCGCAGCGTACAACAGCGTCACCTCATACACCCCCGGCGCCGGAAAAACGAACGACGGCTCCGCCTCCCCGCTCACATCGTCCTCCCCCGGAACCCCAAAGTCCCAAGCATACGTTTCGGCGGGATTGGCCTGCAATTGAAACCCCACCTCCAGCCCGCTACAGGGCTCCACCGCCGCGTACACCGGCGCGGACAGGTTGCAGTTGACCACGTCCAACGTGAAATCGCGCAGGATGCGGTTGATGAGCACCCCGTTGCGCCACTCCTCCACGCACACCCCCAGCGCAAACTTCCCCAGCTGGCCCGGCGTCCCTGTCAAAATTCCATCGCCCCCCACCGCCAGCCCGGCCACCGCGCCCAGCGGCTGCAACGGCCCATAGCCCGCCGCCCACGTCACCGGAAGGAACGCGGGGCCCAGCGGGGGATTGGGAATGGGCGCCAGGGGATCGCCCCCCAGAAAAATGGGACACAACCCATACGCCAGCGAATCCCCGTCCGGGTCGGTGGCGCTGTTGTCCAGCGCGAAGGGCAATCCGTTGCAAATGAAGGCCTGCGGCAGCACGTTAAAGGCAGGACTGGAGTTGGGTTCCGCGACCAGCGCGCTGCCCGGAATGGTCGTGGTCAAGGTGAACCCCGTGTCCTGGGGCCCGGTGAGGTTGATGATGGCCGGCGAGCGGCAACACCGCTGGTGGCTCAGGGTGTAGGGATTGGCGGAGGGTGCCAGCGACACGGTGGCGATGTAGGTGGCCCGCTCGATGCAGAGGTCCGGCGGCAACTCGGCGCAGCTGTTGGGATCCTGCGGCACGATGGGCTCGACCAGCGCCGCGTTGAACGGCGCGCTCACCGTGGTGATGAGCTGGGTGCCCTGGTAGACGGCGATGGGGATGGTCAAATCGAAGCCCGTGCCATTGACGTTCGCCGAGCTACAATCGCGGTAGATGTAGCAGCGCACGGTGTAGGTGGCCTGCCCTTGCGGGGTGAATCCCGCGAAGGTGTAGGTCATCTCGCCCCCCAGGAGGTGGGTGGCACGGGCCGTCCCCGCCCCGATGGCGGCGGTGAGCCAAGCGGCGGCGAGAAGCAACAGGGGACGCCATTCCATTGCGCCCAAAGTAAGCCATTCGCGGTACCTTTGCACCATGACGATGCGCAAATTGCAGAGCTGGCACAAGGGGCTACTGGGTCTCTTGTTCGCCGCCGCGGGGGGCTTCGCGGGGGCCCAGCCCGCCCGGGAGGTGGCCGTGCAGGTGCTGCGGTTCGATGGGTCCGAGGGGCCGTACCTGGAGGTGGAGTGTGCGTGGTCGGGGCGGGTGTTCGGGTGGGAGGATGCGGGCGAGGGGGTGCGGAACCGGGTCGAGATGCGGGTGACGTTGGAGCGCGGGGGCACGGTGCTCGGCGGGGCGAAGTCCCGCATCGAGGGCGCCGTCTTTGCCGACAGCCTCACCGGCTGGGAGAGTCGGCAGTTTCACATCGAGCGGATTCCGGTGAGCGCGGGTCCCTGCCGGGTGACCGTCAGGCTGGAGGACCTGAGCAACCCCGAGGCGGCTGCGGTCGAAGTCCGGCAGGAGCTCACCGTCCGCGCGCCGGAGGGCGTGCGGGGCAGCGACCTCATGTTGGTGTCCGCCTTCGCACGGTCGGAGGACGACACCCCTTCCCTGCTCACGCGCTCAGGTCTGGAGTTGCTGCCTTGGGTGGACAACCGAATCCCGCTGACGAGCCCCGAGCTCCGGTTTTACGGCGAGTGGTACGGTCTGGGCGATGTCCCCGACTCGCTCTTCCTGCTCAAGTTCCGGATAGAAGATACGCAAGGGTCGATTGTAAAAGGAAGCGAGCGATTCCTTCGCAAACCCATCGCGGACATTGTGCCGTTTTTTGAGTGGTTGCCTTGGGGGGATTTGGCCTTGCAACCGGGCACCTATTACCTGGTGGCGGAAGCTGCGGACCGGACGGGCGCGGTGATGGCCGAGTCGCGCGCGCTGTTGCAGGCGGAGCGCGAGGGGCTGGCGGTCGTGGAGCCGGGGGAAATCGCCGCTTTTGCGCTGCAATTCACGGACCGGGACACGCTGCTGCGGCACCTGATGGACCATTTGCCCACGGCGGACGGTGCGGAACAGCGGACGATTCAGCAGGTATTGCCGGCGGCGGATTTAGGCCAAATGCAGTCCTTCCTCGACCACTTCTGGCGCCAGCGCGACCCCGTCGACCCCACCGCGGCCTGGGCGGAGTACAACAACCGCATCGCCTACGTGAATGCCCAGTTTGGCGGATGCCGCAAGGGCATGGGCGCGGACACGGACATGGGCTACGTGTACCTGAAGTACGGCCCGCCCCACACGCGGGTGCAGCGGCACCACGATACGAATTATTATCCTTACGAGATTTGGCACTACCACCGCGCGGGGAAGTTCACCGACCGCAGGTTCCTGTTTTACGCGCCGCACGCGGTGGCCGAATGTTTCGAGATCTTGCACTCTGACGTCATCGGCGAGACGTCCAACGGCGACTGGTTGCACGTCTTGCGCAACCGCGAGAACAAGTTGCGCGTATCGGAGAGCCAATCCAACCGGCTCAACCCGCGGGACACCTACTCCCGCGAGGAACCGGAGGACCTCTTCTTCAACCCGCGCTGATGTCCCCTACCCTCTCTCACGTCGCTGTTTGCATCCTCAACTGGAACGGTCGACGCCATCTGGAGACCTACCTCCCCTCGGTCGTCGCCCACAGCGGGGACGCGCAGGTGGTGGTAATCGACAACGGCAGCACCGACGACTCGCGGGCCTGGGTGGCGCAGGCCTTCCCCACTGTGCGGTGGGTGGCCCTGGCGGAGAACTTGGGGTTTGCGGGGGGGTACAATGCGGGTTTGGCCCAAGTGGAAGCGCAGATTTACGTCCTGCTCAACTCGGATGTGCGCGTGACGCCCGGCTGGATTCCGCCGGTGCTGGCGATGATGGAGGATGAGGGGTTTGTGGCTTGCCAGCCCAAAATCCGCAACGACAGCGACCCAGACTTGTTCGAATACGCCGGGGCCGCAGGGGGATTTCTGGACCGCGACGGCTTCGCCTTTTGCGCAGGCCGAATGTTCGAGGTCTTCGAATCCGACGCCGCCCAATACGACGCCAACCGGGAGGTCTTCTGGGCATCCGGCGCGGCGCTCTTTATCCGCTCGGATGCCTATCGCGCCGTCGGCGGGCTGGATCCGGACTTCTTCGCCCACATGGAGGAAATCGACTTGTGCTGGCGGCTCAAGAACCGCGGGCATCGCATCGGGGTGTGCGGCGGATCGGTGGTCTTCCACCTCGGCGGTGGCACGTTGCAGAAAATCAATCCGTTCAAGACGTACTTGAACTTCCGCAACAACCTTTTTCTGCTGCTCAAGAACGACCACCGCCGCTACTGGCTGCCGGTGCTCTTCCGCCGGATGGCCATGGACGGGGTGGCGGCGTTGCGGTTTCTCACGGAGGGCAACACCGGGCTCTTTCTCGCGGTATTTCATGCCCACATGGCTTTTTATCGGGCCTTTCCAGCCACGATTCGCAAGCGTTTTGCAGAAAATAAACACATCCGTGCCGGGGATTACCCCGGTCCCCGCCCCCGCATGAATCCCGCTGGCTGGTACACCCGCAGCGTGGTTTGGGATTACTTCATTCGCAAGCGCTTGACGTTTGACGAACTGGACGCTCGGTGCTTCAGGCACTGAGGCGTTCCGGAGCATTTACAAATTGCCGCACTCCGACGGTGAATCGGCAATCGGGGCTGTGCGCTAACGTCCGTAGCCTTGTGGCATGTTTCCCTGGCCGTTTCGTCTGCGATCCCCGCTGTTCCTGCCTTTTATCGGTCTCGCCTGCGGCGAGGCATGTTGCTATTATGCCGTTCTCGGAATTTCTGAGGGTACGGGCACTGGCGGTTGGGAGGCCCTGGCGACTTGGAGCAGGTGGAGTGGGATCCTCGTGGGGGCAGGCGCCGCGGTCCTGGCTATTTCCGGGATATGGCGGGTGCGGAATGGGGACCTGCTAGGGCTTTTGTTGGTTTGTGGGGGGCTGGGCATCGCGGCCATCTCCCCCTCGGTTCTCCTGAGTTTGCCGCTGCGGACCGAAGACCAGGGCGCCCGGTACTGGACGTGTGTGGTGGAGTCCGCGGCGGTGCATCGGTTTGGGGGGTTCGCCGCCCAAGCGGTCTGTCGAACCGAGGGAGCCGCGGCATCGGACGGCCTGACCACCCGGGTGGAGTTCCTCCTGGACGAGGCGCCCGTCCCCGGCGCGGCCTACCGCGGGTGGGGCCGCTGGCAACCCTGGCGGGAGGATGCCGCTTTCGACGAGAAGGGCTACCGGAACGCCCTCGGATTCAGTGGCAAGCTCACTTGGCTCGCCCCGCCTGTCCGCGGCCCCGGCCCCCCACCTTCCTTGCTGCACCGGACCCAGCGAGCCGTTTCCGACCACTTCGCCGGGGTTCGGGAGCGACTGCGGGGCATCCTTGAGCAACGGGGAACCGAGGCGTCCCGCGGGTTGCTCTGGGGCCTGGCCACCGGAGACAAGTCGATGCTACCGGCGGAGGTGAAGCGGCAGTTTGGGGTCGTCGGGCTCTCGCACGTGCTGGCGGTCAGCGGGTACCATGTGGGGTTGGTGGGCATCATCGCCTTCGCCCTGGCGCGCTCGCGCTGGACGGGCCTGCGGTGGCTGGCCGCCCCCGGCCTGTTGGGGGTCTGGTGGTACGTGGGGCTCTGTGGCTTCCCGGTGTCGGCCGTCCGGGCCGCGCTCATGGCGAGCTTCTTCGTGCTGGGGTGCTGGATGCGCCGGCCGGTGCCGGGCTTGCAGATGTGGAGCCTGGCGGGTTGGTGCGTCGCCTGGTGGATGCCTCTGGCCGCAGTCCAAATCGGCGCCCAACTCAGCTTCCTCGCCGTCCTCGGCATCTTCCTGGGCCTCGAGGTAGCCCGTTCCCTACCCCGGCACCGCCTCCGGCGCGTCGGGCAAGCCACTGTCGTTCCGCTCTCCGCCCAAGGGGCCACTTCCCCCCTGACGGCGGTCGCCTTCGGCTCCTTCCCCTCCTATTTCCTGCCCGTCAATCTCCTGGCGGGTCCCTGGGTTACCACCATCGGATACGGGCTGGGTGCCGGGTGCATGCTGGCCCTTTGGGGACCCGAGGTTGAGGCTTGGACTTCCTGGGTTTGGTGGGGCGTCAATGGGCTCGCGGACGCGCTCGTTCACGCCGTGACCTGGGCGAGCACCCTGCCCGGCGCCGCCTGGTCGCTCGACGGTTGGACCGGCGCATCCGGTTGGGCCCTCGGAACGTGCTTGGGACTGGGGGCGCTCGGAAGAATCCGGCGGAAGGCCCCCGCGGCCCCGATCCTGTTCGCTGGAAGTGCCTTGGCGCTCGCCGCCTTGCCCTGGACCTGGCAGCGGCCGTTGCCGGAACCCAGCGCTCCGGTCCGGTGGGCCTTGGTGAGGAATGGCACCCCGGCCTTGTTGTGGATGGAGGGTGAGGAATGGATTCCGCTCGTGGCGGACTCCACGGGCTGGGAGCGAATGAAACGCTGGCAGCGCGACCGAGGCGAAGATGTCCAGGAGCGGAATTCAGGTCCTGCGCCGCTCGGAAAGAACGGCTCAGCAGGAGCCATCGCGCTCAAGGAACGACATTGGGTGGGCTGGTTGCCCGGTGGCTTTTGGAGCCTGGAATGGGACCGAAAAGGGCTGGGAAAATGGACGGTCTATCCCACTTCAAACGA
>JBEEPJ010000126.1:0-6399 GCA_041191165.1 Bacteroidota bacterium | reverse complement strand
GACCTTGAGCGCGGGCGTTTGACGATGGCAGATGCCCTCATCGAGTTGCGCAACACCCACCGGATTCGGCCTTCGTCATACAACTTGCAGCTGTTCTTTTTGGCGAAGGTCGACGAGATTCTGAAGGTCTTCGGTCCTGCCCCTGAACCCGAGCGGGCCCGTTTGCTGCCGGTTCTCAAACAGATGGATCCAGGCAACATCAACAAGTACGACAACGCGCTGGGCTGATCGGGTCATGCTGCAATCATTGGAGGTGCATCAATATGCCCTGATCGACCATCTCCGGGTAGAATGGGGACCAGGGCTCACCACCCTGACGGGTGAGACCGGCTCGGGTAAATCCATCCTCCTGGGCGCATTGGGGCTGGCCCTGGGCGAGCGAGCAGACGTATCGAGCATTCGACAAGGTGCAGAGAAATGTTGGGTGGAAGCGACTTTCGCTGCGACCCCCTCCTCTACCCGATGGATTGAGAGGGCAGGATTGGATGTCTATCCTGAGATTACGCTGCGCCGAGAGATTCATGCCCAAGGGAGATCGCGGGCTTTCATCAACGACACCCCTGTCAACCTCAACGACCTCAGGGCATTGGCGGAGACTTTGGTCGACCTGCATGGACAAGATGATACCCGGGCCTATCTCCACCGGGAACGCAGGTTGGAATGGTTGGATTCCTTCTCGAAAAACCGCGATGTTCTCAACGCTTACCAAGCGGCATGGAAGGCATTTCAGGAAGCAGAGGCCCGTGTCCAAGCCCTTGCCGAAGAGACTACGGCTGCTGACCCCGATTACATTCAATTCCAAATCGCGGAACTCGACGCCATTCGCGTATGCGACCGGGACTGGACCGCCATCGAGGAGCAGAGGTCCCTATTGCTGCACGCTGCGGGCATACGACTATCTCTCCAAGCTTCCCTGGCTGCCATAGAGGGGACAAGCGCAGACAGCAGCACAGATGTTCTCCAAGCCCTGGGCTCGGCGCACAAGCACTTGGCATCCGCCACCGCCTTTCACCCCGCATGGAGTCCACTCGCAGATCAATTGCAATCTGCACTGGTAGAGATCAAGGAAATCTCCCGCGAACTGCAGCGAGAGAGTGAACGAATTTCGGAGGATCCAGCAACCCTGGCCCAGCTGGAGGAGCTTTGGGATGAGTTGACCCGGCTTCAACAGAAGCACCGTTGCAACACGCCAACGGAACTATGCGACCTGCGCAACGCGTTTCAGAGCCAATGGGATCGCTGGACAGCAGCCCATGAAATTCGCGAACAATGTGAAGCGGAAAGGAAAGCAGCCATTGAGAAGCTGACTTCCTGCGCCCAAGCCCTCACCGTGCAACGCCGCGAATTGGGGGAGGAATTGGCACGCAAACTTGCCCAATCGCTCAAACAATTGCACCTCCCCCACGCCCAATTGCTGTTTCGATGGGACCTCCGGGCCAAGCCAGATGTGTGGGGCCAAGATGAAATTGAGTGGCTTTTCAGCGCCAATCCCGGTTCGCCCCCCCTTCCGCTGCACCAAGTGGCATCCGGAGGCGAGCGCAGCAGGCTCATGCTGGCCATAAAAACCCTCACTCGGCACGCCCGGGTGGGGACCATTGTCCTCGACGAGATTGATACGGGTGTATCCGGATTGGTCGCAGAAAAAATGGCGCTGACCATGAAACGCATGGCATCTCACGTGCAGGTCCTGGCGATCACGCATCTGCCCCAGGTCGCTGCCGCGGGAGAAGACCATTGGGAAGTCTCAAAATCCGTTGACGGAATGGTCACCCGAACCCATCTTCAAAAACTGCAGGGAGAAAGCCGGGTAACCTCCATCGCAAAGATGCTCAGTGGCTCCACCTTGGGGCCGGCAGCGCTGGCCCATGCCCAAAGCCTGCTGGACGGCCAGATTCAAGTTGCTCCGGATTTGACGAAATCAGAAACTCCAGTCGATTCCGAGTGAAGGGAGAAATGGAAGTTGGTCGACCCGCTCGCCTGTGATGCGATTGATGTAGAAAACATTGCGGCGGCTGTAGGCGTTGGTTACCCCAAGCGAAACCGAAACCTCCTGGTTGGGGGCCGGTTGGAAGTCCCTCCGAATGCTCAGATCCAATCGATGATAGGCAGGCAATCTGCCTTCGTTGAGCCCGGCAAACTGCAATCCCAATTCCGGACTATTCGCCAAGATGTAATCGCTCCCGATCCCATCTGCGACGTTGGGCGGCTGAAAGTATCCTTGGGTTTGGGTAAAAGGAAGACCCGATCCCAAGTTCCAACGTGCAGATGCTTCCCATGCTTTGTCCTTGCCCCAACCCTGCGAAGCGACGAGGTTGACATTGTGGGTTCGATCGAAAACCGGATCATACCAACGGAAACCATCCCAACGATCCACATTGGCCACACCATACACCAACCAGAGATACGTGTTGCGGTTTTCATACTTGAGCACCACGTCGGCCCCGACTGCGAATCCGGTTTCCACGATAAAGTCCTTCCTCAGCACCGCTGGAACATCCGCATTCTCTGCGTTGTCCTCGAAAAGCTTGTTCCGGTTGGGATTGGTCAGTTGCGAAAAATCCTTCAAATAACCCTCCACATTGATGTTGAAATGCTCTGTCAGGTCAAACTCGAAGCCCGCCACCACGTGGGACGCAGTTTGGAGGGAATGACGGACTTCTCGGATGTCTCCATCGGGCTGGATCATCTGCGTTTGCAAATTGCTCGGTCCCGAGAGAAACCCGTAGAACAAGTTGACCACATCCCGGTCAGAATTGGAGGAGATGACGTTTTGCGAAAAAACGCCCGCCGCGAGCTTAAGGCGCAGCCGTTCACTCGCCTTGTACTTGATTCCGATTCGGGGCTCCGGGCGGAATCGAGCCAGCGAACTGTAATACTGCACCCGGAAACTGGGATTGATGATCCAGCGATCCCTGTGGATGCGATAATCCACGTACCCTCCGAATTCCGTTGTGTTTTCCTCTTGCTCCACGCCCACTCCAAGCAGGTTGAAAGTCCTGAAATCCGTCCGCAATCCCACCACCTCCATCCCGTACTGCACGTCATCTTCTCCCAAGACGTATTTGAAGTCCAAACCGAAGTTGAAGCCATCCACCGAACTGTAGCGGTCCGGCACGCCATCCTCTTGAAGCGCAATGTCATATTGGCTCGCCGCAAAGTGGCCATTCATCAAAATCGAAGACCCGCTGGGCACGACGACGAAATTTCCACCTCCGCCCCAATTGGTCCAGCCCAAGCGGGAAAGCGCTTGATAACTCACTTGGTCACTGAAGCGGAATCCGAACAGGCTAAACTTGCTGCCACCTCCCCCCGAAAAGCTGACCTTCCCATAACCGTCGGTGAAGTTGAACGGTAACCCCTGGCCATCCTGGTTGACATAGTCATACAGCACCTTGGAAGTCTCTTCGAGGTAACTGTGTTTCAAGGATAGGATGTAAGAGATGCCCGTACCCTGTTCGTTGAGCCGCATGAGCGGCCCCTCCAGCAGCACCTTGGCACCAAACGGACTGGCACTGACCTTTCCGGTGAGCTCTTGTTTGTTGCCGTCCCGGGTGGAAATGTCCATGACCGAGGAGATTCTGCCTCCGAATTTGGCCGAGAAAGCACCCGTGTAGACATCCGCGTTGGAAATGACATCCGAATCAAAAACACTAAAAAGTCCAATGCTGTGAAACGCGTTGTAGATGATCATTCCATCCAGCAACACCTTGTTTTGAATGGGAGATCCCCCGCGGATGTAAAGCTGTCCTCCCTGGTCGCCAGTGGACACAAACCCCGGAAGCACCTGCAATGCCTGCACCAGATCCGGTTGTCCTCCAAAGCTGGGAATGCGATTCAAATCCGCCGGGCGTATGGTCTCGATGGACATGTTTACGTTGCGCTCTTGTTGATCGCGCTCGGTCGAGACCTCCGCCGTTCCGAGGGAGACCACCTTGGGGTCGAGCATGAAGTTCCGCGTGAGGATCTTGCCATTCTCGATGATGACTTCAGCGGCTTCGGGTTCATACTCCAGCCCGGAAACCAACAGCCGGTATTTGCCTGCCGGCACCTTGCTCAAACTGTAATACCCATCGAGGTCACTCGTTACCCCGTACGTCGTTCCCTCGAGAAAAACACTCGTGAACATTACGGGTTCGCCCGTCTTGGCATCTCTGAGAAATCCCTTCACCGTACCCTGGGCACCCAATTGTCCCAAGAAGAGAATCCACAAAGCGAAAAGCAACCCGAATTCTCGGAAACAAGTGGGAGCGCCCGTCCTCAATTTCTGCATGGTGTGCGAATTTAAATCGAACCCACGCTCGATGAACAATTCAAGCGCACCTCCGACCTACATTTTGGTGCTCCTCCCCTATCTTCGGCACAAGATTTGTCCTACCGATTCGCAAAACCTCAAGAGCGATGAAATTCTGGATCTCCACCCTGGGCCTTTTGATCGCGATTTTAGGACCCGCAACCCCCTGCCTGGCGCAGGACGAGAAGCCGTTGATTCCGGAGAGCGTTTACGACGAAATGCTGATGTGGATGGTCGATGGCAAGTACGAAAAAGTGCTTTACAAGGCCATTCGATACACCGAGGAAGAAGCGACCAGCAAAGAGCCCCGACCCTACGTGTTCATGGCTGAAGCCTATTTCCGCATTTCACAGAGCGACGATGCCGTGCTCAAGACGAAGTACCCCAACGCCCTCAAAGACGCACTGAAGTATGCCGTCAAGTTTCGGAAGAAAGACAAGGACGACCAATTCTTCGCCGGCTACATGGAGTTCATCAACGCGCTGCGTCGGGTCGCCATGAACGAGGCTGAAGCCATGGTTGACGAGGAGAAATTCGCGAAGGCAAAGGGGATGTACAAGTACCTCTACGACCTGGATGCCGAGGATGCAGGGGCTTGGATCATGTACGGCACGGTGCTCTGGAAGGCCAAGGCCACCCGAGACGCACAAGAGGCCTGGGCGGTGGCGGAAAAATTATTGACGGAGACCGGAGGAAAGGGATTGCAGCCGATTCAAATCGACTTGCTGAAATACGCCATCATCTATACGGCGGAACAATTGGACGCCGTGGGCGACAACGCCGGGGCCGTTCGTTGGGTGAATTTGGCAGGTAGCTTGTTTGAAAAGGACAAGGAATTCATGGCGGTGAAGAAAGCCCTCAACGGCTGATAGATTCCGTTTGCATCGGAACGCCCGCCGAGCGATAGGCCGCGTACAGTTGCTCCTCCTCTCCTTCCCAGTGAAGATTTTCAGCAGCAAGGGCCAAACCCGCTGCATACTTCCCCTCCGGTTGGTCGCGCATTTGACGCAGGGCCGCTGCCCATCCGCGTGCATTGTTCTCTGAGACCACTTCGCCCACTTCCCACGCTTCGATCAACGCAGCGCAATCCGGCAGGTGGTTGGAGAGCACCGGAATTCCCGCTAAAATGTACTCGAACAGTTTGTTGGGCAGGCAATAGAGGTAGCTGAGACATACGGGATCCACCGACACCAGGCCCACATCTGCGGACTGGGTCCATGCCAGCACGGAATCATAGGGTACTGCAGGCATGTAATGAATATTGGGGTACTCGGCGGCTGCAGCATCGACAAGAGGTTGCAAAGGGCCATACCCCATGAGGACGAGGTGGATGTTCTCCTCACGCAAGGCCTTGGCCGCCTCGATCGCCACTTCAAGTCCGCGATTCCAGGTAAATGCCCCCTGGTATAGGGCGACCCACGCCCCTTCTGGCAAGGAGAAGTAACTCGAAAATCCCTCCGCCTCCGAGTGGGAAATGGATGTGTTTCTGCGATGTGGGATGTTGCGAACCAAGTAAGTGGGAGGAAGGCCGTGTTTGCCATACCGCTCCTCGTACGCCCGGAGAATGGAAGGGCTGACCGTCAACACGGCGGAAGCCCTGCGGATCCAAGCACGCTCGATGGCCCCCATCCCCCTGCGCATCCAATTGGGTTGTGCATTGCGCTCAGCCTCAAACTCATGACAGTCGTAAATGAGTTTCAATCCGGGCTGAAACCGCTGCAGAATCACCCCGAGAACGAAAGCTTCCAAATCGTTGCAATGCATGACATCAGCGTCCCGATGTCTGACAATAAGCTGCAGCTGAACTGCCATCGCTTTAATGAGGCCGGTCAACTTGCCCCCTGGGAGGCGGGAGGCCACACTTCGCAATCGAACCACTTGCACGCCGTCCGCAAGCTGCTCGCGTTCGGGCAAACCCGGGCGCCACAGCGCCAGCACGCGAACTTCATGCCCGGCCTTGTGCAGGGATCGCGCCGTTTTCAACACCCGATTGTCACGGGTGAAATCATTGAGCACCAAAACGTTGACCTTACTCATTCCGCATACTTTTCTGCCGTGCTGACCGACCAGGCCATCTGTCCCCATTGCACCCCGTAATACAGCACCTT
>JBEEPJ010000125.1:0-6468 GCA_041191165.1 Bacteroidota bacterium | reverse complement strand
TTTGCAGCCCTGGTTGTCCGTGGGTTGGGCTTGGACAAGCCAAACCCTCCTCCAGGAACAGCGCCTCGCCGACGGCACTCCGGTCTACCGCTGGTCCAATGGCTTGACTTATGACCGGCCAGAAGACGCCCCCTTGGCGGTTTTTGAGGCGCAGGAGGTCACACCCGATTACAACTTCGAATCCCGCACGCCGGCCACCACCCATTGGAGCATCCCTGTCGAGGGTGGGTTTCACCTTTTCCTCGGCCGAAGGCTCTACGCCACGGGCCGGTGCGGGGTTTGGGTGGGCAACGAAGTGCGTCTCGATCCGCGTCCCGGTCATTCGGATTGGCTGATGTACGGCGCCGTAGGTGTGGGATTGCGTTTGGGCAAAGCCCACCGCCAGCCCCGCATCTCGTACCCTGCTGCCTACCTCGCCTTGGGCACGGATGCAGACCGCGATGGCGTCAAGGACGTCGAAGACCGCTGTCCCGGAACCCCCGCCGCTGCGCGGGTGGATCGCAAGGGTTGCCCCGTGGATTCCGATGGCGATGGCCTGCCAGACTATCGCGATGCAGAGCCCCACTCGGCTCATATCCAAGTGAATGCGCTGGGCATCGCGGTCGATGACGAACAGTGGAGCCGCGAATGGTCCAGCTGGGGCATCCACCCCCCGCAGGCTCCCCGCCAGGACCATCGTGCCATTTACTCCGGCGATTCGTCTTCGATTCCTGCTCCTGCCCCCCTTCAGATGCCCGACGGGCAGCGCTCAATTGACGAAATCCAGGACGAGAGCCACCCCTTGCACACCCCCGCCGAGCTCAGATTGCGGGAGCAAGTTCTCCCCGCATCCCCCGGGCCTTCCCCCCTTCCCGATGCGGCCAATCCCGCGCGTGGAGCGAGTTTCCGGGTGCAACTTCCCCAGAATGCAATGCTTGTAAAACCAGATGTTTTGCAGATTTGGTTAGATGAAGGTCAATTTTTTGTCGAAAAAAATTCCTTTGAAAAAACAGAATTCGTATCTTCACGTTATCGGAATGAGTCCGATGCACGATTTTTCCTGCAGCAGGTTCGCTTGGCCGGATTCCCCTCGGCGTTCATCACAGGGGAATGGGACGGAAAGTGGGCCGACTTGGGCGACGTACGGTCCTTGATTCGGGCACAAGAGCTCGAAAACAACACCGCTACGTTTACGCAATGATCTCCCCCCGGGGAATCCTGTCCGGTTATACCCGGTGCGTAACAGGATCAAACGGGTCAGCGCAAGCTGGCCCGTTTTTTATTTGTCCCCCGGGGAAAGGACGGATTCCGCAATAACCTGCGCAACCCGGACCCCGTCCATGGCGGCAGACAAGATGCCCCCTGCGTAACCCGGACCTTCGCCGCAGGGGTACAAGCCCGCCACGTCCGGGTGCTGTAAGTTCTCGGCAGACCGGGGGATGCGGACCGGACTGCTCGTCCTGCTCTCGGGGGCCACCAGCACGGCATCGGGATGGAGGTAGGCCGGCATCCGTTTGCCGAAGGTGCGCAACCCCTCGGCCAGCGGCCGGGCGACACAGTCGGGCAGGACCTCCCACAAGGACACTGGAACCAAGCCGGGCAGGTAACTGCAGGGCGGCAAATTCCGGCTCGGCCGGCGCGCCAGAAAATCCAGGAGGCGCTGGGCCGGAGCCCGCTGGGTTCCGCCTGCAGCGGCGAAACATCGGCGCTCTACGGCGGACTGAAACTCCATAGCGCCCAGCGGGCCGGAGAAGCCCAGCGGCTCCCAGTCCTCGGGTCCGAGTTGCACCACGATGCCGGAATTGGCGAATGGATTGTTGCGCTTGGAGGGCGACCAGCCGTTGGTGACCACCTCGCCGGGCGCGGTGGCACACGGCGCGATAATGCCCCCGGGACACATGCAGAAGGAATGCACCCCGTGCCCCAGCGCCTGGCAAGTCCAGGTGTAACTCGCCGGCGGCAGGACGTCCCCACGTGGCTCGCCGTGGTACTGCTCCCGGTCGATGAGGGCTTGGGGGTGCTCGATTCGGACGCCGAGGGCGAAGGGTTTGGCCTCCAACTGCCAACCGCGTGCATGCATCCCCCGGAAAATGTCGCGCGCGCTGTGCCCGGTGGCGAGGATGACGTGTCGCGCGGGCAGGATGCACAAGTTGCCCGAGGCCAAATCCAGCACTTCCACCCCCGTCAACGCCTCCCGGGTACCGCCGTTGGCGTCCGGGGCCGGGCGGGTCTGCCACCCCGTCAACCGGGTGCGGAAGTGAATCCGGGCGCCGCACTGCAACAGGGTTTCCCTCATGGACTCGATGATGCCCGGCAGCTTGTTGGTGCCGATGTGGGGATGCGCATCGATGAGGATGTCCGGGTCGGCGCCGTGGTCGACCAGGACCTGGAGCGCGGCGCGGATGTCGCCCCGCTTCGAGGATCGGGTGTAGAGCTTGCCGTCGGAATAGGTGCCGGCGCCGCCCTCGCCGAAGCAGTAATTGGAGTCGGGGTCCACCTCGTGTTCCCGGACGATGCGGACCAAATCCCGACGCCGCTCCCGCACGGCCGCGCCGCGCTCCACAATCACGGGGCGAATCCCCTGACGGCACAGATGCAGGGCCGCATAGAGACCGGCGGGACCGGCG
Organism: Bacteroidota bacterium; assembly: GCA_041191165.1. GTDB lineage: Bacteria > Bacteroidota > Bacteroidia > Flavobacteriales_D > Sanyastnellaceae > CAMCYM01. The sequence goes on along the minus strand of JBEEPJ010000125.1, from coordinate 3,862 downwards.
CCCACGATCACGACCTCCGGCGCGTCCTCGGCGAGCGGGGCCAAGTGCGCCCAACTCCCCCCGGCACCCTCCCCTTCCTGCTCCCCCCACCGGACCGTCAGCTGCGCCACCACCGGCCGGCGCCGCGCATCCCAACTCCGGCGCACCACCCGCCAGTCCCCCAACGCCTCCACCGGCACCCCCCGGGCCTCCGCCAGCGCGCCGGCCAGCCGCGCCGGCTCCCGCAGCCACGCCGGCGGCACCCGCAGCACTACCTCATCGCGCTCTTCTGCCCCTTGTTTCACCCCGCGAAGATAATTGCGCAACTGCGATGCGTGGGGGCCGGGAAGTAGGCGGGGGTGGATGTAAATTTGGCCTCCATGCAAGCCGCCTTCCCCCACAACCCGTTGCGCTTCGACCGGCGGGCGATGACCGATGACCAAATCCGGGACCTCTTCACCGCCTTGCTCCTCCCCCGGATGATCGAAGAGAAGATGCTCAGCCAGCTGCGGCAGGGCAAGATTTCCAAGTGGTTCAGCGGCATGGGCCAAGAGGCCATCTCGGTGGGATCCGCGCGGGCGATGGCCCCGGAGGAATTCATCCTCCCCATGCACCGGAACCTCGGGGTCTTCACGGCGCGGGGCATCAGCTGCGGCCGACTTTTCGCGCAGTTTCAAGGCAAGGACCACGGGTTCACGCACGGCCGCGATCGTTCGTTCCACTTCGGGTCCAAGGAGCACCGCATCGTGGGCATGATCTCCCACCTCGGGCCCCAGCTGGGCATCGCCGATGGCATCGCCCTGGCGAGCAAGTTGGATGCCGCCGGGAAGGCCACCCTGGTCTTCACGGGGGACGGAGGAGCCAGCGAAGGCGACTTTCACGAGGCGGTCAATGTCGCCGCCGTATGGGACCTGCCGGTCATCATCTGCATCGAAAACAACGCCTGGGGGCTTTCGACGCCTTCTGCGGAGCAGTTCCGGTGCGCCCACTTCACGGACAAGGCCATCGGCTACGGCATCCCTGCCGAGGACGCCATCCAGGTCGACGGCAACGACGTGCTGGCGGTCTTCCACGCGGTCTCCGATGCCGCTGCCTCCATTCGCCAGCGCCCCCGTCCCATCCTCATCGAATTCAAGACGTTCCGCATGCGCGGACACGAGGAGGCTTCGGGCACCAAGTACTACCCCGACGGACTCATCGACCACTGGTCGCAGGTGGATCCTGTGGAGCGCTTCGAAGAATGGGGCCGCAAGGCGGGCCTGTGGGATGAAGCCTGGATGGAAGTGACCCGCGGTCGAATCAAGACGCTCATCGAAGAAGGACTGCGGGAAGCGGCCGCCGAGCCCCCGGTCACGCCCTCCGTGGAAAAGGAGCTGGCCGATCGCTACGCCCCCGTCCCCGCGCACGGCCTGCCGGTGCTGGACGACCCCCAATCTGTCGCCGCCGCGCGCCCCGATGCCCGCGAGTTGCGGCTCATCGACGCCATCACGGAGGGCCTTTCCACCTCGCTCGATGCCCATCCCGGTCTGGTGCTGATGGGCCAGGACATCGCCGAGTACGGCGGCGTCTTCAAAGTCACCGAAGGCTTCGTGGACCGCTACGGCAAAGACCGCATCCGCAATACACCCCTGTGCGAATCCGCCATCGTGGGCGCCGCTCTGGGACTTTCAATTGCCGGGCGCAAGGCCATGGTGGAGATGCAGTTCAGCGACTTTGTGACGTGCGGGTTCAATCAGATTGTGAACAATTTGGCCAAAATCCACTGGCGCTGGGGAGCGATGGCGGATGTCGTCGTGCGCATGCCCACGGGCGGCGGCGTGACGGCGGGTCCTTTCCACAGCCAGAGTACGGAAGCCTGGTTCTTCCACGTGCCCGGCCTGAAAATCGCCTACCCGTCTACCCCTGCCGATGCCAAGGGCCTGCTGCGCATGGCGTTCGAAGATCCCAACCCCGTGCTGTTTTTCGAGCACAAGTTCCTGTATCGCTCGCTCTCAGGCCCCGTGCCCACCGAGGACTATGTGGTCCCCTTCGGCAAGGCGCGGCAGGTCAGGGAGGGCAACGGGGCGACGGTCATCACCTACGGCTTGGGGGTGATGTGGGCGCTCGAGGCGGCCCAGAAGCATCCGGAATGGGACTTGGAAATCCTAGACCTGCGCACGTTGTTGCCGTGGGATGAAGAGGCGGTCTTCGCGAGTGTGCGCAAGACGAGCCGCGCCCTGGTCCTGCACGAAGACACCCTCACGGGCGGCATCGGGGCGGAAATCAGCGCACGCATCCACGAGGCGTGCTGGCGGGAACTCGATGCGCCAGTCGCGCGATGCGCCTCGCTTGACACCGCTTTCCCCTTTGCGGCAGGCCTCGAAACCCAGTTCCTGGCGAACGCCCGGTTGGAGGAATCCTTGGAGAATTTGTTAAACCACTGACCGAGACGGGAAATCGGTTTGGGAGTTGGGGTGCTTTCCGCTACATTGAGCGAGGTTCAAACCCTGCGGCTCATGACAGATCAGGCCCTTCATATTCGGGAAGCAGTGCACGTGTTGCTCAACGATGCGGTGTTGGCGGCTTTTCAGCTGGCCTTGGACCTGCCCCAATTCGAGGCGGAGGCCCAGAGCATCGTCCGGGAGGCGAGCCATACCATCTCCACGTTGCTCCAACGTCTGGATGAGATCGGGGCCTCGAAGCAAACGGGGTTGGAACGGGAGGAGGCCCTGCACGCCGTGAGCCGAGAGGCCCAGCGCAAGAGCTTGGAATTGCTGGGGGCGCTTCAGGCCCTGCGTTCCGTGGCCTGAATCACGAGGGTCAGCGGCCGCGCATGCGCACCTGCTGGGGGTTTTGGATGGCGTCCTCCACCATCTTGATGTCCTTTTTGAGCATGCCCTTGCGGTCGAGGCGCTTGCATTCCGCCAGCAGGGCGCGGGCTTGGGGTGTTTTGCGTTTGGCCTGAGCCACCACCGCCAAATTCAATTTCACCGCCGCCTTGTCATGGTCGTGCTTGAGCCCCCACTCCAGGGACTGCTTGAGCCAGCGCTCCGCCTCGTTCATGTTCTGCTCCATGGTCATGCTGCCCTTGAGGAACGCGTAGTAGGCCCTGCGGCGCTTCCACAGGTGCTCCGGGCGCACGCGATCGAGCCACTTGCGCGCATCGTCCATCCGCTGCTGGCGGAGGTACACGAACACCATCAGCAATCGCAGACTTTGCAGGCTGGCGAGCACGGCGAGGGCGGTCACCAGGACCATGCCGATTCCGCTGCCCCAGTATCCGTTCATGAACAGGTAGATGGCATAGGCCAAACTTCCAGCAGCAAAAGCGATTTTGATGATGCGCGTGTCCATGGGGTTGGTGTTTTTAGGGCTAAATTGGGCGGACAAAAATACCCACGAATCCATCCGGTTGGAGACCGGAACTGCAACGATGAGCGAGATTGTAAAACTCCGGGTGATCCTGGATGCTGAAGCGGATGTGTTCCGCGACGTGGAGATCGGTTTGGATGCGCCGCTGCTCGCGTTGCATGAGGCGATTTTGGGGGCCTTCGGTTGGGCGGGCGATGAGATGGCCTCCTTTTACCGGAGCAACGAATCCTGGGAACGGGGGGCGGAAATTCCCCTGCTCGCGATGCCCGGCATGGAAATGCTCGGGGGCTGGGACGAAGAGGATGAGGACGACGACCCGCTGGGATTTTACGAGGAGACCGGGCAGCGGGGGTCGAGCAGTGCGGGCAGTGGACGCGAGGCCATGGCGGAGTCCATGGAGACGGTGACGGTAGGCGCGGTGCTGGGCACGCCGGATTCCCGTGCGGTGTACGTCTATGATTTCCTGCGCATGTGGTGTTTTTATGTCGAGCCGGTGGCTTTTCAGGCCGCGGCTTCGGGCGAGGGTTATCCG
>JBEEPJ010000124.1:0-6476 GCA_041191165.1 Bacteroidota bacterium | reverse complement strand
TGACCCCATCACGAAGTTTCTGGAGGACATGGGCGGCGCGCAGGTGGCCTTGCACACCCTGGAGGCGTGGGGGGTGCCGGCGGGTTCCATCAGGGAGTTCTTGGCGCTGCAGCGGATGGTTGAACAAGGCGACCGGGTACAGGCCCGGCTGCCCTTCGCCATCGAGATTCGATGAGGGGCCGCGGCGGGGCCTGGATTTCGGCGGTGGCTTTCATGACCGCGGGGCTGGCTGTGGCCGCGCTGGCGGCGGGCTGTTTTGAGCCCCGGAAAGTGCGCGCGGTGAAGCGCGAAATGGCTGAAGGGGCTGAAGTTGCGGACTCGTCCTACGTCGCACCCGGCGAGCCCACGCCCTACGAGTTGCTCTCGGCCGAGGTGGTGGGGGATTCGCTGCGGGTGCAGGTGGCCTACAGCGGGGGGTGTGGAGAGCATTTCTGGTACGTGTCTCCCGCGGGGCCGTTGATGAAGAGCCTGCCGCCCAAACAACCGCTGCGCCTAGAGCATCGTTCTCCGGGCGACCCCTGCCGGGCGCGGTTTCAGGAAACGTTTACCTTTGACCTGCGACCTTACCGCGGAACTCCGCGCGGCGTGACGGTGATTTTGCTTGAAAATTGGAACACACCTCTGACGTATGCATACGATTGATCGTGCTTTTTTTGGCCTGACGCTCGGGCTGCTTTGCGGGATGACGCAAGGGGCGCAGGCCCAGGTAGAGTATGGAGGGCAGCCGATGTGGGAGAGCCACATGTTGCCCGATGTGCCCGTGGTGGCCCTGCCCGCAGTGGACCGGGAGGCATTGGCGGCGGAGGACGCGGTGACGGATTTGGAGAAGACCGCCCCTTGGCGCTTCGGGGTGGAGCATGCGGTTTCCTTGAGCCCTGAGACCCATGGACTGTGGACTGTGGAGGGCGATGAGCGCGTGTGGCGGTTGGTGGTGCATTGTCCGGAAGCCCTCGCTGTGAGCTTCCTTTTCGACACCTTCTCGGTGCCCAAAGGCGCGCGGTTGTTCACATGGAATGCCGAGCGCACCGTTTTCCGGGGTGCTTTCGATCACCGCAGCAACGCGGACGGGGGTTCTTGGGCGCTGGGCCAGACGCCCGGCGATCAGGTGGTGCTCGAGTACCGCGAGCCGCTGAATGCAGCTTTTGCAGGCTCGATCCACCTCTCCCAGGTCGTGCACAGCTACCGGGGCCTCTTCGGCTATGCCTTGACCCAGCAAGAAGAACTCGAACGCGGACCCTTTGGCAACTCCGGGGCGTGCAACATCAATGTCAATTGTCCGGAAGGGGCCACTTGGGCCACCGAAAAGCGCAGCGTGGCCCTCATTGTGGAAGGAGGCTTCGCCATCTGCACCGGAGCGCTGGTGAACAACACGGCCCAGGACGGCACGCCCTACTTCCTGACGGCGAATCACTGCGTGGGCAACAACACCAACGCCGTAGCGAACTGGATTTACTACTTCAACCACGAGTCCGCGGGTTGCTCCGGCTCCTCCGGCCCGACGAACCAGTCGGTGAGCGGTTCTTCGTTCAAGGCGAAGAATGCCGGCTCTGACTTCGCCCTGCTCGAGCTCAATTCCATCCCGCCCGCCTCGTTCAACGTCCAGTACGCCGGTTGGGACCGCAGTGGCACCCCGCCAACCGCGGTCACGGGCATCCACCACCCCAGCGGCGACGTCAAGAAAATCTGCTTCGACGAGGACGGCCCCGTCGCCAACCAGCAAGGCGGCGCGGCCGTTTGGTACATCGGACAGTGGGAAGCCGGCGTCACCGAGCCCGGTTCCTCCGGCTCGCCGCTCTTCGACCAAAACCACCGCATCGTAGGCCAACTCTACGGCGGCGGCGCGGCCTGCGCCGGCTCCTCCAACAACGGCCAGCCGGACTGGTACGGCCGTTTCAACGTGAGCTGGGACGGCAACTCGGCCACCACCCGCCTGCGGGACTGGCTGGATCCGGCCGGCACCAATCCCACGTTCCTCAATGGTTGGCCCTCCTCGACCGTGAGTTTCGCGGTGGACGCCGGGGTGGGGGTGACGGGCTTGCCCACGGAGGTGCTGTGCGGGGAGTCGACGGTGTCTCCGGTGGTGAACCTGCAGAACATGGGCTCGGCGAATCTCACCAGCGCCACGATTCAGTACAGCATGAACGGTGGGCCGCAGCAATCGGTGAATTGGACGGGGAATTTGGCCCAATTTGCCATCGCCACCGTGAATCTGCCGCCCCTGACGGTGGCCGACGGAACCAATACGCTGGTCGTATCGGTGGTCTCCCCCAACGGCGTGGCGGACGAGAACGCCCTCAACAACCAGGTGACCGCGACGTTCTCCTCGTTCGCCGGCCCCACTTACAACTTCCAGCTGGTGCTCGTCCTGGACGACTACGGCTCGGAGACTTCGTGGGAAATCCGCCGGCTGGGCCAGGTGGTCTACAGCGGTTCGGGCTATGAAGACGGCCAGGACGGCACCCCCTTCACGTACGACTTGTGCCTAGAAGATGGCTGCTATGTGTTTGAAATTGAGGACAGTTACGGGGATGGCATTTGCTGCGGTTACGGCAATGGCAGCTGGACCCTCCTCGACCCGGATGGGGAGCTGGTGGCCACGGGCGGCACCTTTGGGGACAACGAGGTGGAGAACTTTTGCACCGATGCCATGTCGGTTCTGGCGCCGACAGGCGTCGATCTCGAGGATTTGCGGTTGTTCCCCAACCCGGCGCTCGACCGGGTGCGCATCGAAGGCTTCGCAGCGGTGCAGGGCACCTGGAGCGTGAAGGATGTGCTGGGTCGGGAAGCTGCTGCGGGCCGCTGGCAAGGGGTGCCCCTGGACTTGGAGGTGGGACGTTGGCCGCAGGGCACGTACTTTTTCGAGGTGCAGGGCCAGACCGGTGAGCGGCAGGTGCTGCGGTTCGCGGTGGTGAACTGAGGATGCCCGGTTTGCTGGCGGCCGCGGGGGTTGGGGGGGTGGGGTTGGGCATGTGGGCGCTCTGGGAGTGGGCGATGCAGGAGGGCATCCGGCGCGCGCGGCGTGCGGAGGAGGAGGGATTGAAGCGCTGCGCGGGGCCGCGCGATTTTTCGGTGACGGTGCTGGTGTGTGTGCGCGACGGGGAGCAGGTCCTGCCGGAACTGCTGGAGGGCCTGCGCGCGCAAGTGCCCGGACCGGAGGAGGTGCTGGTGGTGGACGACGGCAGCCGGGATGGGACGCCGCAGTTGCTGGCGGCGGCGCAGGCGAGTTGGGGAAGGCATGCGGAAGGAGGGGAGCGGCTGCGCGTGCTGCGGCTGGAGGACACCCGGCCCGGGAAGAAGGACGCCTTTGCCGCCGGCGTGGAGGCCGCGCGGGGCGAGGTCATCGTGGCCACCGATGCGGATTGCGTGCCGGCCGGGCCGGGATGGGTGGAGGCGATGGCGGCCGGGCTGGGCGGGGCGGACCCGGTGTGGGAGGTCCGGCTGGGGGTGAGTTTGCCGACCTCGGGCGGGAGCGGATGGCGGGCGCAGTGGGCGCTGGCGGATGCCTTGCGCATCGCCCGGACCTATGTGGCGGCGGCGGGTTGGGGGCGGGCGTACATGGGCGTGGGGCGCAACCTGGCGTTTCGAAAGGCGTGTTTTCCGGGCTGGGAGGGGCATGGGGATTTGGCCTCGGGCGATGACGATTTGCTAGTCCAAACCTGGCAACGCCTCCCCATCCGCTTCGTCGCCTCCCTCCATCCGGCGGCCCAGGCGCCCACCCGGGTCCCGGCCACGGGGCGCGCGTGGGGTCGATCCAAGCGCCGCCACCTCACCACGGGGCCGCGCTATCCCCGGCGGGTCGTAGCGGCCCTCGCGTGGCCGGTGGTCTCGGTCGGGGCGATAACCGCGGCCGGTGCGGCGAGCTGGGCGCTCGCCCCGGCGTGGTTTATGCACATTGGAGTATGGATAGTCGGCGCCGCCGGGGCCGCGATGGTGGCGGTGCAGGGGGCTAACTTTCGAACGTTCGCAGCGTGCTGTGGACTCACCGGTCGTCAGAGGTTTGCTGGGGTTTGGGTGCCGCTGACCCAGTTGGGGTTGGTGGGACTCACTTCGGTTGCCATGTGGGATTCCCTCCGGGGAGCCCGGCGCCAGGATTGGTGAGCCCGCGCGCGGCCACACCCGATTCACGAGCCCACCCCATGGAAGTAAATCCCAATCTCAGCGACAAGGCGCGGCAAGATTATGCCTTGGTATTGCGCGCGCAGGCCGGCGACCAGCAGGCCTACGCGGACTTGATGAAGCGATACCGGGACTCCATCTTTCACCTGATCCAAAAGATGGTCTTCGACGCGGATGATGCGGACGATTTGACCATCGAGACCTTCAGCAAGGCCTTCCAGCGGCTGGGACAGTACACGCCGGCCTTCGCCTTCTCCACTTGGCTGTTCAAGATCGCCTCCAATCACACCATCGACTTCATCCGCAAAAAACGGCTCAAGGCCCTGTCCCTGGATCAGGGGTTCAGCAACGAGGATGGGGAGAGCATGGAGATTCAGGTGCGCGACGAGAATCTCGATCCGATGGAGGAGCTCGAGCGCAAGGAGCGGGTGGAGCGGATGCGCGAGGTGGTCGCCCAGCTCAAGCCGCGGTACCGCCGGCTGGTTGAGCTCCGCTACTTCGAGGAGCAGAGTTACGAGGAAATCGCAGAGGAGCTGGGGCTGCCACTCGGGACGGTCAAGGCCCAACTCTTCCGGGCGCGCGACATCCTGTTGGCGGCCATGAAAGGGGCGCGGGAGACGATATGAGTGCGGGTTTGGACTGGCGAAAGGAACTGCCCGGGCTGGGACTGACGGATGCGATGGTGGAGCAGCTCACGGCGCTGTCCGCCCTGTACGCGCACTGGAACGCCATGATCAACGTGATTTCCCGCAAGGACATGGAGCACTTCGAGGTGCACCACGTCCTGCACAGCGCCGCCATCGCCCGGGTGATGCGGTTCGCGCCGGGCAGCCGCGTGCTCGACGTGGGCACGGGCGGTGGGTTTCCGGGCATCCCGCTGGCCATCCTGCACCCGGAGGTGGAGTTCGTGCTGTGCGACAGCATCGGCAAGAAAATCCGTGTGGTGGACGCCGTGGTGGAGGCCCTGGGGCTGAAAAACGTCACCACGGTTTACGGCCGCGCGGAGCAGGTGAAGGGGCGCTTCGATTTCGTGGTGAGCCGCGCGGTGACGGACTTGGCCACCTTCATGCCCTGGGTGCAGAACAAGTTTGACCCGCGGACCATCAATCCCTGGCCCAACGGGGTGCTCTACCTGAAGGGGGGCGATTTGAGCGGGGAGATTGGGCGGCTGAAAGGCTTTGATTGTGAGGTGATTCCGCTGGCACCGCTCTTTCCTTCCCACGATTTTTTTCAGACCAAATCCGTCGTCTACATCCGCTAACCCCCCCCCATTTTCCATGCAACTTTTCCTCACGCATTCCGGTCTTCCTTCCATGAAGCACATTCTTAGCGCCCTCGCTTTTTTCGCCCTCGCTTTCGGGTCCAATCCTATGCACGCACAGGATTGCGTGGACCCCTCGCTCATCAATCCGGATGCAATTTGTCCGATGGTTTGGATGCCGGTGTGTGGATGCGATGGGGTGACGTATGGAAACGATTGCCTGGCGGTGAACACCGGTGGTGTCACCTCCTGGACCCCGGGGGAGTGCCAGGGGGGTGGGGGCTGCATCGACCCGGCACTGATCAACCCGGAGGCGGCATGTCCCATGATTTGGTTGCCGGTTTGCGGTTGCGACGGGGTTACTTACGGGAACGATTGTGAGGCGGTCAACTGGGGCGGGGTGACCTCATGGACGCAGGGGGAGTGCCAGGGGGGCGGTGGGGAGTGCTTGGACTTGGCCGGGGTGGACTTCGGGGCCTGCGACATGGCCATGGGCATCGCCCTGGTCGACGGGGCGTGCACCTTTGTGAGCGGCTGTGGCTGGGTGGTGAACGGCATCGACTACACCCCCAATTTCTTCCAGGACTTCGCATCTTGCGAGGCGGCCTGCGGGCTGGTGGTGGGCTGCATCGACCCGAGCTTGTCCGATCCGACCATCGATTGCAGTCCGTTCGAGGTGGATCCGGTTTGCGGATGCGATGGCTTCACGCACATCAACCCGTGTTTCGCCACGGTGGTAGAATGGAACTCGGTCATCACACCCGGCCCGTGTGAGGGCGATTGCTTCGACGAGGACCGATTGGATCCGGAGGTGGAATGTGTGGTGGCGAATGTGCCGTTGTGCGGTTGCGACGGGGTGACGTACGACTCTCCCTGCGCGGCGTGGTACCATGGGGGGGTGGCGAGCTGGACTTCCGGACCGTGCGAGACGAACGGGGTGGGGGCGGTGAATGGCCGGGCGTCGTTCCGGTTGGCGCCCAATCCCACGCGGGGCGCGACTTTCATCCAGGGGTTGCAGGCCGGCGAGTCTTGGACTTGTCTGGACGCTGCTGGCCGTCAGGTGGCGCAGGGTTCGGGCGCAGAAGCGTTGCCGGGATTG
>JBEEPJ010000123.1:0-6478 GCA_041191165.1 Bacteroidota bacterium | reverse complement strand
TGGCTGTTCGCCTGGTTTCCGCCGACGAAGACCTGGAAACATGCGTGGAAAGTGATCGGGCCACAGGTCGTCATCTGGGCGACGAGGATTTTCAGGTCCGCTCCCGCCTGCACCCCGCCCGTCACGAAGTAAGCCCCGTCGATGATGTTGGTGCCACAAAAACCCGTGCCGTTGGTGATGGTTCCGTTGGGCGGGTTCGTGGTGGCAATCGATTCCCCGTTTGTGTTGTCGATCGTGATGTACGAGTCGTATCGCAACTCCGGGACCAAGGTGAAGAACATCGGGTTGATGAGTCCCCCGAAGAGCTGACCAAAGGTGGGCGTATTGTAGCAACCGCAGGGCGCATTGAACTGCATGTTGGGGCCCGTGGAAAGGGCGTATACGCTGCTCAGGCGGTCGGTGGCACTGGTGAAATTCGCGTAGAACTTGTAGGTCGTGTAGCCCGTGAGCGCACCGTTGCTATCGAAATTGTATTGCGGACTGCCGGGGAGAGAGCCGGGCAGCGGCGCAGGTTCGTAAAACGTGGTGTCGACTTCCCAGGTGACGGAAGTGATTTGGCCTAACGCATTGTGATGAAATAGGATGCAGGCCAAACCCACCACCCAACTCACACCGATTCCGCAGGCTACTCGCCAGCCAGTCCGGGGTCGCGCATCCGCGGCACACATCGAGGCAATATCAGACATCAGGTCGAATGGATTGATCGTAAGTTGGAAACGCAGGATTCGTCAAACCGTTGCACGGCTTGTCCGAACTTGGTGGCGCAAATTAAAAGGATTTGGAACAGAAACCACCGGGTGCGTCGGGAAGTGACGAAAGGGACTTGTTGCCCCGCCCGCTCGAGGCGCCGCGCATCTTGCATTGCGACGCCGATTGGGTCATCGTCTACAAGCCGGCCCACCTCCTGGTGCACCGCACCGACATGGCGTTCTATGACCGGGAGAACCTGCGGGACTGGCTGATGGCGGAGCTGCCGTCGTTCGCGCGGGACGGGGCGGCGGAGCGGGACGGGGTCCTGCAGCCGGTCAATCGGCTGGACCGGCCCACGAGCGGGCTCGTGGTCTTCGCCCGGAACCGGGAGGCCCACCGCCATGCGCATGCCCAGTTTGCGGAGCACCGGGTCGAGAAGGAGTACATCGCCGTGGTGCGCGGGCACCTGCCGGACGAGGCGGTGGCCGAAAAGCCGTTGCCGACGGGGCACAACGACGTGCCCAAGCCGGCCCGGACGCGCTTCGAGACGCTGGGGCGGGCGGAGTGGCCGGTGGCCATCACGCGGTACCCGACGAGCCGGTTCTCCTTGGTGCGGTGCCTGCCGGAGACGGGGCGGTACCATCAGATCCGGCTTCACTTGAGGCACCTGCGTCACCCCGTGATCGGGGACACCGCCCACGGGGACAAGCCGCACAATCGCTACCTGGCCCAGGAGGTGGGCGCGCCCTGGATGTTCCTGCACGCCGCCCGGCTCACCCTGGAGCATCCGCGAGGGGGACGGGTGACGTATGAGGCCCCGGTGCCGGCCCTCTGGGAAGCGCCCCTGAAATTGTGGGGGTGGGAGGTTCCCGGCGGGCGGCTGCCTTAAATTGGTGGCATGTTCGGATTCGACGACCGCGATAAAAAGGACATTCCCTTTGCCTTTCGGATGCACGCCGGGCTCGCCCCGCCGGACTATTCGCTACCGGAGAGCTGGGCGCTCCACCCTGCGCACCGCCCCTTGCTGGCCTGGCCCCAGGGCTACGGCCCCATGCCCTCCCCCGGCGAAGCCCACGTCTTCTACATCCACCCCACCACCCAGCGGGGCGTGGGGGCCGAGTGGAACGCCGGCTGGGACGACCCCGTGGCCAAGGGCATCGCCGACAACTGGCCGCTTCGCCATCAAGTGTCCGCCTTCCGGGGCGTGGGATCCATCTTTGCCCCGCGCTACCGGCAGGCGCACTTGCGGGTGTTTTACACCGATACCGAGGACGGGAGGATGGCGCTGGATTTGGCCTACGAAGACGTGCGCAGCGCCTTCATGCACTACCTCGCCCACCTCGACCGCGGACAACCCCTCTTTCTGGCCGCCCACAGCCAAGGCAGCTTTCACGCCATCCGGCTGCTGCGGGAATTCTTCGACGGTCCTGACCCAAATGCAGCCGCCCTGCGGGCCCGGCTCATCGCCGCCTACCTGCCGGGCATGGACGTGTCCGCCGCCCACTTCGCCCACATCCCTCCCCTGCTGCACCCCGATGCCACGGGCGGCTTCGTGACCTGGATGACCGTGGCCGAGGGACATTTTCCGGAATATTACCGCCCCCATTTCGTCCACAACGCCACGATCAATCCTGTCCACTGGCAGCCCAGCGGCGAGGATTTCTCCGCCTTCAAGGAACATTTGGGCATTCTCAACCGCAGCTTCAAGGTCAAACACATCGCCGCCATCCGAGCCCGGCCCCACGCCGGTCTCCTCTGGATCAAGCCCCTGCGCGTGCCCCTGGGCCCGCTGCTGCAGCTCCGGGACTGGCACATCGCCGACTACAACTTGTTCTGGGCGAACATCCGGCAAAACGCTGAGCACCGGCTCGCTCAGTGGCAGGAGCGCAGCGCTGGGTGACCCATCGGGGGAGGTGCAGCGCGTAACTTTGCGGCATCGCATCGAGCTCAAGCACCATGGCTTCTACTCCGACTTCCACCGACTCCCCTTACGTGCCCCAGCACAAGGTCCGCATCGTTACGGCCGCCAGCCTCTTCGATGGACACGACGCGGCCATCAACATCATGCGGCGCATCATGCAGCGCTCCGGGTGCGAGGTCATCCACCTCGGGCATGACCGCAGCGTGGACGAGGTCGTGCATTGCGCCATCCAGGAAGATGCCCAAGGCATCGCCATGACCTCCTATCAAGGGGGGCACATGGAGTACTTCCAATACATGAAGGACCTCCTCGATGCACGGGGCGCGGGGCACATCCGCATCTTCGGGGGCGGCGGCGGAACGATTCTCCCCTCGGAAATCGAAGCCCTGCACGCCTACGGCATCGAGCGCATCTACCACCCGGACGACGGCCGCGCCATGGGACTGCAGGGCATGATCGACGACCTCATCCGGCGTGCGGACTTCGCCACGGTTCGGGACATGGCGGACGTCGCCGGGTCCCTGGCCGCCCTCGGCGAAGGAGGCACCCGCGACATCGCCCGGTGCATCACCGCCGCCGAGAGCGACCCAGCCGCCTTCCACGCCGCCTTCGACGCCGCCTGGCCCACCCTCCCCGCTGTCCCCGTGCTCGGCATCACCGGCACCGGCGGCGCGGGCAAGTCCTCCATGGTGGACGAAATCGTCCGCCGCTTCCTGCTGGACTTCCCCGACAAGCGCATAGGCCTCATCTCGGTGGACCCATCGAAGCGCAAGACCGGCGGCGCCCTGCTCGGCGACCGCATCCGCATGAACGCCATTCAGAACGACCGGGTGTACATGCGCTCCCTGGCGACCCGGCAGTCGAACCTCGCGCTGTCGAAGCACGTGGCCGAGGCCCTGTCCATCTTGAAGGTGGCGAAGTTTGACCTGATCATTCTGGAAACCAGTGGGATAGGCCAAAGCGATACCGAAATCATGGACCACAGCGACGTGGCGCTGTACTTGATGACGCCCGAGTTTGGCGCGGCCACGCAGCTCGAGAAAATCGACATGCTGGACTTCGCGGATGTGGTGGCCATCAACAAGTTTGACAAGCGCGGCGCCCTCGACGCCCTCCGGGATGTGCGCAAGCAGTTCAAGCGCAACCACGACCTCTGGGACGCGGAGGACGAGTCCCTCCCCGTGGTGGGCACCATCGCTTCGCAGTTCAATGACCCTGGGACGCACCGCCTCTACCGCATGCTTATCGACCGCCTGGCCGAGCGCACCGGCGCGGACCTCCGGAGCCAATGGCCCATGCCGGATGCGGACTCGGAGAAGATCTTCGTCATCCCGCCGGGCCGCGTGCGCTACCTGAGCGAGATCGCCGAGGGCAACCGCAATTACCGCGAGTGGGTCGAGCGCCAGGCAGAGACGGCAGGCAAGCTGCAGGCCCTGCGGGAAGCGGCGGCCCTGCTCGACCCGGCGGATCGGGCGGCCCTGCTGGCCCGCACCCAGGAGGTGCAGATGGAGCTGGATCCCAAGGGGTTGGCCTGGCTCGAGCAGTGGCCCGAACTGCGCGCCCGGTATGAGGAGGCCGTCTACGCCTTCGAAGTGCGCGGCAAGCGCATCGAGATGGCCACCACCACGGAGAGCCTGTCCCACCTGGCCATCCCGAAGGTGGCCGTGCCCCGATGGACCGGCTGGCGCGACCTGCTTCGCTGGGCGCTTCAGGAGAATCTTCCCGGCCATTTTCCCTACACCGCCGGCATCTACCCCTTCAAGCGGGAGGGCGAAGATCCCACGCGCATGTTCGCCGGGGAGGGTGGCCCTGAGCGGACGAACAAGCGCTTCCACTATGTCTCGCTCGGCATGCCGGCGAAGCGCCTTTCCACCGCTTTCGACAGCGTGACCCTCTACGGCCGCGACCCAGACCCGCGCCCGGACATTTACGGCAAGGTGGGCAACAGCGGCGTAAGCATCTGCTGCCTCGACGACGCCAAGAAACTGTACAGCGGCTTCGACCTGTGCGACCCGGCGACCAGCGTCTCCATGACCATCAACGGCCCGGCGCCAATGCTCCTGGGCTTCTTCCTGAACGCCGCCATCGACCAGCAATGCGAGCGCTACATCCGGGCGGAGGGGCTGGAACAACGGGTCGAGGAAGTGCTCAAGGCCCGGTGGGATGACCGGGGCCTCCCCCGGCCGCGGTATGCCGGCGAGCTGCCCGAGGGCAACGACGGCCTGGGACTCCTCTTGCTGGGCTGCACCGGAGACGAAGTACTGCCCGCCGAAACCTATGCACGCATAAAGTCCCAGGCCCTGCAACAGGTCCGCGGCACCGTGCAAGCCGACATCCTCAAGGAAGACCAAGCCCAAAACACCTGCATCTTCTCCACGGAGTTCGCGCTGCGGCTCATGGGCGATGTACAGCAGACCTTCATCGACCAGAAGATCCGCAACTTCTATTCGGTTTCGATCAGCGGCTACCACATCGCCGAGGCCGGGGCGAATCCCATCACCCAGCTCGCCTTCACCCTGGCGAACGGCTTCACCTACGTCGAGTACTACCTCAGCCGGGGGATGGACATCGACGACTTTGGGCCCAACCTGAGCTTCTTCTTCTCCAACGGCATCGATCCGGAGTATGCGGTGATTGGGAGGGTGGCGAGGCGGGTTTGGTCTAAAGCCATGCGCGACAAGTACGGCGCATCGCCGCGGGCCCAGATGCTCAAATATCACATCCAGACATCGGGTCGCTCGCTGCACGCGCAAGAAATCGATTTCAACGACATCCGGACCACGCTCCAGGCACTCTACGCGATTTACGACAACTGCAACTCCCTGCATACCAACGCGTACGACGAGGCCATCACCACGCCCACGGAGCACAGTGTCCGCCGGGCGATGGCGATTCAGCTCATCATCAACCGGGAGCTGGGGCTGGCGAAGAACGAGAATCCGCTGCAGGGCGCGTTCATCATCGACCAGCTGACGGACCTCGTGGAGGAGGCGGTGATGGCGGAATTCGACCGCATCACGGAGCGCGGCGGGGTGCTGGGCGCCATGGAGACGATGTACCAACGCTCGCGAATTCAGGAGGAGAGCCTCTACTACGAGACGCTCAAGCACACGGGCGAGTACCCGATCATCGGGGTCAACACCTTCCTGGCGAAGGACGGCTCTCCGACCCGAATTCCCGGGGAGGTCATCCGGGCGACCGAGGAAGAAAAGGTGCTCCAGCTGCAAAACCTGCGGTCCTTGCACGCCGCTGAGGGCCACCGTTCTGCCGAGGCCCTGCAGTCGCTTCAGGCGACCGCGGTGCAGGGGGGCAATGTCTTCGAAGCCCTGCTCGAGGCCTGCAAGTTCTGCTCGCTCGGGGCCATCACCCATGCGCTGTTCGAGGTAGGCGGGGCCTATCGCCGGAACATGTGATGCGCGAACGATCCTCCAGCGGGGGCGGGGTGACGTGGATGCTGGCCTCGGTCGTGTTCTTCAATGTGGCGAATCTGCTGGTCAAGGACCTCCCACACGTCCCCACCCAGCAGCTGGTCTTCTTGCGCAGCGCCTTCTCGCTGGTGGTCATCGCCGCATATCTGCGGGCGAAGGGGCTGCCATTTTGGGGCCACAACCGGCCTTGGTTGCTGATCCGCGGGGTGAGCGGCGTCATCTCGCTGACCGCATTCTTCCACACCCTCAAGCACATACCCCTGGCCTCGGCGACGGTCATCCAGTACACGAGTCCCATCTTCACGGTCCTGTTGGCCTCCTTTTTTCTAGGCCAAACCGTCCAACGCATCCAATGGCTGTTCCTCTCTCTGGCCTTCACCGGTGTCCTCATGGTCAAGGGGTTCGATCCGGCCGTGTCCTGGGGGATGTGGGGGCTGGG
>JBEEPJ010000122.1:0-6490 GCA_041191165.1 Bacteroidota bacterium | reverse complement strand
CCCCAGGTCCACTGCATCAGGTAAACCCCCTCCGCCCAGTCGGACACATCCATAAACCCAGCCTCAGCTCGTGTAACTCCCTGCACTACCTCACGACCCATGGCATCTACCACCGACCAACGGGATCCCAACTCCCCCTCCCATCGAAGCACATCCACAACCGGATTGGGAAACACCCGGAATCGACCCGATTCCACGACATCCGCCAACCCATCCGGCGACTCCACACGCCAGCCGTCCAAGTAGATGGACCGCGCCTCCGGAATTCCCGGCCGGTACAAGAACACGAAACGCGCCACGTTGGGAAATCCGGCGAGCGCCGACAAGTCGAAGACGTGCTCCTCCCACACCCCCGGCACGCCGGTCGCGTCCGTCAGCAAGAGCAACTCGTTTCCGAAGGTGTCTTGCAGCGACAACACAAAATCACTGGGCGCGGTGGGATCCATCGTCTGCAAAAACATCTGCGTCCCGGCGACCACGGTCAGCGGTCCATCCGCAAAGGCCCCCACCCAAACGTCGTCCGTCACCGCCCCGTTGCGGGTGTATTCCAAGCACTTGACGCTGTTGTTCAGCGCATTGAACGGCGCCGGATTGGGGAACAACTGCAGACGTCCATCGGAATAAATCCGCGTCACCCGCTGGTTGCAATCGAAGTCCGACACCACCGCAGGTTCATCGCCCGGCGTTGCACAATCGGGGCTTACCCACTCCGGTCCGAAGAAGTTATCGAGGTAATACTGCTCACTGACATTCACCCCGGGGTTCATGAGGATGACGACATTGTCCACCGCATCCATAGGCACGGTGGCGTCCGGCTGACCGACCAGTGAAAAAGTGAGGGTCTCCCATTGTCCACCGGTCGTCGTCACCGCGTGGTACGTGCTGTGCCGGCCGATGGGATAGTTCGCGGGCAGCGCCGTCTCCGCGTCCTCCAACGTGATTTCAATGTCCACCCCGGGCACCGGGCTGAGGACGTCGAGCCGGATTTGCTTGGTGCCGTTCACATAATCTGTGAGATCCGCCAGGCCCGAGGTACGGATGACGATGACGTCATAAGTTTCACCGGGATTGCGCAGGTAGGCCAAACACTGGGCCGAACCATTCACCGCATCCGGAAACGGGTTCGCAGCGTATTCAATCAAGGTGCCATGCCAACCCGGCCATTGGGTTCCCCCCGTTCCGTTGCCCAACTGTTGCAGGAAAGGAACGTTGAATCCATAGGTCACCTGCCGGACATCATCGGCATTGTCATAGAGCATCTGGGCTCCCAAGGGGAGGGTCATCAACCCTGCAACTCCGAGCAGGATGGCCGAGGTGTAGCATTTTTTCATGGCTCCAAAATACATCCGCCTGCCCCATTTCCTAGCGCACAATTCCTGCTCAAACCGCTCGAGGCTCTGCTACATCTCCCGAACAATTCTTTCACATTTTGTGAAAAACAGGTTGAAATCATTGGCTTTCTATAAATTGTGCACCTCTACCATGCTTTTCAACCTCCTCCGCGGATGTTCTCCGCTCCGCCAGCCCTTGCTTCGGGCGTATTCAACGCTTTTCGCGTTCACATGGGTGGGTGCCACCTCCCTGATGGGACAAGGACCAGCCCCTGGATCCCCCCCGGTGATGCAATTTCCCCGGAGCTTGACGGGGGGTGGACTCCAACACGCCGACATCGATCAAGACCGCCAAGGGAGAGTGGCGGTGGCGAACAACCAAGGAGTGCTCCTTTTCGATGGCGCAATGTGGCAGCTCCTCCCGCTGCCCAACCGAACCGTGGTCCGTTCGGTCGAGTGGATGGGAGAGGGGCTTGTCGTTGGGGGGCAAGGGGAATTGGGGCGGTTCATCCCTCAGCCCAAGACCGGGTCATCCCCGGGAGCGCCACTGGTCTATGAGGACTGGTCGCAGAAGGCGAGAGAAATGTTTGGGGAGTTTGAAGATGTTTGGCGCTGCACCGCGGAAGAAAATGGGACGGTACTGGTCGCAACGGATCGATTCGTAGCGCGGGCGCGCCCAGACGGTCAGCTGGAGGCCGTGTACCGGGGAGCGGTCACCAACTTGTTCCCCGCCGCCGGAGGGTGGGCCTTTCAAGTGGGAGACAGCCTGATTTCCGCGGAGGGCGGGGGCCTCGGAATGCCCCGGTTGGGGGCGGGGTGGCGGGCGGAAGGAGCCGCAAAAGACGCCGACGGGGCGTGGGTTTTGCTCACCCACGAACACGGAGTTTGGACCGCAGATGGCGCCGGTTGGAAGGCACGGGAGGGAGAGGTCGACGCCTTTCTCAGAACCCACCGGACCAATTGCATGCTCACGCGGGAGGAGGGATTTTGCATCGGAACTTCCCATGGAGGACTAATTGCCACGCGGGATTTTCGCCAAATCGATATCCGGGTGAATGAATCGGAGGGATTGTCTCGGCCAACGGTTTTGGCCTTGGAAAATGCCACGGGAGGCGATGTGTGGGTGGGATTGGAAGGCGGGCTCAATCGGTTGTTGCACTCCGCTCCGGAGCGCATTCCGCAAGGAACGGCCCAGATGCGGGACGCAGGCTCGACGTCGCTGCATTTGGGCGACCGAACCTATTGGGGCACCTCCCAAGGGCTTTGGGTCCAGGAAGGGGCTGGGCCGCTCGTGGAAGTGCCCGGAACTGCTGGCCCCAATTGGTCCCTGCAGGAGGTCGATGGCACAGTTTGGTTGGGCCATCACCGCGGCGGATTCACCGTGGAATCCGAGGGGGCCGTGGAACGCATTTCGGGAGCTGGGGTATGGGGACTGTGGCAAGTCCCCGGTCGCGACGTCTGGTTTGCCGGTACCTACCGGGGCTTGGTACAGGTCCGCAGGGATAGCCTGGGCGCATGGGTAGCGTCCGGACCCTTGGCTGGATTCGAAGAAAGTGCGCGCTTTCTCGCCTTCGAATCGGAAAGCATCTTGTGGGTAAGCCACCCCTACAAAGGGGCTTGGCGCATCCGGCTCGACCCCACAGGGACACGCATCACTGGAATCCAACACTACGGAAAAAAACAGGGCTTCCCCAGCGACATCGGCATCCACGTCCACCAATTGGACGGCCAAGTGTTGTTCACTGCGGATCAGGGATTCTGGGAATGGAATAAAACCACGGACCAAATGGTCGCCCTGAAGGACCTTGGGAATGGCCTCGAGGAGGATGCCCGGTACGACCGCCTCACCAGCGGTCCAGACGGGGCACTGTGGTTCTTCCGCAACGGGCATTTGGGACGCATTGCACCCCAGAGGGGAGGCCTCAATGCCGCTCTTGAAATCCGGCTGGCCCCCATGGAGCTCAGGCCTCCAGTCAGTGGTTTCGAAAGACTCGAATTCCTGCCCGACGGCACCGTATGTGTTCCCACCGAGCAAGGCTTTGTTTCGATTGATCCGCAGCGCATGTATACGCCTCAGGATGCTCCAGGGGTCCAAATCCGCTCCATTACACACCTGAACAGCGAGGGGGGCGAAAGCCTTCTCGTGCCTGAACCCGACATCTACCTCCCCCCCGGCACCCATGCCCTCAGATTCCTGCTGCAAGGAACCGACGTGCGCTGGCTGCACCTGCAAACCTTCGAATGGCGCATCCCGGCCATCTCCGCGGACTGGTCGGCTCCCGTAGGCAACCCTTCCCTCTTGCTTCCGGCCCTCACCACCGGTGACCACACCTTGGAATTCCGGGCCCGGGTCGGCAGCGTGCTGGTGGGACCCATCTTGCAACTCACCGTACACATCCCGCCGCCTTGGTACATGACACCTTGGGCCCGACTCCTCTTCGCGTTGATTTTGCTCAGTGCCGTTGGTTGGTTGCTCCACCTGCGCAAGCGCCGTTGGGAACGCAAACGAAAAGCCGACCTGGCGCGACAGCACGAAGAGATGCTGCAAGTCTCCCGTCAGTTTCAGCAGTCCCTCCAAGCCTCTGAGGAAGCCCTTGCCCGGGAACGACTCGCGCGATCGGAGGCAGAACTCACCGGAAAGAACCAAGAACTCGCCAGCACCACCATGCATTTGGTCCAAAAAAGCGAAGTGCTCCAGACCATTCGCCAACGGTTGAGCGCTCTGAAGCCCCAGCTTCCTCGCCAGGTGGCGAAGGACATTCAGGGGATTCTGGATTTGACCCAGCAAGATGAACGGCTCGATGCGAACTGGGAACAATTCTCGCAGCATTTCGATCAGGTCCACGTGGACTTCCAAAACCGCTTGCGGGAGCGTTACCCCCACCTCACCAAGAATGACCTCAAGCTCTGTGCGTATATCCGGCTCAACCTGAGCTCCAAAGAAATCGCCTCATTGATGTTTGTCACCGTGAGGGCAGTCGAAATCAGCCGATTCCGGCTGCGCAAACGTCTCGATCTTGACAAGGGCATCAATCTCAACGAGTTTATCCAGCGGATTTGACCAACGCTTTACCACTCGCTCGGGAAATGGAGGATTCGAATAAAAAAAGGGCTGCCCCGGGAGGCAGCCCTTTTCGCGTTTGACCAAAACCGAATCGATCAATTGCAATCCGTTCCGAAAGCAGCCAAGAAGGCCAACAAGTCCGGCGTAGCCACAGCTCCATCGCCGTCGATGTCTGCCGGGCAGGGATTTACCGTTTCAAAAGCGCAAGAACCATTGTCTACGTTCGCTTGCGGATTGAAGTTGTTTGCCGCGCTGTAGGTACATCCCCAAACCAAAGCCGTAGCGCATGATCCATCGTCCTCACCAGCGAAGGGGCTGAACTCCAAGCTGAAAGGATTCGTGCAACCCGCACAAGCCGAGCAAGCTTCGAAGCAAACCACACCCGCATCGGTGTTGCCCGCTACGAGCAAGGAACGGTTTCCGTATTCGTTGCCACAGCCCGTGGGTACGTTTTCGTCTCCTCCCCAAGCGTTTCCATTGATGAACTGATACTCAATCGTTCCCGCAGAGAGCACCAGCGTGATGCTGTATACTCCGTAACCGGCATATTGCATCGGAGTGGCGGTGGCATCCCAGCCTTGGAAACCTCCAGCGACATGCACTCCGTTTGCACCGACGGTTTCATTGGACATGTCCACACGCAGCGTGACGAGGTACTGGCAGGCTCCGTTGTCGATGGTGGCTTCGGGGTTGAAGTTCTGAGCGGTGTTATCGGTACATCCCAGAATGCCATCTGGACAGGCACCACAGCTGTTCCAGCACACCGTGCCGAGCGTGAGTGGGGTTTGCGGAGCTACCGTGACGGTACGGTTGGTGTAACCGCCCAGGGTGGACGTGCAAGACTCGCCGCCTGCGAATTCTTCTGCAACATCCCATCCGTTCACCGTGAACTTGTACTCGTAGGTACCGGGCAACATCGCCACCGTCAGCGTATATACGCCATCGCCATCTGCGTCTGCCATTGGCGCACAACCCCCACACCAGCCGTTGAAGCTGCCGTTCAAATTGACCGTTCCAATGGCACCGTCATATCCCGCCATGTCCACAGCGAACGTAACGTCCACGGGGAAGGAGTTGGGATCAGCACAAGCCGCACAGCTCGCCCAGCACACAGCACCCAAATCGATCGGGGAATCCGTTACGGTGACCACACGGTTGGTGAACGCCCCTGTCGTCAAAGTGCAGCTGCTGCCCGGCGTCAAGTTTTCTTGATCGGCCCAACCATTCACTTGGAATTTGTACTCATAGGTTCCGGGCATCAGCGACAGGGTCAATTCGTAGATGTCGTCTCCGTTCGCATCGGTCATCTGAGCACAGTCACCGCACCAACCATTGAAGTTTCCGCTGGCGTTCACGAACGCAAAACTGCCGGCATAGGTCGACATGTCCACTTTGATGGTAACCGGTTGCGGCGAAGGGGGAGGAGCGTCGCAGGTGTAGCAACCATTCCAGCAGACCGCTGGCAGCGTCGTACTGCCGGAGATGTTTACCAAGCGGTTGACATAAATCCCAGTGGTCAGCGTGCAGGGCTCGCCGCCAACGAACATTTCCTGCCCCGTCCAGCCATCCAAGGTGAATTTGTACTCGAAGTTTCCATTGCCCAAATCCACGGTGATCGACCAAATGCCGTCCCCGTCCGTATCGGACATGGGCGCGCAACTGCCGCACCATCCATTGAAATTGCCGTTGAGATAGACGCCTGTGTAAGCAGGACCTGTGTACTGATCCATGTCCACTTGGAAAGTGACCTGGTTCTGTGCCCAAGCGAAGCCCATGGAGAGCAACAAACTACAGGCCGTAAAAAATGAACGCATGATGATAAGGTTTTGATGTTCAATTCAGAATATTCATCGACGAATCGACCCAAGAAAATTACGAAATAATTCTCGTCGCTGAGACAATACCCTCCGCTACAAAAGCACTACACCCCCTGATTTGTTCATGAAATCCACCACAACAACACTTTCTCACCCGTTAACAACTTGTTGATTGTTAGTTACATGGAAGTCCAAATCCACCCAACAAAACCAATAAATCCGCCACCGTCACAGCCCCATTTCCGTCCAAATCCGAAGCACAATCCCCATCATCCCCC
>JBEEPJ010000121.1:0-6501 GCA_041191165.1 Bacteroidota bacterium | reverse complement strand
ACGGTCATCTCCACCCCGAGCTTCTCCAGCATGCCCGTGAAGAAGGTGGTCTGCAGGCGCATCCCGGCCAGCTCCCCGCCGCCCTGCGGATGCATGTACACCTCATCCGCCACCGAGCCCAGGAACATGCCGCTCATCGAAGCGGCTTCCGTCCAGTAAATCACCCATTTGCCGCTGGCCTTGAAGTCCGCAATGGCGCGGCGCACGGCCAGGATGGTGGCGGGGGCGGCGTCCACTTGGCTCACATCGAGCAGCAGACCCTTGATGCGTTCGTCATCAGCGGCCCGATCCAGGGCGTTCTGGATTTCGTCCAGCCCGATGCCGCCACCGCTGCCACTGAAGTCCGGCAAGGGCATGGCTGCCCCGCGCTCGAGGATGGGTTCATCCAAGGTCAGGCGCAGCACCGTGCCCTCCTCCACTTCGACGAAGGGGTCCGGCTCTTCGCCGCTGAAGGCGGCCACGAGGCCCCCGACGAGGGCGGCGACGAACAGGACGATGAGCACGCCCCCCGTCAGCAGGATGCCGATGGAAGAGCCGATGATGGAGGACAGGACTTGTTTTCCGAAAGACATGGCAATGCGGTTTGGGTTGCGAAGTTAGAGATTCTGGTGTTGGAGGTCAGACGCGCGGCGGGGGGATTTCGTTACACGGGTGGGGCGATTTCGTTCCAGGGGGCGGGGCGATTTCGTTCCACGGGGCGGGGGCCTATTTTTGTGGCATGGAGGCTTGCATCGGACTGGGAAGCAACTTGGGGGACCGGGCGGGCTGGCTCGCTTGGGCGGTGGAGGCGATTTCGGGGGTGTGGGGCGCGCCGCTGGACCGATCGAGCGTCTGGGAGACGGCGGCGTGGGGGATGGCCCCGGGCACGCCGGCGTTCCTCAACCAGGTGGTGCGGTGGGAGGTGGATGGGCCGGGCGGTGAGGCGGGGGTGCGGGCGGCGATGGAGGTGCTGGCGGAGGTGGAACGCCGTGCCGGACGGGAGCGCCGGGCGGACGGGGGGTACCAGGACCGAACCCTCGACTGCGACCTCCTGCTCTGGGGGGCGGAACGGTGGACCCTGCCGGAACTGGTGGTCCCCCATCCCCGGATGACCCAGCGCCGCTTCGTGCTGGCCCCCCTGGCCGAGCTCGTCCCCGACCGGCCCGTCCCCGGCGACGGCCGGACGGTCGCTGCCTGTCTGGCCTTATGTCCGGACCCCCAACCCGTTCTTCCCTGGAAACCCACGAACTTGCCGGCATGAGCAACCCTCCCCTGGTCTCCCCGTACGGCTTCATCGCCATCGAAGGCAACATCGGCGCCGGCAAGACCACCCTCGCCACCCGGCTCGCGGAGCGACTCGGCGCCCAGCTCATCCTCGAGCGCTTCGAGGAGAACCCCTTTCTGGAGCGGTTTTATGCCGATCCGGCCGCCCACGGGTTCTCCGTCGAGCTCGCCTTCGTGAGCGACCGCTGGAAGCAGATGCGCGACGAGCTGGGGCGGCGCAACCTGTTTCGCCCCACGTTGGTCGCGGACTATGCTTTTGCCAAGAGTTTGGTCTTCGCCCGCGAAAACCTCCCGCCCGCGGAATTCGCGCTGTTCGAGAACCTCTTCGGGCTGATGGCAGGCCAAATCCCCGCCCCCGAAGTCATCGCCATCCTCGACCCGCCCGCCTCCCGCATCCAATCCCAAATCGCCCAGCGCGGACGCTCCTACGAGCAGGACCTGCCCGACGGCTACCTCGACCGCATCATGAAGGGGTACCGCAAGCACTACCGCACGGCGCGCGGGTCGCGGGTGCTGTGGATCGACTCCTCGCAGTACGACATCGTCGAGCGGCCGGAGGACCTCGACGCCCTGGCCTCGCTCATCCTGGCCCCGCGCAAGGTGGGGGTGTACCGGTTGTGAGGCCGCGGTCGGGTTTGCGGGCGAAGTTTTGAATCTTTGTGCTTTGCTCGGCGCTTGCCGGGCGTTTTCCTTCTCGCCATGCACCGATTTCGCTTCTCATCGCGGCTGTTGACGTCCGCGCTCCTCAGCTGGGCTTGCTGGTTTTTTGCATCCGCTGCCGCAGGCCAAACCCTTTCCCCCCGCGCCGTGGAGGCGGCGGCGCGCAAGCTCGATGAACGGTTTGCGGCCTCCGTCGCGGACTTCAACCTGCCGTCGCTCGCCGTGGCCATCGTGCACGACGGGCGGGTCGTCTTCGCCAAGGGGTACGGGGTGACCAGCACGGCCGAGGGCGGGAAGCCGGCGGATGCGGCCACTTTGTACGCGGTGGCCAGCAACACGAAGGCCTTCACGGCCGCGGCGCTCGCCCGGCAGGTGGACGCGGGTCGGCTGGGGTGGAACGACCGGGTGCGCGACTGGTTGCCGTGGTTTGAACTGTACGACCCGTGGGTGACGGATGCCCTGACGGTTCGGGACCTGGTGACGCACCGGATGGGGCTGGCCACCTTCAGCGGGGACTTGCTGTGGTACGGCTCCGATCTCACCCGGGAGGAGGTGTTGCGGGGGGCGCGCCACCTGGAACCGACGAGCGGCTTCCGAACGGACTTTGGCTACTCGAACCTCGGGTTCATGGCCGCGGGCGAGGTGCTGGAGGAGGTCACGGGGCGCCCCTGGGAAGCGGTGGTGCGGGAGGAGTTGCTGGGGCCGGCGGGCATGACCCGCTCCCGGCTGTCGGTGACGGAGTTGCCGGGGATGCCCAACGTCGCCCTCCCCCACAACGAGGTCGACGGGCGCCAGGTTCCCATCGACTGGGTCAACTGGGACAACATGGCCCCGGCCGGCTCCCTGCTGGCCAGCGCGGAGGACATGGCGCGCTGGATGGTGCTGCAGCTCGACAGCGGGCGGGTGCGGGGCGGGGGGGAACGGGTTTGGGATGCGAAAAGAACGCGCGAAATGTGGACGCTCGTCACCCCGCAACCGGTGGGCGACTTCTACCGCAAACACCTGCCCTCGCTGCATTTCCGGGGCTACGGCATGGG
This sequence comes from Bacteroidota bacterium, assembly GCA_041191165.1. Classification (GTDB taxonomy): domain Bacteria; phylum Bacteroidota; class Bacteroidia; order Flavobacteriales_D; family Sanyastnellaceae; genus CAMCYM01. Next base: position 3,541 of record JBEEPJ010000121.1, on the reverse strand, counting down.
CTGGGAAGTCTATGACCTTCACGGACGCCAAATCGTCGCGCACAGCGGCGGTTACGATGGCATGATCAGCCGCCAGGTGCTGGTGCCCGAGGAAAAGCTGGGCATCTTCATCGTGACCAACGCGAATACGAGCGTGCCGTGGGGCTGGGGGCACGACGCGCTGGGCACGCTGCTGGGCGCGCCGGACGCCTCCCACCTCATCGACTACCTGCTGGAGGAGCGGCGCAAGGAACCGGCCGAGAAGGCCCAGGCGGAGGCCGACCTGCTCGCCTCCCGCGTCCCCGACGCCGCCCCTTCCCTCCCCCTTTCCGGTTACGCAGGCCGTTACACCGACCCGGCCTACGGGGACGTGGTCATCGAAGAAGTCGACGGCGCCTTGCAGTTCCGATTCTCGCGCACGCCGCTCTTCCGCGGCCGCCTCGAGCCCTGGCACTTCGATACCTTCCGCCTGTTCTGGGGCACGCAACAAATGCTGCCGCCAGGCATGGCCACGTTCACCCTCGATGCTTCCGGCCGCGCCGTGGCCCTGGAAATCGTGGTCGAAAACCCCGACTTCGACTTCACCGAGCTCAAGCTCCGGCGTGCGGAGTGAGGTTAGAGGGGCGGGTTAGGCCGGGGTGGGGACGCCGAGGAGCTCGGCCATCTTGGCGCCGATGTCGGCGGGGGAGTCGACGACGTGGATGCCGCACTCGCGCATGACGCGCTTCTTCGCCTCAGCGGATTCTTCCTCGCCGCTGACGATGGCGCCCGCGTGGCCCATGGTGCGGCCCTTGGGGGCGGTGACGCCGGCGATGAACCCGACCACGGGCTTGGTGCCGTGGGCTTGGATCCAGCGGGCCGCCTTCACCTCGAGGTCGCCGCCGATCTCGCCAATCATGATGATGCCGTCGGTGTCAGGGTCGGCCATGAGCAGCTGAACCGCCTGCAGGGTGGTGGTGCCGATGATGGGGTCGCCGCCGATGCCGATGGCCGTGCTCTGGCCCATGCCGGCCTTGGTGACCTGGTCGACCGCCTCGTAGGTGAGGGTGCCGGATTTGGAGACGATGCCCACGCGACCCGGGGAGAAAATGAAGCCCGGCATGATCCCGACCTTCGCCTCGCCGGCCGTCATGATGCCGGGGCAATTGGGTCCGATGAGGACCGCGCCGCGGGCTTCTGCGTAGGGTTTGGCCTGCATCATATCCGCCACGGGAATGCCTTCGGTGATGGCCACGATCACCCGGATGCCCGCGTCCGCAGCCTCCATGATGGCGTCCGCGGCGAACGCTGGTGGCACGAAGATGATGCTCACGTCCGCGCCCGTCGTGCGTACGGCGTCCGAAACCGTGTTGAACACCGGGCGGTCCAGGTGCATCGTCCCCCCTTTGCCCGGGGTCACGCCGCCCACCACCTGCGTGCCGTACTCGATCATCTGGCTGGCGTGGAATGTGCCCTCGCTGCCGGTGAAACCCTGGACGATGACTTTCGAATTTTTGTTGACGAGTACGCTCATGGCAGTGGTATTTGCGGCGCGAATTTAGGCCAAATTTGCACCATGCCCACCTCTTTTTCCCGCCCGCTGGATGGTTCGACGATTTGCGCCCTGTCGACGGCGCCCGGGCGCGGGGGCATCGCGGTGATTCGGGTCTCCGGCCCGGAGGCGATGGCGGTGGCGGACCGGGTCTTCCGTCCCGCGCTGACCGGGCGGCCAAGTCACCTCGCGGTGCTGGGCAAGCTGCGCGGAACGGACGACGCGCTCCTGGACGAGTGCGTGGCGGTCCCCTTCCTCGGTCCCCGGTCCTACACCGGCGAGGACACGGTCGAGTTCTCGATCCACGGCTCGCCGTTCATCCAGGAGGAGGCGGTGCGGGCCCTGCTCGCCGCGGGGTGCCGCCTGGCCGGCCCCGGCGAGTTCACCCTCCGTGCCTTCCTCCACGGCCGGCTCGACCTCGCCCAAGCGGAAGCCGTGGGCGACCTCATCGCCGCCGAGCACGCCGGCGCCCACCGGCTCGCCCTCGAGCACCTGCGCGGCGGCTTCTCCCGCGAAATCCAGGCCCTGCGCGAGGCGCTCATCGGCTTCGCCGGGCTCCTCGAGCTCGAGCTGGACTTCGCCGAGGAAGACGTGGAGTTCGCGGACCGCTCGGCGTTCGACGCCCTGCTCGACCGCACGTTAGGCCAAATCCATTCCCTCACCGCCTCCTTCGCCACGGGCAACGCCATCCGGGACGGCCTTCCGGTCGCCATCCTCGGCGCGCCCAACCGGGGCAAATCCACCCTGCTCAACGCGCTGCTCGGGGACGACCGCGCCATCGTCAGCGACATCCCCGGCACCACCCGGGATGCCATCGAGGACACGTGCATCCTCGGGGGCATCAAGTTCCGCTTTATCGACACCGCTGGCCTCCGGGAGACCGCGGACGCGGTGGAGGCGGAGGGCATCCGCCGCGCCCTGCACAAGGCCTCCTCCGCCACCATCGTCCTCCACCTGCTCGACGCCTCCACCGACTCCCCCCCCCTGCCCGGCTCCCCCGCCTCCCTGCTCCCCTCGCTCCCCCCCTCCTGCACGGTTCTCCGGGTCTGGAACAAGACCGACCTCGCCCCCGCCCCCGAACCGCCCTCCTCCACGGTCCTCCACCTGGCCGCCCAGTCCGGCCTGGGCCTCCCCCAACTCCGCGAGCGCCTCATCTCCATCGCCACCTCCGCCGAGGCCACCGCCCCTTCGCTCATCGTCACCAACCTCCGCCACTACGAGGCCCTCACCGCCACCGCCACCGCCCTGCAAGCCGTGCGCACCGGCCTGGCCACCGGCATCCCCTCCGACCTCGTCGCCTCCGACGTTCGCCAAGCCCTCCACCACCTCGGCTCCATCACCGGCGAAATCGACCCCGAAGACATCCTCGACCACATCTTCGCCAACTTCTGCATCGGGAAGTGAGCCGCGCCTGCAGACAAGAATTACTTCACCGTCCGGGGCTTGGCCCAAAAACACAGCCCTTCCCGGGACCGCGTATAAGGCGTCCACATACTTAATGTCATTCAAATTCGAACTTCGAAGAGACATCATGCATGAGGAAATCGCCCGGGTCTTGACGTGATTTGCTCCCAGCGAGATCTGAACCGAGAGCTTATTTGCTCAATAGTTTTTTTCCGTTTTCAGTTGTGATGTATTTCACATCGCTGTCGTGGGGATTCGAAGTCATTTCAATCCATCCTAATTCAAGCGGCTCTCCTGCATAGCGCTTAAAGTTTGAATCCTTATTCGTCAATTCCAGGAGTCCACAAATCTCCTTTCTGCTTTTAGGCGTTTGGCAAAATTCTAATACGAACAAGACGTTTTTATTCACCTGGACCACTTGGTCTCTCACTTGGTCTCTCACTTGGTCCCATCTACTTGAGCTAAGACTTCTGATCAACCCATCCGCATCGCTTAACTTATTGACAGTCAAGACTGAAATGTCAACTTCCACTTGGGCCGCACTTGGTCCCATGAAGGCCGGATGGACCGGAAGTTCAGCAATGAAATAGGTCCGCTCCGGATCATTGGTGTCAAATTTGGGAGGGG
>JBEEPJ010000120.1:0-6519 GCA_041191165.1 Bacteroidota bacterium | reverse complement strand
GAGGCGTTCCAAGGGAGGTCGCTCCAATTCGCGTGCCATCCAGCCCTGGATCTGCACATCGTAATGGGCGCTGGTTCTGAATCCTTCGAGCGCCCAAAATTTGCGCTCCTCCAAGGTGCTGATTCCGCCGCGCTGGGTGAGCAATTCGAGCAGCCCTGCGTAGTGGGATTGCGAGGGAATCACGACGACGTCTCGGTGGTTTTTCGCCGCGGCGCGAATCAGGGAGATTCCGCCGATGTCAATTTTTTCGATGATGTCTGTTTCATCTGCCCCAGCGGCCACCGTCGCCTCGAAGGGATAAAGGTCGACGATGACCAGGTCCACAGCAGGCAATCCCAGCCGGGCCATCTCCGCCTGATCCTCGGGGTGATCTCTGCGACCCAATATTCCGCCGAAGACCTTGGGATGCAACGTCTTCACCCGGCCGCCCAGAATAGATGGGAAGTCGGTAAGTTGCTCTACAGGAACCACCTCGACTCCCCAACCCTCGAGTGCAGCTTGTGTTCCGCCTGTGGAGTACAAGGTGACCCCGAGCGACTTGAGTGCGTGAATCACCGGCTCGAGGCCTGACTTGTCGAAGACAGAGACGAGAGCGGATTGAATGCGAACGGGATGCGACATGCGTGAAAAGAATCTTGGCGGCCGCAAAACTACATCCCAAGGCGCGAGGCAAGACCACAGGTCGGGCGTAGATTTGGGGCATGTTGTGGTTTAGGCTCTTTGTGGAAAGCCTGTCATTCGCCTGGTCCGCCATCTGGGTAAACCGGTTGCGGACCTTTTTGTCGCTCCTGGGGGTGATGGTCGGCATCTTCATGATCTCCGCCGTTTTTGCGGTTGTGGATTCGCTGGAGGATAGCTTGAAGGACACATTCAACATGCTGGACGAGGATGTCCTATTCGTTCAAAAGTGGCCTTGGGGAACGGGTGGCGATTACCCGTGGTGGAAGTATGTGCAGCGCCGGGAACCCTCCATTCGCGAAGCAGAAGCGTTGGGGGAGCGGTTGAGTTTGGCCTATGCCGTGGCCTTTCAATCCAGCCAAATGTCCAATGCTGCCTCGGGCAACAGCCGAATTGATGGCATCAAATTGATGGCGGTCACCGAGCAATATCCACAAGTGGTGAGCCTCGATATCGCAAGGGGGCGGTTTTTCACCGGAGCGGAAGAGGCCGCTTCTCGGCCGCTCGGCATCATCGGGGCAGACGTGGCTCTCGCCCTTTTCGGGCGATTGGATGTAGTCGGTTCTCATCTGACCATCAGGGGATTGCGCATCGAGATTATCGGTGTGTTTGCCCAGCAGGGCACGTCGCTGCTTTCCGATGGCATGGACCGGGTCGTGATGGTCCCAGCGGGTTTTGCCACCCGGCTCATGGACATCGATGAGGCGGGAGGGTCCATCTTGGTCAAGGCGGGTTCGGGGGTGGCCCTGGACGCCCTGCGCGATGAGATTACCCAACAATACCGTCAGGTGAGGGGTGTCCGGCCGCTGGAAGAGGACGACTTTTCCATCAACCAAGTGGACATGATTTCGAGCCTTTTGGATGAGATATTCGGCCAGGTGGAAGTGGGGGGATGGTTTATCGGCATCTTCGCCATCCTCGTGGGGTGTTTTAGCATCGCGAACATCATGTTCGTCTCCGTGCGAGAGCGAACCCGAATCATCGGGGTACAAAAAGCCATTGGCGCAAAATCCTCCTTCATCCTTATGCAATTCCTCTTCGAAGCGGTGGCGCTTTGCCTCTTCGGCGCCCTGTTCGCCTTGGCCGGAGTGGGACTTTTGGTGCTCGGCGTGAACGCCATGGACTTGGGAATGGAACTTCACATCCGGCCCGAGCGCATCCTGTTGGCGCTCGGAGTAGCGGTGGCCTCCGGACTGCTCGCAGGACTCGCTCCGGCGCAGCAAGCGGCACGCATGCAACCTGTGGAAGCGATGCGAATGGGGGCCTGAATCGGGAATTTCGCGCTCGAACCGCTCAGAAGTCCCAGCCAAATCCCACTTGCAGGGAGCGGGTGGGGAGCTCGGTTTCTTTCGTCTCGAAGGCCAGCGAGCCATCTGATCCAATCGCCAAGGTGGTCTCATCGACCTGCACGAGCTCACCTCCGCGAAGGTCAGCGTAGCGGAGCGTGAGCCTGGCCTTTTCGCCCAGCTTGAACCGAACTCCGCCCCCCCAACCAAACTGGTAAGTCACCCCCCAACTCGCATCGTCGAAGTGCTCGAAACGCTGACCGCCTTCCACCTCCAGATTTGTGGTGAGCAGCGCACCCCGCCCGCCGACGAGGCCCTCCGCAAACGGCTGAATCATCCCCTTGAACGGGGCGAGTCGGAGCACATAATGGACGGAGACGTTCTGGTTTTGCAACTTTAGCGTCCCCGGCACCTTGTTCCCGTCCTCTTGTAGGACTTGGACATCTTGCACAAATCTTCCCAGCGGTTGGTAGGCCAAATCCATTCCTCCCCCCAACAACGATCCTTTCTCTTTTCTCCTCCATTGCAATCCCACCCCCCAGTTCACCCCCTCCAAGGTGACATCATCCCACGTGGTTCCCGGTTGATCCGCCACCGCGAAAAATCCCAAATACCGTTGCACCTTGGGGGCAACGGGGTCGGTGGTTTGCGCGATGGTGTTGGGGGAGGGGATGTTCTTGGTGTTGGAAGGTGGCGTGGTGGGCTGGCCCCAAGCCTTCAACCCGGCGACGATGAGCATGAAACTCCAAGTCCATCCCCGCAGCCGGGAAGCAGAAATGAAAAAGGGGAGGAAGGAAGGCAGCATCCGGTGATTTTTTAGCGATGGAATTGAATCAAAAGTAAAAGGATTGCGTAGAGAAAACGCGGTTCCTGCGTGTAAATTGCATCAAAATGTGTGCCATGCGACGGGTTTTGGTTTTGGGGGCTCAGGGCCAATTGGGAAGGCGTTTGCTGGCCACGGCCGCGGGCCGCAGGGACCTTGAGGTGGCAGGTTGGGGTCGCGCAGAACTCGATATCTGTGACCGGGATGCGATCGCCTCTGGCTTCGCACGGTGGCGGCCGGACCTCGTCATCAATGCAGCGGCCTACACCGCAGTAGATGCGGCGGAATCCGATCGTGAAACCGCGTGGGAAATCAATGCCATCGCCCCGGGTATTCTCGCCGAGGAAGCAAGAAAAGTGGGAGCGAGTTTTGTGCACATTTCGACCGACTACGTCTTTGATGGATCGTCGGAAAGACCTTATAGAACGGAGGATGCCACAGGGCCATTGGGGGTCTATGGCGCGTCGAAGTTGGCCGGAGAACAGGCGGTAGCGGAGGGTTGGAATCGAGCTGCATCGAAGGAATGGGCAAGCAGCCCCGATGACGAGCGCTGGTGGATTTTTCGCGTGGCCTGGCTTTATGATGCGGAAGGCAAGAATTTTCTGCGCACCATGATGGCGGCCGCCCGACGAGGTGCTTCGCTCCGGGTGGTGGATGATCAGCGCGGCACGCCTACTTGTGCCGCGGTTTTTGCGGAATTCTTGTTGGATTTGGCGGAGAATCCGGGACGGTTGCCGGGTGGGGTTTGGCATTATGGGCATGCAGGACTGACCACATGGTATGGATTCGCACGGGAGATTTTTAACCAGTTGGGATGGCAGCCGAAGTTGGAGCCTTGCGGGACGGATGCTTACCCGACGGTGGCCCGACGGCCGGCCTATTCTCACTTGGATCCCCAACCCTTGCAAGATGCGTGGGGGGGAGAGGTGATGAAATGGCAGGAGGCCTTGGGGGTGTGTTTGGGCTGCATGAGCGAAGCGGAAAAAAACCGGGAGTAATTCGTATTTGCAATAGAATGGCGATGGAAAGTTTGGAGCAAAAGGTGCGGGAACGGGCGGAGCGCTGGACGCGGGCGCCGTATGATACGGAGACCCAAGCCGCGGTCAGGGCTTTGCTGGCCGACGGCGGAGAGGCATTGATCGATGCATTTTACATGGATTTGGAATTTGGAACCGGCGGCCTTCGCGGGTTGATGGGGCCCGGGACCAACCGGATGAATTCCTATACCGTGGCGATGGCGACAGAGGGTCTGGCCCGGTTCATTCGCAAGGCGCACGGGGGGAATGACGCGTCGGTGCCGTCGGTGGCCATCGCTTATGACTCCCGGCTCCAAAGCGACGCGTTCGCGCAGGTCGTCGCAGAGGTGATGGCCGGATCGGGCATTCGGGCCTACTTGTTCGAGGCCCTCCGGCCCACCCCGGAACTGAGCTTTGCCGTGCGCCACTTGGGATGCACGGCGGGGGTGGTGGTCACAGCAAGCCACAATCCCAAGGAGTACAATGGCTACAAGGTGTATTGGTCAGATGGAGGCCAAATCGTTCCACCCCAAGACGCGGGCATTCTCGCGGAAGTCCGTGGAGTCTCCGATTACTCCGAAGTGCGGCGGTCGCCGGGCTCTCCCCTGATCGTCTCCATCGGCACTGAAGTGGACGAGGCTTACCGCGCCACGGTAGCGCGGTTGCGGCTCGACCCGGAGTTGGTGGAATCGGGTTCCGACCTGGCCATCGTGTACACCCCCTTGCACGGAACGGGTGCTGTATCCGTGGTGCCGGCCCTGGCGCAAGCGGGATTCCGGAACGTGCATGTCGTGGCCAGCCAGGCCCAGCCGGACGGTCACTTCCCCACCGTGCATAGCCCCAATCCCGAGGAGGGTGCAGCCCTTTCCGCTGCCATTGCCTGTGCGAAAGAGCAGGGTGCGAGGCTGGTCATGGGCACCGATCCCGACGCCGATCGGGTGGGATTGGCGGTTCCCGATGGCACAGGCGAGTTTCGGTTGCTCAACGGCAACGAGACCGGTGCCCTGCTGGTGGATTACGTGCTGCGCGCCTCCCGATCGACGGGCAGAATGCCCGCCCGTCCCTTCGTGGCCAAGACGATAGTGACCTCCGAACTCATCGCGGACATCGCGCGTCAATACGGCGCGGAAGTGGTCGAGACCCTGACCGGATTCAAGTGGATTGCCGAGGCCATCCGCCTGCGGGAGGGGGAGCAGCAGTTTGTCGTGGGCGGTGAGGAGAGCTACGGTTACATGATCGGCGACCAAGTCCGGGACAAGGATGCCGTCGCTTCCGCGTGCCTCCTGGCCGAGTGCGCCCATGTGGCGGCTCGGGCCGGCTCTGACTTGCTGGGCGAGCTCGAGCGCATTCACCGGACCCACGGTGCGTACCGGGAAGCCTTGGTGTCCTTCGTGAAGACCGGCCGTTCCGGAAAAGCGGAGATCGACGCGCAGATGGAGACCCTCCGCCACCAACCGCCAGCCGTCATCGCGGGGGAGCGCGTGGTGGAGGTGCGGGATTATTTGGCCTGCCAAATCCGCCAGTTCCCCGACCAAGTCCTGCATCCCACAGGGCTTCCTCCCTCCAATGTCGTGCAGTTGCGCACGGATCGCGGCAGTGTCATCACCGCCCGCCCCAGCGGCACCGAGCCCAAAATCAAGTTCTACTTCTCCGTCCGTTCCACGCCGGAGCAGGTACGCAGCGAGGGTTACGCCGAGGTGGAAGCGCTACTGGAACAACGCATCGCTGCGCTCCGCGCTGAGTGGGGGATGTAAGTCGCCCCGGCTTCAGTTGGGCATAGAAGGCGCAGGGACGGCGGAGGAATCGGCGGGTGCAGTTTGCATCTCGGGTATGAGGGCCACGGGCAGTCCCTCCACCGCTTGATACAGGGGCGCCTCGGTGGCCGCACCCTCCGGGAGCCATTCCCGCCATCCGGCCATGCTGTTGAGGAAGAAAAATCCCACGCCCAGCAACAGGACCCCGCTCAGCGTGGCAAAGAATACGCCGAGCAACCGATTTACCCAATTGAGCAAGGCCAGTTTGGCTCCTTTTTCCACCACCTTGGCCAGGATGCGCACGAGCAACAGCACCCCGATGAAGGCGATGAAGAATGCGAACTTTCCGACCCAAGCCCCGGTCAATTGCCAGGATTCACGCAACCCGTCGGCAATGCGGGCCGACCCGTGGTAACCGGCAAAAAGCCCCATGCCCAGCCCCAGAAAAACCGCCACCTGGGTCACAAACCCGCGCTTGAAGCCTTGCCATGCCGCCCAGAGCAAAGGCAGGGCGACCACGATGTCCAGCCATGCAACCGATCCACTTTCCATGCGGCCAATTTAAGGGGAACCCTGCCTTGGGATGTAGTTTTGTGCCATGACCCATTCCCGTCAAACGCCCAACTGGCATATCCGTCGGGCTACAGCGTCGGATGCCGTGGCCATCCATGATCTCATCGTGGAGCTGGCGCTGTATGAGAAAGCCGTGGATGAGGTAGAGGTTTCGGTGGCCGACCTTCGGGAGCATGGATTCGGGTCCAAGGAGCGTTTCATCTGCTGGGTCGCTGAAGACGAAGCCGGCGTCTTCGGGTGCGCACTGGCCTATGAAAAGTATTCCACTTGGAAGGGGCCTTGCCTCTATTTGGAAGATCTCATCGTCCGGGAGTCAGAACGCGGCAGAGGGGCGGGCAAGGCGCTGTTTCAAACGGTGGCGCACCACGCTGCTGCGAACGGATTTCGGA
>JBEEPJ010000119.1:0-6523 GCA_041191165.1 Bacteroidota bacterium | reverse complement strand
GATGAGGTCCAACTTTTCCCAATCGGTGAGCAGCGCCGTGAGGTACACCTGGGGGTCGAGCTTGGGCGTGCACTGATAGAGGTACTCGACGTTGAGGGAGTGGTTGTGGATCCGAACAGAATGTTGCAGCCCATCCGCCGTGATGTCCTGGCGGCCGGAGACATCGAAGCGGGTTTGGGTCGGCGATTCCGAGACGGTCACAGGCGTGTAGGCCAAGTTTCCCCGGTAGTCCATGTCATCGTCAGCCATTCCCCGGGAAGAGAGCGCTTCCACCTGAGTGGGTCGCGCTGCGTCCATGAAAAGAGAGGGCTGGTTGAGGTTGGGGCGAAAGGCCGCCGCCGGGGAGATGGGCATGAAGGACAAGTTGTAGGGGCTGAGCTGCGGCTTGGCGCGGTTTGCGCTAGGGGCTCCCGTGGAGATGCTCAGGGCGACTTGCTTCCAATCCTCTCCGGTGGAGTTGTAGACCATCGCCTGGTACTCCAGTTGCAGGGGCATTTTCAGGTCCTTGACCCGCGCATTGTAGCTGGGGGTCCAAGTGGCATTGGGCATCCAGTACGAGAGCATCAGCGCGCCTTTTCCCGCTTGCTGGGCGTCGATGCGAACGAGCATTTCCAGGGTGCTCTTGGTCAGCAGCGCAGGCAGGGCGGCGAGTTCTTTGTCGAGGGCGAGGATTTGTTCTTGCAAACCTTTGATCTCCTTGTCCAAGGCAGCCCGATTCGCGTGGATGGCCGCAAATCGCTCATTGAAGAAGCGGTTCGCGTCGATGAGGCGCTGCAGGTCTACCCCGCTGTCTTTGACCAGGAAGGACTGGTTGTTGAGCAGCAGTTGCTCCTCGCGGTCGTAGAGGATGCCCTTGCCGGAAACCACGTTGATGCGGTCGTTGAGTTCTTCGCGCTGCTTGATCAAGCGCTCGCGGGCGGCCTGGCTCGACTGTCCCGAGATGGTATCCACATGGAAGCGGTGGCTGGTGCTGAGCACTTCGAAGGGGCCATCGCCGGTGATGCGGACGATGCCCGGGTTCACAGACGGGCTGAGATTGCTGAAAACCAAGGTCATCACGCCGGGGACGAGGGTGACCTCAGCGGTGCGGCGCACCTGGGCCCCCGCTTGAAACACCACGACTTGGTCGATTTTGGAGGCCACCACTTTTTCGTTTTCCGCCGGGGGAATCGCCATGCCAGGGCTCGCAGGGTTCGCGGCTTTGCCGAGGCTCGCGGGGTTCGCGGGGCTGCCGGTGCGGGCTTGCACGTCGAGTTGCAGGGCCGTCAAGGCCATCAGGAGCAGGGCAAACCCGGAGGGGTGGAGGTGGGGGAGGAGTGTGCGCATCGCGTGCTGAAGATTTGCAGGTAGAAGGCCATGGACAGGCAAAACCCGTGCCGAAATTAACACCTCCGGCCACGCGATGAACGATTTCGTTTCCGCCTCCCCTTGCTGCACCCGGGGTCGGGGTCAGTAGCCGAGGCGGCTGCGGACCCGCGCCAGGACGGTTCCGGCCACGGCGCGGGCGCGGTCCGCCCCCGCCGCCAACGTCGCCTCGAGGGCCTCGGGATCCGCCATCCAGCGGCGGTAGGCGGCCCGCTCGGCAGCGAACCCGTCGACCACGGCGTCCAGCAGCTCCTTCTTCGCGTGCCCCCATCCGTACCCACCGGCCTGCAGTTTCTCCGCCATCGCTGCCGCCGCAGCCGCCCCGGCCACCACCCCGTACAACTGCCAAACCACCGAACCAGCCGGGTCCTTGGGCTCCTCCAGGGGCGTGGCATCCGTGACGATGTCCTTGTTGATCCGCCGCTTGAGCTCCGCCGGATCCGCGAAGACGTCGAGCGTGTTCTCCCGCGACTTCGACATCTTCCCGCCGTCGAGCCCCGGCACGTACATCGTCTCCTGCTGCGTGAGCTCCTTGGGGAGCACAAACGTCTCGCCCATCTGGTGGTTGAACCGGCTGGCCACGTCCCGCGTCATCTCCAGGTGCTGGAGCTGGTCCTTGCCCACCGGCACAAACTCCGCATCGTACAGCAGGATATCGGCCGCCATGAGCATCGGATAGGTGAACAGGCCGGCGTTGACGTCGTGGAGGCGTTCGGATTTGTCCTTAAAACTGTGCGCAAGCGTCAGGCGCTGGTAGGGAAAGAAGCAACTGAGGTACCAGGCCAGCTCCGTCACCTCCGGGATGTCGCTCTGGCGGTAGAAGACCGTGCGCGCGGGGTCGAGGCCCATGGCCAGCCACGCCGCCGCCACCGAGCGTGTGTTCTCGCGCAGGACACCGCCGTCCTTGATCTGGGTCAGGGAATGCAGGTCTGCGATGAACAGAAACGACTCATTTTCAGGCGAATGGGCCATCTGAATGGCCGGCCGGATGGCCCCCAAAAGGTTGCCCAGGTGCGGCGTTCCGGTGCTCTGGATGCCCGTCAGGATGCGTGCCATGCCGCTCGGAAAATCAGTTGGCGCAGTACTCGTCGAAGGCGGCTTGCAGGTGCTCGGCGATCATCGCGGCACTGCGGCCCTCGATGTGGTGGCGTTCTACCATGTGCACGAGGCGACCGTCCTTGAACAGGGCGACGCAAGGCGAGCTGGGCGGATAGGGCAGCATGTACTGGCGTGCCCGGTCCACCGCCTCGCGGTCCACGCCGGCGAAGGCCGTGGTCAAGTGCTGCGGGCGCGTGGCGTGTTGGATGGCCAATTTCACCGCCGGACGCATCGACCCTGCGGCACAGCCACATACGCTGTTGAGCACGATCATCGTCGTTCCGGGCAGGGCCAGCGCAGCATCGACTTCCGCTGCGGTGGTGAGTTCGTCAAATCCGACCTGGGTGAGGTCGGCGCGCATGGGGGCTACGATTTCGGCTGGATACATGGGGAGTGAGAATGGAGAAATGAGAATGGAGAAGTGAGAAGGGGGGAAGCGGGCCGCCTCAGGGGGCGGTGGACCGCAGGTGAAGCTCTTTGTACTGTGCCTCGTCGATGGGGCTGGGCGCATCGATCATCACATCGCGCCCGCTGTTGTTCTTGGGGAAGGCGATGAAGTCCCGGATGCTGTCGCTGCCGCCGAGCAGGGAGCACAGGCGGTCGAAGCCCAGGGCCAGCCCGCCGTGCGGGGGCGCACCGTACGTGAAGGCATTGAGCAGGAATCCGAACTGGGCCTCCGCCTGTTCCGGCGTAAAGCCCAGCAGGTCAAACATCCGCGCCTGCACCTCCCGGTCGTGGATCCGAATCGACCCTCCGCCCACTTCCACGCCGTTGATGACCATGTCGTAGGCGTTCGCGCGCACGGCCCCGGGATCGGTGTCGATGAGGGCGAGGTGATCGGGTTTGGGGGACGTGAAGGGGTGGTGCATGGCGTGGTAGCGACCGCTTTCCTCGTCCCATTCGAGCAGCGGGAAGTCGAGGACCCACAGCGGGCGGAAGACCTTGGGGTCGCGCAGGCCCAAGCGGGAACCCATGTGCAACCGGAGTTCGCTGAGTTGCTTGCGGGTGGCGTCGAGCCCGCCAGAGAGCAGCAGCAGCAGGTCGCCGGGGGCGGCGCCGGCGTGTGCCCCCCAGCGCTGGAGGTCGGCGGCGTCGTAGAACTTGTCCACGCTGGACTTGGGGGTGCCGTCCTCCCCGAAGCGGCAATACACGAGGCCTTTCGCGCCGATCTGGGGCCGCTTGACCCACTCCGTGATCTCGTCGATCTCCTTGCGGGTCATCCCGGCCGCTCCGGGCACGCAGATGCCCAACACCGCCTCCGCGTCGTCGAACACCGGGAATCCCTTGCCGCGGGCCACCTCGGCGAAGTCGACGAACTCCATCCCGAAGCGCACATCCGGCTTGTCGTTGCCATAGCGGCGCATGGCCTCATCGAACGTCATGCGCGGAAACGCCTCGAGCGCGACCCCGAGCACCGCCTGGAACAGGTGGCGCACCAGGCCCTCGAACGTGTTGAGGATGTCCTCCTGCTCGACGAAGGCCATCTCACAATCGATTTGGGTGAACTCCGGCTGGCGATCCGCCCGCAAGTCCTCATCCCGGAAACACTTGACAATCTGATAGTAACGATCGAAGCCGCTGACCATCAGCAGCTGCTTAAACGTCTGCGGGCTCTGGGGCAGGGCGTAGAATTGGCCCGGGTTCATGCGGCTGGGCACCACGAAGTCGCGCGCCCCTTCCGGCGTGGACTTGATGAGCACCGGCGTCTCGACCTCGATGAAGGAGAGGCTGTCCATGTACTTGCGCGTCTCCATGCTGAGCCGGTGGCGGAGCATGAGATTCTGCTGCACCGGCTTGCGCCGCAGGTCCAGGTAGCGGTACTGCATGCGCAGGTCGTCACCGCCGTCCGTGGCGTCCTCGATGGTGAACGGCGGCGTGCGGCTCGCGTTGAGCAGCTCGAGGTGCAGCACGTCGATTTCGATGTCGCCCGTGGGCATCGCCGCGTTCTTCGACTCCCGCTCGCGCACCGTGCCCGTGGCCTTGACCACGAATTCGCGTCCCAGTTTGCGGGCCTGCTGGCACAGTTCCGGGCGGGCGTCCATGTTGAAAGCCAGCTGCGTCAGGCCGTACCGGTCGCGCAGGTCCACAAACGTCATGCCGCCGAGGTCGCGCGCGCGCTGCACCCAGCCGCTGAGGGTCACCGTTTTGCCGGCATCTTGGAGGCGGAGCTCTCCGCAGGTATGGGATCTGTGCATGATCGGATTTTCGCAGGCCAAATTTACCACCAAAAACCCCCACCGCAACGCCCCTTGCTGCCGCACCAGGGGGTCTTCCGCCGTAGTTTCGCAGGGAATTCATCGCCCATGGAAACGCCCACCTCCCGCCCATCCGCCGCGCCGTCGTCCGCCGCTGCTTCCCCGGTCTCGCCCGCTGCCCGCCTCGAGGCGCTGCGGCAGGAAGCCCTGCGGGGCGGGGGCACCGCCCGCATCGAAGCCCAGCACGCCAAGGGCAAGCTCACCGCCCGGGAGCGCATCGACCTGCTGCTCGACCCCGATACGTTCGTGGAGCTGGGCATGCTGGTGCAGCACCGCTCGGTGAACTTCGGGCTGGACAAGCAGCGGTTCCTGGGCGACGGGGTGGTGACGGGATACGGGCGCATCGATGGCCGGCTGGTGTACGTCTTCTCGCAGGACTTCACGGTGCTGGGCGGTTCGCTCGCGGAGGCGCATGCGGAGAAGATTTGTCGGGTCATGGATTTGGCCTTGCAGAATGGCGCTCCGGTCATCGGGCTCAACGACAGCGGCGGCGCGCGCATCCAGGAAGGGGTCGTGTCGCTGGCGGGTTATGCGGATATTTTCCACCGGAATGTGCAGTCGAGCGGGGTCATTCCGCAGCTGAGTGCCATCCTGGGACCGTGTGCCGGCGGGGCGGTGTATTCCCCGGCGCTGACGGACTTCATCTACATGGCGGAGGGGACGAGCTACATGTTCGTGACGGGTCCCAACGTGGTCAAGACGGTCACGCACGAGCAGGTGACGAGCGAGGAGCTGGGCGGCGCGCGGACGCACGCCTCCAAGTCGGGGGTCACCCACTTCACCGGGGCGAATGAGGCGGCCGTCATCGGCATGATCCGCAGCACCCTGTCGTACCTCCCGTCCAACTGCGAGGAGCGGCCGCCCCACGTGCCCTACGCCCCCGCCGACGAGGACCGCCCGGCGCTCGAAAGCATCATCCCCGCGAGCGCGCAGCAACCGTACGACATGCGGTCGGTCATCGCGGCGGTCGCCGATGCCGGCACCTTCCTCGAAGTCCATCGGGACTACGCCGAGAACATCGTGTGTGGGTTTGCGCGTTTGGCCGGCAGAAGCATCGGCATCGTCGCCAACCAGCCGGCGTTCCTCGCGGGCGTGCTCGACATCAAGGCCTCCAACAAGGCCGCCCGCTTCGTCCGCACCTGCGATGCCTTCAACGTGCCGTTGCTGGTGTTCGAGGACGTGCCCGGCTTCCTGCCCGGCACCGACCAGGAATGGAATGGCATCATCTCCAACGGCGCCAAGCTCCTGTACGCCTTCAGCGAGGCCACGGTGCCGCGCATCACGGTCATCACCCGCAAGGCTTACGGCGGGGCATACGACGTGATGAACAGCCGCCACATCGGGGCGGACATGGTGTATGCTTGGCCTACGGCGGAGATCGCGGTGATGGGCGCCAAGGGGGCCGCGGAAATCATCTTCCGCAAGGAAATCGCCGAGGCCGCCGACCCCGCGGCCGAGTGGGCAGCGAAGGAGGCCGAGTACGCCGAGCTCTTCGCCCACCCGTACAACGCCGCGGCCCGGGGCTACGTGGACGAGGTCATCTCTCCCCGCGACACCCGCTCCCGCCTCATCTCGGCGTTCACCATGCTCGAGAACAAGGCCGTGGCGCGCCCACGGCGCAAGCACGGCAACCTGCCGCTCTGACAGCGGCCCCGGGTTCGCTTACTGGCGCTTGATGGAGCAGCCCATGGCCGCGGTCTCGGGCCGGGCGATGGGCGCACCCTTGCCCAGCTGGGTCAGGGCGTTGCGCAGGTAGTGCTCCTTCACCTCCTTCGCGCGGGAGACATTGTCGTCGATGGCGCCGC